>NZ_AP017558.1:1978611-2308379 GCF_002355635.1 Halopenitus persicus | reverse complement strand
GGCCGAGGACGTCGCGACCGCGCGCGAGGCAGCTCTCACGGGCGCGGACGTCGTCCTTCTCGACAACATGGCGCCCGAGGCCGTCGAGCGCGCGGTCACGGCGCTCGCCGATCTCGAGGACACGGCGGACACAGGGAGCAGGGAAAACTTCGGGGACGTGATCACGGAGGCTAGCGGCGGGATCACCCTCGAGACCGTGCGCGAGTACGCCGCGACCGGCGTCGACGTCGTCTCGATGGGGTCGCTGACCCACAGCGCGCCGTCGCTGGACCACTCGTTTCGAACCGGGTGAAATGGCGTCGGCGTATCGGTCCCCGGCCGCCGAACGAGCGGCGGCGCAGGAGACGATCGGTCACTCCGACTCGTCGGCGTGCGACCGGACCCACAGCTCGCCGATCCGCGACAGGCGGGTCCGGTAGGACTTGCCGTGCTCCTCGCGTTCGATGTAGCCCTTGCCACCGGGGCCGAGCTGGTCGACGTTGTAGATGACCTTCGAGCGGAAGGAGTCGGTGTACTCCTCGCCCAGCTCGCGGGCGAGCGTCTCCGCGAGCTCGGAGACGGACTCGAAGACGCCGTGTTCCCCGAGGGTGAAGAGGATCAGCTCCTCGAAGGGTTTGACGTTCGAGAAGGAGGCGACCGGCAGCTCGATAATGTGGTCCTCGCCGAACTGCTTGGCGCCGATCGTCGTCCCCCGCTCGTCGAACTCCGCGAGGAGGTCCCGGGCCGCCGCAAGGTGGTCGGCGAGGCGCTCGTCGTCGGCGTCGATCGCGCCCGTTTGCAGGTCCTCCAGGAGGTCACACTGGGTTCGGAGCGTCTCGGCCAGCTCGGTCTCGAGGTACTTCTCGGGGACGGTGTAGTAGGTGTGGATGCGGTCGCGGTCGCCCTCGCGTTCGACCATGATCGAGTGGGCAGCGGTCGCGAAGGCGAACGAGACCGTCCGGGGCATCGCGGAGACGTTGACCCACACCTCGCTGCCGGCGTCGAGCTCGTCGTTGATGAGCGCGTAGGCCTGTTCGAAGGCGGCGTCGTAGTCGTAGACGTCCGCGACGACGAACCGCTCGGTCTCGGCGCCCAGCAGGTTCCGGAAGTCCTTCTCGAGCTTCTCGGCCAGCCGGCGGGAGTACTCGACGTTGGCCTCGCTGCCGACGGCGCCCTCGAGCAACACCACGTGGTCGACGTCGAGCTGGTCCCGCACGAGCGGGGCGATCAGCCGGTCGTAGTCGAACCCGACCGGGACGATGTGGGTCTGCATACGCTATCCTACGGCGGAGCGTTTATATATCCCCTCAAGTGGCATATCGTTCAATGCAGACTATCCACAGACGGAACTTTTTGCTCAAATATCGAGGCTATCTTTGATTGCCGAGTTGATTTTCACCATAGCTGATGACGGGACAGATCCAACGTTCTTTTTGACACGTTTGTCGATGTCGACAACCCGGATTTGGCTTAGATCAGCCACTGAATCGTGATCGAGGGCAGTATCCGAAGCCAGCACTTCCACCTCGAACGGGTACGTGTCTCCAGACGTGTACTGCGTGGTGAATGGAGCGATAATGGTTGTCGGTGAGTACTGATTCCCAACATCGTTCTGGATGACAACACAGGGCCGACTCTTTCCTTGCTGCTCACTCCCTTTCGTGGGATTCAGTTCAACGATGACAATGTCGCCGCGGCGTACCTGCACACGTGACTCCAGAATTCACTTGCTCCAGCCGGGTGCGTCACCGAGATGCCCGGTTGCTTCTGCGGATGCGTCTTCCATCTCTGCAGCCAACTCACGAGACCGCTCGGCTCTCTTTCGGTATCCTTCAGCAAGCCGTTCCTCATCTGTCGGCGGTTTGATCACAATCTCGTCATTCACTTCAACGAATTCAACTTCGTCACCGCCTTCGATGCCACGACGATCCCGCAGTTCCTTCGGAATCGTCACCTGCCCCCGATCTCCGACTTTCCGTTTGTGTTCGGGCATATCTATTCATACTTTTTTCATACTCATATAGATGCCGGTGGCATACTCCTTCAATTTGCACGCACGTTCTCACGGGTGATTCGGGTATGAGGATGTGAAATAAACGCCGTGGGAAGAGCACTCTACCACCCGATTCACGTGTCGTCTCCGGAAGCGTCGAGGAGCGACCGACGGCGGGTTTATGGTGATAGATCACCAACTATGTACGATATGTCTCAGCAAGAAGTACGAGAAGAGCTGTACGTCGACCAGTACACGCTCGGACTCGTCGGACCCGACCAGGAGTGGGCCGGCACCGTCGCCGACGGCGGGACGATCGAGACGTACACACCGCCGGGGTGCTGGGGTCCGATGATCACGCCGTCGTTTCGTGGCGGCCACGAGGTGACGCGACCGATCCGCGTCGAGGGCGCCGAAGTCGGCGACGCCGTCGCGATCCACATTCGCGATGTCCAGGTGACGAGTCTGGCGACGAGTACCGGATCGATGGCCGAACGCGAGGGAGCGTTCACGGACGACCCGTTCGTCGACCACCGCTGTCCGGAGTGCGGGACGACGTGGCCGGACTCGGTCGTCGAGGGCACCGGTGAGGACGCCATCCGGTGTGCGGAGTGCGGAGCCAACGCCTCGTCGTTCGGTTTCGAGTACGGCTACACCGTCGCGTTCGACCACGAGAACGCCGTCGGGGTCACGTTGGACGAGGAGGGTGCCCACGAGCTCGCACTGAACGCCGAGGAGGTAATGGATATCCCCCAGAACTCCCGTCAACACCCCATCCTGCTCTACGAGCCCGACGGGATGCCCGGGACGCTCGGTCGACTGCGACCGTTCATCGGGAACATCGGCACGACGCCGTCGGTCACCCTTCCCGACTCCCACAACGCCGGGGACTTCGGACAGAGTCTCATCGGGGCGGACCACGACTACGGGGTCACTACCGAGAAGGACTTGGAGAAACGCACGGATGGCCATATGGACATCCCGGAGGTCCGGGCGGGCGCAACGCTGATCTGCCCCGTCGTGATCGACGGTGCCGGAATCTACGTTGGCGACCTCCACGCCAACCAGGGTGACGGCGAACTCTCGCTGCACACGACCGACGTCAGCGGCACCGTCACGATGGACGTCGAGGTGATCACGGGCCTCGAGATCGACGGGCCGATCCTCCTCCCGAACGAGGCGGACCTTCCGTTCATCAGCCAGCCCTACAGCGACGACGAGCGCAATGCGGGACTGGAGCTCGGCATCGAACACGACGTCGACGTCGAGACCGAGATGGCGCCGATACAGGTGGTCGGCTCGGGTGCGACGGTCAACGACGCCACCCAGAACGCGTTCGATCGCACATCGAAGCTACTGGGGATGAGCGAGGGCGAGGTCCGCGCCCGGTGTACGTTCACCGGCGGGGTACAGATCGGCCGATTGCCGGGAGTCGTTCAGCTCGATATGCTGGCGCCGATGGACCTGCTCGAGGATCGCGGCCTCGACGGAGTGGTTCGGAAGCAGTACGGACTGTGAAGACGACCGGCTGACGACCCGGACGCGAATGTCGTCTCACCGTGGGTTTGCTGCGCCATTCAGCTGGGCGACGTCGTCGTCATCGTCCGCTGTGGCGCACCATCGGACCGCGACGATCGACACGCGACCCGGACGAGTGGGAACCACCTTAAACGAGGGGGCTGAACCGGCGGGTATGACCGAGATCCATCCGAGCCAGCGCGTGGCCGTGTTGACCGACTCACAGAACCTGTACCACACGGCCCAGAGCGTTTACTCCCGGAAGATCGACTACTCCGCGCTGCTGGAGAAGGCGGTCCAGGACCGCCAGCTCGTGCGGGCGATCGCCTACGTGATCCGCGCGGAGTCGCCCGAGGAGGAGCGCTTCTTCGAGGCGCTGCGCGACATCGGCTTCGAGACGAAGATCAAGGACATCAAGACGTTCCCGGACGGGAGCAAGAAGGCCGACTGGGACGTCGGAATGAGCCTGGATGCGGTGACGCTGGCGAGCCACGTCGACGTGGTGGTGCTGTGCACCGGCGACGGTGACTTCTCGCGGCTCTGTTCACACCTCCGGCACGAGGGCGTGCGCGTGGAGGCGATGAGCTTCAAATCCTCGACGGCCGACGAGTTGGTCGACGCCGTCGATACGTTCATCGACCTGGGCGCGCGCGAGGACACGTTCCTTCTTTAGCTCGGGGACGTGAAGGGCGCGTATGAACACGGACCGACCGCCGGCGGAGATCGCCGAGGCGCTCGCGATGCCGTTCATTCTGGGGATGGCGCTCGGGCTCGCGATCGGCCGGTTCCTCGGCGGGTTCGTCGTGGGGGTGCCGCTGGGGCTGGTGCTGTTCGCGGCGTTCGCCTGGATCCGGAGTCGGCTCGCGAGGCTGCCGCAGTGAGCGGTCGCGGTCGGCGGGGCCGTCACAGGAGGTGCCCGCGGCGAGCGGCGCTCCCGTCACAGGAGGTGCCCGCGGCGAGCGGCGCTCCCGTCACAGGAGGTGCCCGCGGCGAGCGGCGCTCCCGCGACGAACGGTCAGGGCCGGAGATCGCGACGACGGAGCACGGTCGCCAGCGTGCAGCCGGTGAGCGCAACCGCCGCGAGCACGAGGAAGACGGCCGCATCGGCGGCCGCGTAGGTGAGGACGACGCCGACGATCGTCGCGCCCAGCGCGCCGATGCCGAAGATCCCGAGGTAGGTGAACCCGAACGAGAGCCCGCGCGATTCGGGCGGGGAGTAGGCCGCAACGGTCGCCTGGCTGAACGGCTGGATGCCGAACAGCGCGAACCCGAGCGCGGCGCTGACCGCCAACAGGGGGAGAACCCCCGCCGCGGCCAGCGGGACGAACGCACCCGCGATGATCGCCAGGAGGAACAGCACGGTCGCGAGCCCGCGCTCGGGCTCGATCCGGTCGAGGAGCCGGCCGCTGGTGTACTGGCCGGCGATCCCGGCCGTCAACAGCCCCACGTAGACGTACCGCGAGACGTCGAACTCCTCGGCGAGGGGGCTGTCGGGAGCGAAGAGTCCGAGCCGAACGTCGCCCATCGCGGCGAGGAGGAACTCCCGGAGCAGCTCCGGGAGGAAGGTCAACATCCCGCGATAGAAGAGCCCGTTACACAGCACCACGAGGAAGACGAGCGTGAATCCGGCGGTGAACACCCGCCGACTCCCTTGGAGGAAATCGCCCAGCGATCGGATGGTCGTGGTGTTGTCCGGTTCGGCCTCGTCCCGGCTTGCGTCCCGGGTGTCGTCCTGGCTCGCGTCGTCCCTATCCGCTCCGTTTCCGGTCGCTTCGTTCACCACCTCGACGCCGGCGGTTTCATCGAAGTCGGCGGACAGCCCCACGACGCCGGCGGCGATCGAGAGCACTCCGAGGGCAGCCGCGACGACCCGCCAATCTGCGACGAGCAGCAGCACCGCCGCGGCCAGCGGGCCGAAGGCGATCCCGGCGTTGCCGGCCATCCCGTGGTAGCCGAAGGCCACGCCGCGGCGGTCAGGGTCGACGCCGTTGCTAATGAGCGCGAGCCCGGCCGGGTGATAGACGCTGGCGGCAATCCCCCAGAGCGCGAGCGTGACCGCGATTCCGGCCAGCGAGGGGGCCAGGGCGAGCCCGAAGAAGGAGAGTCCCATCCCGAACAGGCAGCCGACTATCAGCCGCCTGGATCCCAGCCGGTCGACCAGGAGTCCACCGGGAAGCGCGCCCACGCCGAAGAGGCCGTAGCCGACCGTGACGACCGCGCCCAGGACGGCGGCGGTGACCGAGAACTCGGTCAGCCAGACCGTCATCAGGATCGGGATCGACAGCTCGTAGGTGTGGACGAGCCCGTGGGCGGCCATCGTGAACGCCGTGATCGACCGGTCGTTCGCGTTCACTGTCCGGAGCCCGCGAGGTGATGGGTTCGGGCACGTCGATCGCGTGTTGAGTATGAGCAGGCAACCATCGGCGACGATCGATACGAAGAGGGACCGGTACACCAAAGAACCCACGGGATCCGGATGCGTTGGATGGAAGATCGCGCTCGCGAGACCGGTTTCCGATCGAGGTACGGTAAGAAGACTCACGGTCAGAGGTGCCGTGTCAACGGTACGTATTTCTGTATCACATACGCTTATACGCCGCTGTGATGATGTTTCAGTATGGCATATTCAGTGGAGGAAGTCACGCTCACGGAGATCCACAGAGCGTTCGAATCCGGCGAGTTAACCAGCGAGGAGCTCGTCGATCGGTATCTCGACCGGATCGAGCGGTTCGATCGCGACGGACCGGAATTGAACGCGATTCGAACGGTCAACGAGACGGCCCGCCAGCGGGCCGAAGAACTCGATGCAGAATTCGCCTCCACGGGTGAATTCGTCGGCCCCCTTCATGGGATTCCCGTCGTCGTCAAGGATCACGTCGAAACCACGGATATGCCGACGACATACGGATCCGAAGCATTCGACGGATACTATCCCGACTCGGAATCGACAGTCACACAGCGGTTGCGTGATGCAGGTGCAGTGATTTTGGCGAAGACCAATATGCCCGATTGGGCGACGTCGTGGTTCGGGTTTTCGTCGATCGCGGGACGAACGAAAAACCCCTATGACCTCGATCACGATCCGGGTGGGTCAAGCAGTGGAACCGGTGCCGCCGTCGCCGCGAATCTTGGTGCGGTCGGGATCGGAACCGACTGTGGTGGATCCATTCGTGTCCCCGCTTCGTTCGATAATCTCGTCGGGGTGCGGGTGACGCCGGGACTGATCAGCCGATCCGGAGTGAGTCCGCTGGTCTCACAACAGGATACGGCAGGGCCGATGACCCGAACCGTTCGGGATTCCGCAAAGATGTTGGACGTGCTCGTGGGGTATGACGGCAAGGATGGCCTCTCCGGAAAATCGGCATTGAGCGACCACGGTGGGTCATACACGAACGCATTGAACGAGGACGGACTACGGGGTGCACGGATCGGGGTTCTTCGGGACGGCTTCGGGGACAACGAGACCGCAACACGGGTGAATGACGTGATCGAAGGAGCGCTGACGACGATCTCGAACCTTGGTGCGACGCTCGTCGATCCGATCGAAATACCGAACCTCGATGAGTATCTTAACGAGACGATGCTGTACGTGTTGCAGTCGAAACACGATCTCAACGAGTTCCTCTCGGAACGTGAGACGCCCGTTTCATCCGTCGATGAGATGTACGAAAACGGCCAGTATCACGCGTTGCTTGACCTTTTCATCGCGTTCGCGGAGGAGGGTCCGGACACCCTGGATGATAGCATCGAGTATTGGAAGTCCCGCAATGCACAACACGAGTTTCAACAGCAGATCCTGAACGTCTTCGCGGAAAACGATCTGGATGCGATCGTCTACCCGGATGTACAAGTCCCGCCGCCGTCCGAATCGGAGATCAGGGACGGGAAATACGAAACGATGACGTTCGCCACGAACACGATCATCGCCTCACAATCGCTTTGTTCGGCGATATCAGTCCCTGCGGGGTTCACCGATGACGACCTTCCGGTCGGCATCGAACTCCTCGGAAAGCCCTACGATGAAGCATCGCTGATACAATACGGATACGCGCTCGAACAGGCCACCGACCACCGACGACCGCCGGAAACGACGACGACGTAGCTCCCGACGATCGTCGACGAGAAGGGGCTCGTTCACCGGTGGCATCGTGTTCGATCAACGGAACCGTGATCGACGCACCACGATCCGACCACCTTCCCTCGCCCGGACACGGATGACTGCCGACGGATCGAATACGGGACAGCAGATACCAGGACACAGTACGCAACGATGACAGCAATCGATCTGAACTGCGATATGGGGGAGAGTTTCGGAAACTATCGAATGGGAGATGATGAGGCGGTGATGCCGTACATCACCTCGGCCAACGTCGCCGGTGGCTTCCATGCCGGCGATCCGCACGTGCTGTTCGAGACGATTGAATTGGCGGCCGAACACGACGTGGGCATTGGAGTTCACCCGGGCTTGCCTGATAAGATCGGTTTCGGTCGTCGAACGATGGACGCGACGCCGGCGGAAGTACGCGATTACGTTATCTATCAGCTCGGTGCCGTGTTAGGCGTCGCCAAGCACCACGGAGTCGAGGTTCAGCACGTGAAACCGCACGGGGCGATGTACTCGATGTTGTCGGAAAGCGAGGAACATACACGGGCCGTCATAGAGGCGATCCTTGAGGTCGATCCGAGTCTCATCTATCTCGCAACCGATCGGAACATTCTCGCAGTCGCACGGGAATACGACGCGCTCGACACCGTGTTCGAGGGATACGTCGATCTCGATTACGCAGCCGACGGAACGATCATCGTGGAACAACGGAAAAAACGACGGGATCCCGAACTCGTGGCCGATCGCGTGGTGTCCATCGCCGAGCACGGAACGGTCGAGGCGGCCGACGGAACGACGATCGATCTTCCAGCGGACAGCATCTGCATCCACGGCGATGGTCCCAACGCCGTGGAACTGCTTCGGACTATTCACGATCGGCTCGATGCGGAGGGCATCGATCGTCGACAGCTGTCCGAGTTAGTGTAACAACACGTATCGGTTCGATGATCGACCCCGGACGAATGATTCGGGACGTAACGCGTCTCGTCGGCACGATACCCAGGGGTATCCAACGATATCGAGGCACTCCGCCCGCTCAGCGCAGCGGATCCCGCCGCCAGTGACGTGGCGCACGAGTTCTTTATACGTCGCGCCGGCCAGGCTGGGGTATGAGCGATACGACGGGGCTGGCTGACCTGCGGGTGGTCGCGGACTACCAGTTCGGCGCGGGCGCGGGGGCGGCGTTGTTTCCGCCGGAGGAACCCCACTCCATCCGGCGCTCGAGCGGCGGCCGGCCCCGACAGGTGCTGGCCGGCGACGTCGACGCCTCGGGGGGTGACGCGGGCGAGCGGCTCGTCTCCTACGGGACCGACGGCCGGTTCACCCTGGGTATCGCCGGCGGGCGGCGACTCGCGGCGGCGTTGGATCCCCCGGCGTACCGCGTGACCGTCGGGGAGGAGAGCGAGCCCTTCGTGCGCGACGGGAAGAACGCGTTCGCGAAGTTCGTCCAGGGAGTCGACGACGCGGTCCGACCGGGCGACGAGGTGCTCGTGGTGACGCCCGCCGACGAGCTGGTGGCGGTCGGGCGCGCCGAGCTGGCCGCCGCCGAGATGCGCGCCTTCGGGACCGGGATGGCCGTGAAGGTGCGCGAGGGCGTCAACGCGGCCGCCGAGGAGTGAAACCGGCGGCCGTTACTCCGAATATAGTATAGTAATCGTTAGAACTTTCCGCTCAAAGATTGTTACTATACTCAATGGATCATCTCGACGAGATCTCCGTCGAAGAACTCCAAGACGCCCTCAACAATGTTGACGGAAACAAGCCGACTCAACGGTTGTTAGCTGCGATCGCGTACAAGGACGGTGTCACGCAGACCGAACTTGCAGAGTGGCATGACACCGGGCGAAGAACGATCTACAGCTGGTTGATGCGACTTGATACAGACGAACCGCTTGAGCAAGCTGTGTCTGATGCTCATCGATCTGGGAGAAAACGAAAGCTCTCAGAATCACAGCAAAAAGAGTTCGAACGAACTGTTCATGAACCACCCGAGGAAGTCGGGATCGACGCGCCGGCGTGGACGCCGGCGCTCGTCCAAGATTTTCTCGAAGAAACCTACGGCGTTGAGTACTCTGCCCCGAGTTGTCGGCGGTTACTGAAAGAAGCTGGACTCAGCTATCAAAAACCTCGACGTACAGCCGCTGAATCTGAGGAATCCGACCAAGAGGAGTTCCACGACGAGATTAAAAAAAGCGAGCGGAGATGGACGCCACAGTAGTCTGTATCGATCAGACCAAGAAATCCGTCCAGGTCGAGCCGCGTGCCGCGTGGTTTCCGCGCGGCACGCGGCCGAGCGTCGAACTCTCTGGCCAACGTGAGTGGACGTGTCTACTCGGCGCAGTCACCGAAAACGGTGACTGCTTTTTCTCGCGGTTCACCGAGTACGTCACTGCCGATCACGCGAAACATTTCATTCTCGCGTTATGCAAAGAATTTGAAGAAGACTTGATCGTCGTGCTAGATGGAGCGCCGTACTTCCAGGCGTCGGCCGTCACGGACCTAGCGGCCCGTGACGACCTCGCCTTCGTCACGTTACCTGCGTATTCGCCGGAACTCAATCCTGTCGAAGAGTGCTGGCGACAACTCCAGGACGCTCTGAGCAACCGATTCTTTGACTCGCTCGATGAACTCACGACGGCGATCGATACCGCTCTTGACCAGCTGTCGCTTCCAAACGTGAGCAATTATTTCTAATGTCTACTATAGAAGGGCAGATCTCACAGCCCGCTAGCGCCACCCATTCCACCATTATCAGCTAGTTCGACCCCGTCTTGGAGTCCGCGAGTCCGCGGCGCGTCGCTCCGTGGCGATCCCCTGACGGGCCTTCACGCGTGCCTCGCGTTCGAGCTCCTCGAGGTCGGCTCCCGCGAGGGCGTCACCGACCTCGGCTTCGATCGCGGCGAGCGGATCCTCGCTCACCGGGAAGAGCGCGACGTGGGTGGGAAGGTCGACGATCCGGTAGCGCTCGCCGTGTGCCTCGCGGACCGCCGCCGGGAGGTACAGCCGACCGCGGTCATCGGTCGTCGTGGTTATATCCCAAATACGCGTGCCGATCGTGAAAAGTTCCCGTACATTCCGGGTTTTTCCCGGTAATAGTGACTGACGACCGCCGGTGCTTCGGATCACACCCGAGATCGAGGACGCCACCGTCGTTCGCGTCAAGGCGCGAAAACATGCGGGCGAGTGGTCGGGATCGTGACCGACTTTCCACTGGAGAGGAGTGGGACAGTCCGATTGATGACGAGACGCTCCGCGTCCCGGACCGCTTGCCCCCGAGGCAATTTCCAATGACGATCGATCCCAACCACTTCCGCCCACCACGACGTCGCCGGGGACCAACGCCTTTTAAGCGGTCGCCGGCACACGGTTTCGACATATGGCGGATCCGCACGCGGCCACGCGCAACCTTCTCGAGGACCGACCGGAACTGGCCGAGGCGGTCGCGGACGCGCTCGAGACGGACGCGGCGACCGAAACGCCCTGGACGTTCGACGACCTGGCGGCGGACTCCGGGACGTTCGGCGAGCTCGTCTCGCGGGGGATCGTCGAGAGCGAGGGCGAGGGCTATCGAGTCAGTGATCCAGAGGCGGTTCGAGCAGCGTACGAGGCGGTCGCGGCGGGCGGCGGTGCCGAGAGCGGCGACGGCACCGGCGGTGACGGTGGCGGCAGTGCTGGCGAGCGTGGGGCTGGCGGCAGCGGAACTGGCGGACGTGGGGCTGGCGGCAGCGATCGGAAAAGCGCCGACCTCGCGCCCGGGGCGCGGCTCCGAGGGTGGATCGCGGGGGTCGGCGAGGGGTTGCATCGGGACCTGATCACGGGTCTGCTGGCGGTCTTCGCGTACCTGTTCGTGATGCGGATCGTGACGATCGGGACGGTGTTCAGGGGCGAGCGCGTCTTCCTGCCGGGCAACGATCCCTACCACTTCCTGTACTGGGCGGAGCGGTTGCTGGCGGCCGATATCGGCCTCTTCGAGATCGAGGCGCTCTCGGAGGCGCTCGGGGGACGGACCTCGGGGTATCCCCTGACGTACACGATCGGGTGGGCGGCGACCAAGGTCTTCGGGGGCGGCGAGGCCGAGGCCGCGGCGGGGATCCTGGCGTGGATTCCGGTGGTCTCGGCGCTGATCGTGGGCGGGTGCGTCTACCTGTACGCGATCTGGACGACCGCGGACGAGCGCGTGGCGCTGGCGTCCGTACTCGTGTTCGCGCTGTTTCCGGGGCACGCGCTGTATTCGGGAATCGGCTTCATCGACCACCACACCGTGGATTACGCCTGGCTGGCGCTGACGGTGCTGGGGGTGTTGTGGCTCGCGCGATCGCTTTCGGGGCGCGCGGCCGGGGCGTGGCGGTCGTATCTGCTGTCACCCGCGACGATCGCGGTGACGGGGGGCATGGGCGTCGTCATCGCCGCGATGGTCCACTCGTGGGGCGGGTCGCCGATCCTGCTCGTGGGGCTCGCGGTCTACGTGACGCTGCGGGCCGCCTCCGACGTTCGGACCGATCGGAGCCCGCTGGTCGCGGGGGTGCCCGTGATCGGAGCGTTGGCGATCGGGTTCGGGCTGGCATACATAATGCACACGCGGTACGGCTGGCAGGAGTCAATGGTCGTCTTCATGCCGCTGTTGGTGGCGATCGGTGGGGTGCTCGTGGTGCTCGCGGCGGTCGTGGTCCAGAAGCTGGAGCTGCACCCGGGCGTGCATCTCGGGGCCGCGGCGGCGAGCGTGGTCCCGCTGCTGGCCGGGTTCGCGCGGTTTCGGCCCGATGACTTCGCACGGTTGCAGCGTCGAGTTCTGAACAGCTTGCTGGGGCGTGAGGGGATCGCCGAGACGCGGTCGCTGGTCTCGGGCGATTTCGGCTACTTCTTCGGGTCGGTGGACCACTTCGGGTGGTTCCTCTTCTTCGCGCTGCCGGCGTTGATCTGGGTCGGGTGGCGGTGTGCCGAGGAGCATCGTCCGGAGTGGTTGGTGCTCGTGAGCTACGCGAGCGGCCTGCTGGGGTTCGCGTTCTTCCAGATCCGTTTCGCCGGGGAGGCGACCGCGGTGACCGCGGTGTTCGCCGCGGTCGGAACGGTCTGGCTGTTGGGGAAAGTGGAGCTGATCGAGCCGCCGACGATCGTCCGGAAGTCCGGGAATGACGATCGGCCGAGAGGGTTGGCTCGTGGCGTCGAGGACGAGACGGACGAATCCGGATCTCGGACGCGGTTCCAGTGGTGGCCCGACTCGATGACGATCCGGCGGATGAGCACGATCACGCTGTCGGTGATGTTGATCGGCAGCCTGAGTCTGTTCCTCGTGCCCGGAATAATGGACACCGTGGCGATCAGCGACGCCGAGGCGGACGCGGCGGCGTGGATCGACGAGGACGCGGAGCAGCGTGAGGGGCCGAACTACGTGTTGAGTAACTGGGGACGGGCGCGGATGTACAACTACCAGGTGAGCGGTGAGGGGAACGGATATGGGTATGCCCGGGCGAACTACGAACCGTTCGTAAATAGCACGAATCCGGATAGCAGTTATAACCGATTCTCGGGGCGCGTCGGCTACATCGCGATCGAACGACTGGAGGTCGATGCGAACCCGCGAACGACCTATGCACAGCTGTTCGAGGCGCACGGGAGCGCGACGTCGGTCGCGAACGGGTCGGGGCACTTCCGGCTCGTGCACGTGGCCGAACGTGGCAACGTCAAGGTGTTCCGTCCGGTTCCGGGTGCGTCGATCGTCGGGCAGGGGGATCCGGGGACGGACGTGCGCGTGAGTACGACCGTGACGACGTTCGGAGAGGAGTTCGCGTATGCACAGCGGGGAACGGCGAACGAGAACGGAACGTACGCGGTTCGAGTCGCGTATCCGGGAGAATACACGGTCGGGAATCAGTCGGTGCAGGTCTCGAACGCGGCAGTGGAAAACGGGACGCAGGTCGCGGTTGCTGCGGGGTCGTAGGAGCGGTCTTCGACGACGTCTGTTTGTAAATCGCAGCCGACCACACCGGTCGGCAGTCGCAGCTACTTCGCGAGATGCGGTTTACGTCCGAATCGTCTCCACGACATCCCCACCGACCTTCCAGATCTGCCGTACAACGAGCTTCATATCGTACTCGAACGACTGCTTCCGCACGTACTGCAGGTCGTACCGCAACTTCTCTCGTGGATCGGTACTCTTCACGTCGTTCACTTGCGCCAAGCCAGTCAATCCGGGTTTCACGAACCACCGCTGCTGCCACGACCGGGTCTGCGCCTCCAACAACGACTCCTCCTCGGTCCAGACCGCCCGCGGTCCGACGACACTCATATCGCCGACGAGGATCGACCAGAGCTGCGGGATCTCGTCGAGGTGCGTCCGCCGAAGGATCCGTCCAACGTCGGTGATACGGTCGTTCTCGTCGTCCTCGACGGGTTTCGCGGACTCGCCCTCGGGCACCATCGACCGGAACTTGTACACCTCGAACGTCTCGCCGAAGACCGCCGTTCGCTCCTGGGTATACAGAATCGGCCCACCATCATCCAGTTTGATCGCGACGACGATGGCCGCAATGACCGGCAGCAACCCGACCAACCCTGCCACCGAGAATCCGACGTCGAACCCTCGCTTGAGCACGTGATCCTGCACGTCCCAGGGCTCGATCTCCACGTCGACGAGCGTCCCGACGTCGTCCCCGGCGGTCAACACCGCGTCCGCGTGGTCGCGATGGACCTTCGCGTCGACGCCGTGTTCGAAACACGCGTCCAGGGCGCCGAAGAACTCCGCCCGGTCGGTTCGCTCGAAGGCCAACACCACGGTATCGACGTCGTACTCCACGAGGACGTCCTCGATCCGAGAGAGCCCTCCCAACCGCTGGAGGCCCGCGATCTCCACGCCCCCGTCCGGGACCGCGGCCACCGAGGAGCGCTGGTCCGCGTCCGACCCCCAATCGGGTCCCATCGGTGCCCGCATCAACGCGCTCGTGGGACAGAGGTAGCCGAACAGCGGGATCGACACGTCCGACGCCAACCGCTCCAGCTCGGCCGGATCGTCCCCGACGATGATCGCCCGCTCCGGCTCGCCGGTGGGTCGACGTCGAATCCAGACGAACCACGCCGGTAGGCTCACCAACAGCACCGGCGCGACCGCGATCAGGGTCGCCCGCGGCAGCCGGTAGGTGTAATCGAAGTAGCCGATCGTCGCCAGCGCGAACGTCGCGACCAGCACGCGCTTCTGGGTGAGCGCGATCGTATCGAGGATCCGTCTCGGCCGGGGCTTATAAAGCGGCAGGAACGCGCCGGTCACCACGACCGTCGTGACCAATACCTCGAAGACCGCCTCGGCTCCCGAGGGCGCGTCGACAGACAGGCGTCCCAACACCGGCAGCGAGGTGATGAGGGTCTGGACCGGGCTCGAGTTGACGATCGTGACCGCGAGAATCGTCAGTCCCGCCACCCCGGCCGCGCTCGAGATCCGGTAGCGCCACCCCCCGTTCATCGTCACACGATGCGTGGAGGAACAGTTTAAATATGGGTGGTTTACCGGTCCCCTGTGACGGGGGATCGTGGGGGCGATCGGTCGGTCGTGTGGGCGATCGACGGTGTAGGGGTGCGGGATCGCGACGCGGACGCAAACCGCACGCGACCGCGTGAGACGTGACCGCGATGGCCCGGCGGACCGGGGGCCCGCCGCGCCGCCGTAGCACTGTGCCGCCGCCGAGTGCCGACGATGGGTCTGGAGAGGGCCATCGGTAAGCGAATGGCGCGAGTGGGCTCCTCGGGGAGAACTGCTGACGCCGTCGGACGCTCACGAGGTGTGCGTTAACTCCGGAGCGTCCGACGACACCACGTGTTGAGATCGGACTCGAACGCGTTGAAGTACTCCTCGTGAAACTCGCCGATATAGCAGAGGGGACGCTCCCGGTCTCGTGCGGTACAGTATCGAAGATAGTCACCGGACTCCTCAAGTCCACCCGTCGGAGTCGGAGCATACAGCGATTCCCGGAACGTGAGCTCGAAATATTCCGTCCCGTCGTGGGCCGTGTGTTGGTCGAGGTTCAGACACCGGTACTGCCCGTGAGTGAACTGATTGCGGAGCCCCCAAAGAAAAACGAGCCGCTTGCTATACGCCGGTACGCTTGCACGTCGTGTCCCGTCGGGATCGGGAAGAAAATCAGCTTTGTCGATCGTCCGACCGGTGTATTTGTCGTCGATGATCGCTCTTGCTTGCTCGTTGAACGAGTACAACGATGAGAGATAATTATGAACTCGTTTGAATACTTCCGTCCGGATCGTTCGCTCGTCGAGTCCGTCCGGTGAGCTGATCATCCCATCCTGCGTGACGTTCGTCCCCAGTTTGGTAATATCATAGAAATTCCGGTGGACGATCCACGCAGAACGCCGCAATCGCTTCAACTCGTACTGCTGGACCGGGAGGTGGGGACTGTTTGCATCGTGAAGTAGCTGGTCAATGCAGTTCGTCGACCCCTGTTCTTCGCGATCACCCATCGAGAGATCGATTAATCGTCCGCCGGAGAGACGTCGACGGTCTCATCGGGAGACTCTTCAGCCGCCTTGGCGGTGGCGTGGAAGTCCCTGGCCACCTGTTCGAGATCCTGACCGGTCGCTTCGGCGACCTCTTCCACGGTCGGCGCCTCAAAGCACATCGTACCAAGAGATCGGTGAGGGAACTATTAAAACATTGCTCCGCAGCGTGAACGGTGATCTCGGCGTCGTTCGATATGTGTCAGCCGATCCTGATTCATATATACCCACCGCTCGACGAGACCGACCGAAGTACTGTGGCCGCCGGACAGTCCGCCCGGCTAGCGTCCGAGACGCTCACGCAGCTCGTTGGGAGAACAGGTTTCGTCGTCGTCGACGTCGACCGCATCGATCCGCTCGGAAACATCGATCCGCTCGGAAAGCGCGTCAGCGTTTCCACGCCGTTCGTCGTGGTGGATGTCGTCGTCCGCTGCCATAATGTCGTCGTCCGCTGCCATAATGTCGTCGTCCGCTGCCAGAGTCCGTGAACACGACGCGCCGTCGAACCACGAACCGTTTTGGTCCGTCGCCGACCATCCGCTCGCATGGTGGGCTCACTGTGACTCGGCGCCGGCTCCGACTCCCGTTGCTCCCGACGCGTCTCCGCCTGGGAGCCGCCGTGCTCGTCGCCGGCATCATTCTGTACTACTCCGTGTTCGCGCCGCCGGGAGCCGGAACGATCGAGCGGGGACCCTTCGGGCTCGTTCCGTACTCGACGTGGCTGCACGGCCTGGCGTATACGGGGCTCGGCGGGTCGATCGGCTACGCGCTGGTCGGATCGGCGTCGACGGTGCGGCGACGAGTCGGGATGTGGATCGGGACGGTCGGGTACGGCGTGGCGATCGAACTCGTGCAGTCGCAGCTGCCCGCGCGAACGTTTGCGGTCGCCGATATGGGCGTGAACGCGCTCGGCGCGAGTCTCGCGCTCGTCGTGTGGATCGCGTTGGACCGGTACGTGCGGTTCGTCGCGATCCGGTCGGCGACCGCGGTCGGGGATCGAGCCGACTGAGTGCTGCCGTCGACGTCGCTCACGACGGAGTCGACGATTCGGGGACACACCCCACCGTGTCACGTGTTCCGCGTCGATCGACGGCCTCGCCATATGTACGGCCTCGCCATATGCACACGGACACACCACCGTTTCACGTGAAGCGTGGTCGATCGCGCGGACCCTGATCGACGGCGATCGACTCCGGTGGTCTGTGTCCCGCGATGGTCCGTCTCCGGAGCGTCACTCGTCAGCGGAACCGTCTCAGGACCAACAACTGATAGTGGACCGTGTTCGTGTGGCTACCAGCAGTGATGGATCGAGACGACTGAAGAGACGGCCCCCGGTGCAATCGTTCCCACACCGACACCAAGGGACGGTTTCGGCGTTCAAACCGGACCCGCTACCGCCCACGATCAGCTCTGACTAACAGCGGAAGCGGTGGGGTTGGGTAGGGTGGGGTTGGGTAGGGTGGGGTTGGGTAGGGTGGGGTTGGGTAGGGTGGGGTTGGGTAGGGTGGGTGGGGTGTACGGCGCTCCACAGACGTCGTCAGCGTGAGTCGTCGCGTGACGCGTGGTCGATCACGGTGAGTCTTCGCCGACGCCGGTCGTCCGGGGAGACACACCCCACCGTGTCAAGTGCTCTTTGTCGATCGATATGACTCCTCGGACAGAGACACACCACTGTTTCGAGTGAAGCGTCGTCGATCGCGGTGGGTCTTCGTCGACGCCGATCGTCCGGGAAGACACACCCCACCGTGTCACGTGTTCTCCGAAAGATCGACATCACTCCTCGGACGGAGACACACCACCGTTTCGAGTGAAGAAGCGCGTTTCACGGGCTAGTGTGACCGAATCATCGTGGAGACACCCCACCGTGTCACGTGTTCCACGTCGATCGCCACCCTATCGATCTCACGGGGACACACCCCACCGTGTCAAATGCTCTTTCTCGATCGACATCACTCCTCGGACAGAGACACACCACTGTTTCGAGTGAAGCGTCGTCGATCTTCGTCGACGCCGAGCGTCCAGGGAGACACACCCCACCGTGTCAAATGCTCTTTCCCGATCGACATCCCTCCTCGCACACGGACACACCACGATGTCACGTGTTCCGGGAAGGATCAGCCCCTGACTCATCATCACGATTCATCCGCCGAAACCGCCATCCATCGGTCGGAATCAACAGTCGTGGATCGAACACGGACACACCACGATGTCACGTGTTCATCGACGGATCGGCCCTGTCGAAGAACATTCGACTCAGATGTTACACACGACACGGTAGTATTAAGATGCCGCTCCATAGAGGCCCGAGTATCGATGACGACGTTCACTCGGGACACGGAGGTCTTCCGTGACGAGGATCTGCTTCGAGAGGACTACCAACCGGACTCGATCACGGCCCGCGAGGAGGAACTCGAGACGTACAAAACGGCCCTCCAACCGATCGTTAACGGTGCCCAACCGCGGAACGTCTTCCTGTACGGGAAGACCGGCGTGGGCAAGACCCTCGTCTCCCAGTACCTCCTCGACCGGCTCGAACGCGACACCGCAGCCTACGACGACGTCGACCTCTCGGTCGTCTGGCTGAACTGCACGAACCTCGCGTCCTCCTACCAGGTCGCGGTCAGCCTCGTGAACACGTTTCGCGAGCCCGCGGCCCACATCAGCACCACGGGCTATCCACAACAGCGCGTCTTCGACCTCCTGTACGAGGAACTCGAGGCGATCGGCGGGACCGTCCTGCTCGTTCTCGACGAGATCGACCACATCGGCACCGACGACGAGATCCTCTACGAACTCCCGCGTGCGCGGGCGAACGGCTACCTCGAGGAGACGAAACCCGGCGTGATCGGGATCAGCAACGACTTCGGGTTCCGCGACGAGCTCTCCCCGAAGGTGAAGGATACACTCTGTGAGGAGGAGATCCACTTCCCGCCCTACGAGGCCCCTGAACTCGAGGCGATCCTCGATCGGCGCGTCGACGACGCGTTCTACGACGACGCCGTCGGCGACGGCGTGATCGCGTTGTGCGCCGCGATCGCGGCCCAGGACACCGGGAGCGCGCGGCAGGCGCTCACCCTCCTCTACAAGGCCGGCGAACTCGTGCGCACCGGCGACGCCACGACGGTCACGGAGGAGCACGTCCACGAGGCGTTCACCGTGATCGAACGGGACCAGATCGAACACGGGATGCGCGAACTCACCCGCCACGGCCACCTCGCCCTCGTCGCCGCGCTCGGACTGGCACTTCAGGACGAGACGCCGGTCCGGATACGCGAGATATATCCACTCTATCGAACCATCGCGTCGGAGTCCAAAACCGACCCTCTCGTCCGCCGCCGCTTTCACGATCACCTCGCCGATCTCGCGATGCTTGGCATCCTCGATCGACGCACCCGGAACGAGGGACGAGCGGGCGGCCAGTACTACGAGTACGAGTTCAACGTCGATCTCGGCACGGTCCGTGACGTCGTCGCCGACCTTGAGGGGATCACGGTCCCACGCAACGTCGCCAGACAGCTCTAATCTCGCGTGGCCAGTCGGTGATGATTGGGGAAGAACACGTGACACGGTGGGGTGTGTCCGTGTCCGAGCAATGGATGACGGATCCGGTGGTTCAATTCCTCGGGAAGAACACGTGACACGGTGGTGTGTGTCCGTGTCCGAGCAATGGATGACGGATCCGGTGGTCCAATTCCTCGGGAAGAACACGTGACACGGTGGTGTGTGTCCGTGTTCGATCGATGAGTGATGAATTCAGGAGTCGATCTTTCGGAGAACACGTGACACGGTGGGGTGTGTCTCCCGGCAGTGACCGGTTTCGGTAACTCTTTCCTCGCGAGTCCGAGGCGTTCCGCGTGGCTGCAAATCGTTGACGAACGAGCAGTTATATAATGACAAACATCCCTCCCGATACAGCGACACCGCGAGTTCCCGCCTGACGATCGGCTCGCGATCCGCCAGCTGTGCGGCGATCGTATCCAGCACGTCGGGCGAGAGATCGATGCTGCACATACCGATCGGTTCGGCGTCGTGCCACTTAGGAACGCCGTGTAGGTCCGTACTCACCGTTCCCATACGGGGAGTGGAGACATCGAAATGGTCGGATCGGCTTTGCGGCGTGCTCCACCGGTGCCTCGATCCAACGCTCGTCACGAAGGGGGCGGCGAGAGAGACACCACCGACGATGCGGTGCCCGTGTCACTCGGTACGAGGTATGTCCCCCCTCACCGCCATCCACCCCGTTTCCACAACCTTTTACCCAGTAGTTACTCAACTCCTGAGTAACCAATGACGATCCTCGTCACGGGCGCCGACGGCTACATCGGTTGGCCCACTGCACTGCGCATCGCGACACGGACCGACGACCGCGTCCTGCTGACGGATAACTTCGGGCGCCGGGAGTGGGTCTCCGAGGTCGGCTCGACGTCGGCGATCCCCGTCGCGTCGATGGACGACCGACTCCGGGCCGCCGAGGAGGTCCACGGCCTGACCAACCTCTCGTTCGTCGAGGGCGACCTGACCGACCGGTCGTTCGTCGACGAGCTCCTCCAGGTCCACGAGCCGGAGACGGTCGTCCACGCCGCCGCACAGCCCTCCGCGCCCTACTCGCAGATCAACGGCGAGCGGGCCAACTTCACCCAGCACAACAACATGCAGGCCACGCGCAACCTCGCGTGGGGGCTCCACGAGAACGACCTCTCCGATACCCACCTGATCGAGACGACCACCACGGGCGTCTACGGCGCTCCCGAGTTCCCCATCCCCGAGGGCGGCGCGACGATGGAACACGGCGGCGAGCGCGACGGGGTTCCCTTCCCCGCGATGGCGGGCAGCTGGTACCACCTCACCAAGAGCCACGACGCCGCCAACCTCCGCCTGGCCCACGAGCAGTTCGACGTCCCGGTCTCGGACGTCCGGACCGCGATCACCTACGGGACCGAGACCGCCGAAACCGCGGCGGACGACCGGCTCGCCACCCGGTTCGACTTCGACTACTACTTCGGCGTCGTCGCCCACCGCTTCGCCGCGCAGGCGGTCGCGGGCTACCCCATCACGGTCTACGGCAAGGGCGAACAGCGCAAACCCTTCGTCGCGCTCGAGGACGCCGTCGAGGGGCTCGCCCGCCTCGCGCTCGGCGACCCCGACGACCGGCCCGCCGACCACGTCGTCTACAACCAGGTCACTCGCCCGATCTCCATCGTCGAGATGGGAACCACCATCGCCGACGTCGCGTCCGAGTTCGATCTGGGCACCGAGGTCGAACACTTCGAGAACCCCCGCGACGAGGACGAAACCCACAAGATGGAGATCGAGAACGAGCGCTACCTCGATCTCATCGGCGGCCAGTCGGTCACCTTCGAGGAGGGGATCCGTGACGTGCTCTCCACTCTCACCGAACACGGCGACACGATCGCAGCCCACGAGGACCGGTTCCTGCCGGGTGTGCTCGAGGACCGGCTCGCGTCGGACGACGAGGAAGCGAAAACGAAAGATGCCCTCTCCGAGGTGGAGGCCGAGTGACGGGCGCCGACGCCTCCCGGCACGACGCCGACGCCTCCCGGCACGACGCCGACGCCTCCCGGCACGACGCCGACGCCTCCCGGCACGACGCCGACGCTTCCCGGCACGACGCCGACGCTTCCCGGCACGATGTCGATCCTCCTCGGAACGTCCTCGTCACCGGCGGCTGCGGCTACATCGGGAGCGCCCTGGTCCCGCGACTCCGCCGGGACGATCGGGTCTCGACGGTCACCATCCTCGACGACCTCTCGAGCGCCTCGCCACGCAACCTGATGGGCAGCGGCCTCGCCAGCGACGACGCGATCGCGTTCCGACGCGGCGACGTCACCGAGTACGGCGACGTCGAGTCGGCGATGCGGGGCGCCGACGCCGTGATCCATCTCGCGGCGATCACCGGCGCTTCCTCGACGCACGACCGCCGCGAGGAGACGCGGCGCGTGAACTACGACGCGACGGAGAACGTCCTCCACGCCGCCGGCAAGCTCGACGTCTCGAACGTCGTCTTTGCCTCATCGTGTAACGTCTACGGGCGCGCCGCCACGACGGACATCGACGAGACCGTCGAGCCGGATCCGATCAACCCCTACGCCGAAACGAAACTCGCGGCCGAGACGCTGCTGTCGGAGGCCATCGAGGAGTACGGCCTCGAGGGGACCGCGCTCCGGATGAGCACGAACTACGGCTACTCGCCCGGCGTCCGGTTCAACCTCGTGGTCAACCACTTCGTCTTTCGCGCGCTCACCGACCGCCCCCTCACGGTCTACGGCGACGGCTCCAACTGGCGGCCGTTCATCCACGTGACCGACGCCGCCCGGGCGTACGCGGCCGCCGCGCTCGAGCCCGAGCGTTGGGACCGCCTCGTCTACAACGTCGGCGACAACGACGCCAACTACCGCATCGCGGAGATCGCCGAGGCCGTCCGCGACGAACTCGACCGCGACCTCGAGATCACCTACCTCGAGGAGGAACATCCAGGTCCCTCCTACAACGTCAACTTCGACCGGCTCGCGGGGACTGGCTTCGAGCCCGAGCGGTCCCTCCGGGAGGGGATCCGCGAGCTCGCGGAGCGGTTCGAGGCGGACGCCGCGATCGCCTCGCAGTGAGGACGATCGGACTCCAGTCGCAGTGGTGAAAGACGGGTCTCGACTCGGAAATCCGAGTTCCGAAAGCGGGGGCTATTTGCCGCCCGAAGCCGCCCACTCGGGTATGTCAAGCCAGACGTCCGTGGCGGTCACCGGCGCCGCGGGGTTCATCGGCAGCCGGGTCGTGCGCCTCCTCCAGGAGGTCCACCCGGAGTGGGAGATCACCGCCCTCGACAACTTCTACCTCGGCGACGTGCGCTCGATCGGCGACGTCGACGTCGAACACGTCGACGTCCGCCACCGGGGCGCACTCGAGGACGCGCTCGAGGGCGCCGACGTCGTCTGTCATCTGGCGGCGATCAGCGGCGTCGACGACTGCGAGGAGCATCGGGACCTCGCCTACGAGGTGAACGTGCAGGGGACGAACAACGTGGCGTGGTTCTGCCGCAAGACCGGCGCCGCGCTCGTGTTCCCGTTCAGCATGGCGGTGCTCGGCGACCCGGATTCCTTCCCGATCACGGTGGACGCCGGCCGCGACCCGATGAACTGGTACGGCCGCACGAAGGTGATCGCCGAGCACGCGATCGAGGACTTCGCCGACGGCGCGTTCCCGGCCCACCTCTATCTCAAGTCGAACCTCTACGGCGAACACGAGATCGACGGCCAGCGCGTCTCGAAGGGGACGGTCATCAACTTCTTCGTCGGCCGCGCGCTCGCGGGCGAGCCGCTTACGGTCTACGAGCCTGGCACCCAGGCGCGCAACTACGTCCACGTCTCGGACGTCGCGCGGGCGTACGTCCGGAGCACGGAACGCCTCCTCGACGCGCTCGCGGCCGGCGAGACGGGCGTCGAGAAGTACGAGATCGCCTCGAAAGAGGATCCGGACATCACGACCGTCGCCGAGCGCGTCGCGGCGATCGCCGCCGAGGAGATCGGGTTCGATCCCGAGATCACGCTGCTTGAGAACCCCCGCGATGAGACGCTCGTCGACTCCTTCGCGGTCGACATCGAAGCCGCACGCTCCGGCCTCGGCTGGGAACCCGAGCACACGGTCGCGGACTCCATCCGCCGGCTGCTCCGCGAGCGGTCCGCCGAGGACGAGGCGTAATGAACGCCGCACTGCCGGACGCTTCTACCCGGAGGGGCAGGCCGAGTGCTCAGGGTCGTTCGGAAATCTCCGATCTCCGTGATGACGAAACGCTTCGCGTCTCAAACCACTTGACTCCGAGGCGGTTCACGAATACGGATCGGTCTCCAGGGTGTCGTACTCCCAGGTCAACTCGAAGTACCGCTCGAGCCCGGCCACGAACGACGGATTCTCGGTGACCGCGGCCTGCCGTTTATGAAGGGGGATCTCCTCCTCCTCGACGAGCAACACGGCGCGACCGGAGTCGTACTCCAGACTCGGGTCCGCGAACGTTCCGCGCCAGGGCAACCGCGTGGCGCTGAACCGGAGCGCAACGCCGGGATATCGCTCCCGGAGGCGGGTCACCGTCCGTTCCTGCACCGCGGCGTTCTCCGCGCTTAAAAACGAGGGGTCGAGAAAGAGCACACGGAGATCCCGGCCGCGCTCGGCCGCGTCGGCAAAGGCGGGTTCGACCGACTCGAAGTACTCGAAGCTCTTCGTCAGCACGTCCACGCGCTCGTCGGCCTCCCGATACAGGGATCGGGTCTCGGCCTCGCTGGGGTCGCCGACGTCCACGACGTGGAACAGTTCCTCGGTCGGCGAGATGTCCTCGCTCGCGCGTTCGTAGAGAGGCCCGAACGTCTCCAGGAATTCCTCCCGAACGTCCTCGATGTCGGACCGATAGGACTCGTAGGCCTGCCGGCGGTTCTCGACCGCCCGGTCGAGGATCGTCTCCGGCGACTTCGGCTGGTAGCGTTTCGGTCGCCCGGGAATGACCTTGACGTAGCCGGCGTCGGCGAGCTCGTCGAGCACGCCGTAGATTCGCGCCTTCGGGATGCCCGTCGCCTCCGACAGATCCGGCGCGGTCGTCCGGCCGAGCTCGATGAGCCGGTTTAAGGCCCGCTCCTCGTACTCCGTGAGATCGAGCGTCTCCAGCAGGTCGATCGGGTCACGCTCGTCGTCCATATCCTCTCCTGGCGTGCGCGTCCCTTTAAGCCCCGTATATCAGGCCAATCAGGCCAATCAGGCCAATCAGGCCATATTCCTCGTACGGCAGTGCTGCTCGAGCTGTCGACGACGACCGCCGCTGACGGGAAGCGATCATCGCAGCACAGTGTTCGATCGTGAAGCGATCACCGACCGCAACTGATCGGCGCCGAACGACCGGCATCGAAGTAGCCGCCGACACGAGAGCGACCGACGGCGGAGCGACCGGCACCGGAAGATTGATAAGCTATCCAGAAGTTACTCAGTATATGAGTAACCAAGTCGCCGCGGACGACGACCACCTCGCGGACCTCGAGGACGGAGCGGGCTGTACGGAGATCTGGGAGAAACTCAGCGAGCGACGCGACGCCGACGAGGTCGAAGAGGAGTAGCGACGACCCCGTAGTCGAGACATAGCACGGCAAGCAAGCCCAGAACGCGGGCGAACAAAGCCGGAACGCCGGGCGATCGCGAAATTCTCACCCCAAGCGTCGGGCCGATCGGAACACTCACGCCATCTCACGCCACTCCACGCCATCCCGCTCCACCTCATCCCGCACCACCTCATCCCGCTCCACCTCATCCCGCTCCACCCCATCCCACTCCACCCCACCGTGTCGACTGTTCTGGATGGGGAGCGCGTCTCCGATCCGACCGTATCGAACGCCGACGCGTTCGTTCCGCCCGAGGTGCGTCCACCGGACGAAAACGGCAACAATCATGTACCTCCCGCACGCGTGTCACAGATACCGATGACTTCGATGGTCCGTACGCGACCGCCGGCCCCGGACGGTGATCGACGATGGAGCTCATAGACGACGAGGGAAACCTCCTCGGCGTCGTGAACGTCGTGGACGCGCTCGCCGTCCTGCTCGTCCTCGCGGTCGTGGTCGCAGGCGCCGCGCTCGTCTTCTCCGATGATCCGGCCCCGCCGGAGCCCGAGACCGGAACGACCTACGTCACCCTGGATCTGGGCACCCAACAGCCCGCCGTCGCGGACGCGATCAACGAGGGCGACACCCACGAACCGTCCGACGCCCGGTCGGTGACGATCACCGACGTCCACCTCACGCCGCGCGGGAACGGCGTCGGCGTCCTGGCGCGCGTCGAGGTACGGGGCCCCCTCGACGGCGACGGGGACGTGACCTACGGTGACGCTCCGCTCCGGCTCGGACGCACCCTCTCGATCGCAACGAATCGCTATCAGGCCGAGGGATCGATCCGGTCGGTCGGCGAGTCCGATGCCATCGACCGCGTCGAGACCCGTGTCGTCCTCCAGGAGACGGTAAGTGCCGCGACCGCCGAGGCCGTTGCACCCGGCGACGAGGTCCGGATCGCGGGCCGCACCGTCGCGAGGATCGAGGCGGCCACCGCCTACACGACCGCCGAGCCGGGAACGCGTCGGCTCCGACTCGTAGCATCGCTCGACGCCTCTCGTTACGGCGGCGACCTCCGATTCGGCGGGACGCCCCTCCGCACGGGCCAGACCCTCACGCTTCCCGCCGCCGACTATCAGGTCACGGGCACGATCGAGCGCGTCGGCTCGGACGCCGGCCTCGGCGACACCACGACGCGTCGGGTCACCCTCCGGATGGACGGCGTCCACGAGGACCTGGCTGACGCGATCGAGCCCGGGTTGACCGAACGGACCGGCGGCGAGACGATCGCCGAGGTGTCGGCCGTCGACGCCGAGCCCGCGATCATCATCGCCACCGGCGACGACGGCAGCGTGAACGTCGTCGACCATCCGGTCGAACGTGACGTGACGATCACCGCCGATCTGCAGGTGCGCGAGACGAGCACCGGCCTCCGCTTCAAGGGCGAATCGATCCGGCAGGGCTCGACGGTCGTCCTCGATCTGGGCGCGGTCACGGTCGAGGCGACCGTGGCAAGCGTCGGGTCGGATGGCGGTCCGTGATCGCTCCCGGGAGAGCCGACTCGGCAGCTAGTCGCCGTTCCGTTATTTAAACCACCGACGGATTCGAACCCGGAGGGGCACCGGATGGCGCCGCCGGTCGAGCCGGATGGGGTCGATCCCGATCAGCGCGACGGCCAGGATAACGAACCCGACGCCGAGGAGAACGTCGATGACCACGATCGGCGACCAGGGATGGATCCCGTGCAGCGTCAGGATGACGCCCGTCGGGAGGAGCGCGAGGTACCGATGTTCCCGGATCGACGCCGTGTACACGCCGGTGTCGGGCGGTGCCTGGATCGTGACGGTCACGTTCGCCGTCTCGCCGCCGGCGACGGAGACGGTCTCCGGGGAGACGGTCACGCCGCCGCTTGTCGGCTCGATCACCCCCACGACCGGGAACGGACCGTTCGAGGGGACGACGTAGGTGACGTTCTTCGTCGTTCCCTGCTGGATGACGCTCGGGTTCTCGGAGGCGACCTCGGAGCTCACGAACTGGAAGGTGTGCGTCCCGGCAGGAACGACCATGCTGGCGGTCACCGCGAGGATCAACACGACCGCCATCACGCCGATGACGGTTTGGGGCGTGACGTAGCCGGTCCACCGAGATGTGTGGCGGTCCCGCCGTCGTGAGTCCGACCGCTCCGCGAGCGAGGCGAGCACGTAGGTGACGACGCCGAACCCGAACAGGAGGTAGACCGCCCCCTGAGTCCCCAGGAACGCCCGGGTGCCGAACGTGGACGCCAGGAACTGCTGAAGGGACCCGACCGCGCCGCTCGCGCCGGTGACCAGGGTACCGAATCCCGGGATCACCACGACGTCGCCGCCGACCTGCAACGCCTTCGCCTCGATCCGTCCCGGCTCGACCGGGGGCTCGTCGCCGTCCTGGTCGGTGACCGGGTTCGCGTCCCCGCGGGTGATGTAGCCCGACTCCGTCTCGCCGACCACCCGGTGTGTGACCAGCCCCCCGCCGTGGAGGTTGACCGCGTCGAAGACGATCACGTCGCCCGGCTCGACGGGACCGGCGATCGGGGTCGGCACCGCGATGAACCCGTCCCCCGGCTCCAGCGTCGGCGACATGCTCCCGGTTTCGACGTAGCTCACGCCCATCGGCTGGCCCAACGCCGCGCCCGCCAGTATCGAGAGCGCGATGAGGACCGCGATGAGCGTGACCAGTCCGGTGAGGAGACGCGTGAGATTCATGCTGGAGCGATGACGATCGTCGTGACGGCGCTCGGGATGCTGACGCTCGAGATGCCGGCGCTCGGCGTGACAGCAGCCGCGAACCCCGTCGCGGGATCGGTCGCGCGTACGTCCGTCAACGGCCCCGACCGGAATGAAGTTGTCCCCGCGATTGCCGGCTGCGTGGGATCGACCAGCGGACCGCTCGTTCGATCCGACCCGACCCGGGAACGTTCCCGAATAGTTCAGTTAATTAATTATAGGATAAGAACATATATATCGCCAATGATGATCCCGGACCTCGAGCGTCGGCAGGCTATGCCGGTGCAACGACGATGAGGTCATCCTCGGAAGCGGCCCGTTCCGACCCGTTTGCCCCCTCGATCGAAGCGTTGACCGCGCTGACGCCGTGGTGGTGGTTCGGGGCGATCACGCTCTTCGGAGTCGGCGATCTCCTCACCACGGCGGTCGGCTTGTATCTGCCGACGATCGTGGAGGCGAGCCCCGTCGGGGTCTGGATCGTTCGATCGTTCGGGGTCTGGACGATCGCGCCGGTCAAGGTCCTGCTGCTGGGCGGCTTCTTCGCGCTGTGGGTCGTCGTTCCGCGTCCGCACAACGCCGGCATCCCGCTCGGGCTGTGCGCGCTGGGAGTCCTCGTTACCGGCTGGAACCTCTCGATCATCGTTCTGGGGCTCGTCTGACGTCGGCGGCGGTGCGTGCGACGTCACGGGAATCGGCTGTTCCCGCGCAACAACGCTCAACGCCCGCGTTTCGACCCTCGTGTTTCGACTCACCGACAGGCTCAAGTCCGATCGGATCCTTGTTCCCGTATCGAGTAGTATAAACGCGCTTACATAATTACGGCGGGTCAGCGGAGCAATCAACCGATGCCAACACTGGTCAAATGGGTAAGCCTCCTGATCATCGTCACGAGCCTCTCAGCCATCGTGTTCGGGACCGGCGCGTTTTCGGCCGTAACTGCCGACCGCATCGGCGAGATCGACACGGCGAGCGACGAGACGGCCCTGCTCGGCGTGGACATCGAGGACCGAAGCATCCGAACCAACCAGGAGGTCGTGCTGGCCACCGTCACGAACCGCTTCGACGGTGCGGTCGAGAACGTCTCCGTACAGGTGGTCGACGAGGGGGGATTCAATCGCGTTCGGATAACCGGCACGCCGGACTCGCTCCAGCCGGGAGAATCCGGGGACATCCGGGGTCGGGTCGTCTGTGGCTCGCAATCGAGCGGCACGGTCGACATCACCATCACCGCTGAGGGAACCTTCGGGAGCGTCGAGCTCACCCGGTCGGTCGACATCGACTGTGCCACCGGCGGCCCGACCTGTACGCCGAGCGGCGACGACCGCATCGGAAAGCAGGCGTTCGTCGCCGAGAACGAGACGTTCAACTGTTCGATCGAGATCGACGCGAACCAGTACCGCGTGGGCCTCGAGGAGACCACGATCACCGGTGATTTCGACCTCGCGGCCTCGAACCACCGCGAGTTCGCGATGTCGGACAGCGACGTCGGCGGCTCGACGACGATCGACGTCGGAAAGAACCTCAACGGTGACGTTTCCGTCGAGTCGTCGACGTTCGGCGGTCCCACCGAACTCCGGGTCGGCGGGAACCTCGCCGGAAGCGACATCGAGATCGACGGGACGACGGTGAACGGCGACCTCCGTATCGTGATCGACGGCAATATGAACGGCGACCTCTCGATCGAGGACAGCCACGTGACCGGTGACGTGGAGATCGTGGTGGCCGGCAACGCCAACGGGGAGGTTTCCCTCTCGCGATCGACGGTCGACGGATCGATCACCATCACCGCCGACGGAAAGTTCGGTGACGCTTCGATCGACTCCACCGACGTCGGCGACGACGTCTCCGTGACCGTCGCACGGCTGAGTGGCGACCTCGAGGTCACCGAAAACGACGTCGGTAGCGACCTGGTCGTCACCGTCGACCGAATGCAGGGTGGCAGCGTCGAGATCGAGAACAACGACGTCGGCGGCGAGGTTCGTCGGCAGTACTGACGGGCGCGCGATCGGCCCGATCCGGCCCCACAGGCGGTCGAAGAAAAGCCGGAGGAGGGATTTGAACCCTCGACCTATTCCTTACGAAGGAATCGCTCTGCCAGCTGAGCTACTCCGGCGCGTGTACTCCCGTCTACCCGGATGAGGGAAATAAGGCTTCCGAAACCGCACCACGACGCCGCGGGAGAGCACGTCCCATACGCCGTGGCTGCCGACGCCGCGTAGCTATCGGTGCCGTGGCTGTCGACGCCGCGTAGCTATCGGTGCCGTGGCTGCCGGAATCTGTCCCCCGGCACGCTCGGCGGAGTCCTCGAGGTCATCGACGCGTCAGCCGAGCGTCGAGCCGGACGTTCAGCTCGTGGGGTGCGTACGACCGGACGACTCGTTCCGTTTCGACGGTTACCTCGTAATCGTCGCCGGCGGCCTCCTCGATCGCGGCTCGTCCGGGGCCGAAGGGATCGTCCTCGTGCTGGATGTCGTAGTAATGGATCACACAGTCCTCGCCCGCAAGCGTCGTTGCGGTTTCGAGAAACTCGTCGGCAGAGTGCGGCAGATTCATCACGATCCGGTCGGCCCATCCCGTCCAGTCGACCGCGACCTCGCGGACGTCCCCGTGGACGGCCGTGATTCGGTCGGCAACCCCGTTTCGCCGCGCGTTCTCACGGAGGTACGCGACGGCGTGCTCGTTCAGGTCGCAGGCGACCACGGTCGCGCCGGCGTCGGCAATCGGGATCGCGTAGGGGCCCACGCCGGCGAACATGTCGAACGCGTGCTCGCCCGGCTCGACCTGCTCGACGATGCGGCGACGTTCGGTCGCGAGCCGCGGGGAGAAGTAGACCTCGGCGATGTCCAACAGGAACTCGTGGCCGTACTCCCGGTGGACCGTCTCGGTCCCGTTCCCGGCGAGGACGTCCCACCGGCGGACGCGGAGCTCGCCCTCGATCGGCGAGGCGCGGTTCACCACCGTCTCGCAGGGCACGTCGGAGGCCATCACTGCATCGGCGATCTCGGCGGCGCGTTCCGCGTCCGCCTCGTCGACGATGACCACGTCGCCGAGTCGCTCGATCGACGGCTCGTACCCGAGCAGGTCGGCGGGCGTGGTGGGCGTCTCCCGCCGGTCCAGCTCCCGGTTCACGAGCAACCCGCGCAGCGACTCCGGAACGTCGGTCCGGTCGGTCACCGGCAGGTAGATCGTCCCGTCCGCGACGTCGATCTCGTACTCGCCGGCGAGCGCGTCCGCCTCGGCTAGCCGGCGACGTACTTCCTCGCCACGCTCGCGGGCGACGGCGACGCAGAGAACGGTCATTGTCGACTCGACGGGACGAGCTCAATAAGGCGTGACGGTTCGTGGGCCGCAAACCGGCCGTCACGGCCAGCGGCCGGTCCCGCCGTCCGGCCCCGTCGATCGGTGACGACGACGATCCGGCCATTCTCACCCGACGGATGACCGCCATCGTCGAATTTTTCACGGCAGCCGGCGTCGATTCTCACGTGAACGGCGTTGTGAGTCTCCTGGCGGGTGTAGTGTTCGGGCTGGCGCTGGCGGCTCCGCCGGGGCCGATGAACGCGATCATCGCCGAGGAGTCCGCCTGGCGCGGCTGGCTCGCCGGCGTCACCGCCGGACTGGGCGCGGCCAGCGCCGACGCCGTCTTCTTCGTCCTCGCGTACCTCGGCATCGTCTCGGTGGTCGAGTCGCTGCCCGCGCTGCGCGCCGCCATGGTTGGTCTCGGCGGCGTGCTGATGTTGTACTTCGCCTACGGCGCCGCCAACGGCGTTCGAGCGTCCTTCCGTCCGGGCGGCGGCTCACGCCCCGTCGCCGATGACGGCAAGGGCTTTCGCAAGGCGTTCGTGCTCGCGTTGACGAACCCCTACCAGGTCCTCTTCTGGCTCACCGTCGGCGTCGGTTTGCTGCGTCCGGGCACGCTCGACGTCCTCTCGTGGCTCCCGCTGGTCGGCGCCGACCTCGCCGGCACGTTCCTCGTCACCACCGGATCGCCGGCGCTCATCGTCGGCTTCTTCGCCGGGATCGGGGTCTGGATCACCGGCTTTCCGGCATCGATCGTCCTGGCCGAGCGCCGGATCGAGACGCTTGCACCCGTCATCGCCGCCCTCTCGGCCGTCGTACTGGCCGGATTCGGCGTCTACTTCCTGTACGACGCCGGGTCGTTCGTGTCCGCCGCGATCGCGTGAGCGCCCGCATCTCGCGTCCGCCGCGGCGGAGCGGAAGCGGTCCGAAGCGGCAACGCCTTTGGACTCGGCCGTGAGACGTCCGGTATGTTCGAGAAGTCGACGTGGATCACGCTCCCGCGGAACGTCTTGCTCGGCCACGGCGTCCTCGATGATCTCGGCGCGGCCCTCGAGGACCTCTACCTCACCGGGCGGCCGCTCGTCGTCACGAGCCCGACGCCGAACGAGCTGGCCGGCGACCGCGTCCGCGCGCAGCTGACCGATCCCGAGACGGCGGTCGTGGACGATGCCTCCTTCTCGGCGGTCGAGGAGGTCGTCGACGTCGCCGAGGCGGTCGCCCCCGGCTACCTCGTCGCGCTCGGCGGCGGCAAACCGATCGACACCGCGAAGATGGCCGCCCACCGGCTCGGCGTCGGGTTCGTCTCGGTGCCGACCGCGGCCTCCCACGATGGGATCGTCTCCGGGCGGTCGTCGATTCCCGAGGGCGACACGCGGCACTCTGTGGCGGCCGATCCGCCGCTTGCGGTCGTCGCGGACACTGAGCTCCTCGCGGACGCCCCCTGGGAGCTGACGACCGCGGGCTGTGCGGACATCATCTCCAACTACACCGCGGTCAAGGACTGGCGGCTCGCCCGGCGACTGCGGAACGTCGAGTACTCCGAGTACGCGGGCGCGCTCTCGGAGATGACGGCCGAGCTGCTCGTCGCGAGCGCCGACTCGATCAAACCCGGGCTCGAGGAGTCCTCGTGGCTCGTCGCGAAGGCGCTCGTCTCCTCGGGCGTCGCGATGTCGATCGCCGGGTCCTCGCGGCCGGCCTCGGGCGCCGAACACCTCGTGTCCCACCAGCTCGACCGGATCGCCCCCGGAAAGGCGCTCCACGGCCACCAGGTCGGCGTCGCATCGATCCTGACCGAGTATCTGCACAGCGGCGAGGACGGGGAGTGGCGGTCCATCCGCGACGCGCTCGCGAGCATCGACGCGCCGACGACCGCGGCGGACCTGGGTGTGACCGACGAGGAACTGATCCGCGCGCTCACCACCGCCCACGAGATCCGCGACCGCTACACCATTCTCGCCGGCGGCGTCACGGAGGCGGCGGCGATCGAGACCGCGACCGCGACCGGCGTGATCTGAGACGCTCGGCGATCCGGTCGGGGACGTCCGCCGCACCGAACCCGACGACGCCTCGTGGTCGGAACCAAAGACGCATTACCCGCCTGCCCCAACCGACGTGTATGGTAGCCGATGGTCTCCGCCAGTGGGCGAAACGCCACCCGGCAGCCCTCACCGGGATCCTCACCGTCGTCGGATACGGCGTCGTCCTCGGCGTCTTCCTCGTCCCGTCGTTTCAGGCACTGTTTCCCGACCTCTCACGGTCCACGATCGATCTCCTCACGCACGCGATCGCCGTAGTAAACTCGATCACGATCGTCACGCTGGCGCTCGGCTGGTACTTCATCCGCGTCGGCGACGTGGAGAAACATCGGGCCGCGATGGGGACCTCCTTCGCCCTGATCGTCACGTTCCTTTCGATCTACGTTCCGCGGGTCGCCGGCGGCGGCACGAAGCGTTTCGAGGGGCCCGAGCTCGTTACCTACGCCTACTTCGTGATGCTCGCGATCCACATTCTCCTGTCCATTCTCGCCGTCCCAATCGTCCTGTACGCGATAATTCTGGGACTCACGCACACCGAACGCGAACTCCGAACGGAGACGCCTCACGCGCGCGTCGGCCGGATCGCCGCGGGGTCCTGGCTCCTTTCGTTGGTGCTCGGCGTGATCACGTATCTCCTGTTGAATCACGTCTACTCGTACACGTACTGACGTCCCGCGCTCACGACTTCCGCGCGAAGATGTTCGTCGCCCGCCAGAAGACGACCTCCTCGCCGTCGCCGTTCTCCGCACGGATTTCGTTCTCGATGTACCCACGGTCGTCCCGCGAGCTCGAGGGCGTCTTCTCGGTGATTCGGTGAAACGCCTGGATCGTGTCGCCGGCGCGGACCGGCGTCCGCCAGCGGAGCTCCTCGAGCCCGAACGATCCGATGCTCGCCGTCTCGCTCAGGAACTCGTCGACGAGCAGCCGCATACAGACGCTCGCCGTGTACCAGCCGCTGGCGATGAGTCCGCCGTATATCGTCTCCGCGGCGACGGACTCGTCGACGTGGATGGGCTGGGGGTCGTACTGCCGCGCGAACTCGACCATTTCGGCCCGTGACACCGTGTACGAGCCGAGATCGCGTTCCACGTCCGTCTCCAGGTCCTCGAAGTACAACGTCGACATTCCGACACACGGTTCTTCCCGACGGGCAAAAGGGATCGCTTCCCGGCCGGCGCTGCCGAAGGTCCCTGCTGCCGTCCCGGCGGGAACCGGTGGGAATACGGATCCCGCGGCCGCCCCCGCCGTTCGTGTCGGGAGGTTTTTGCCGTCCCCCGCTTCAACCCGTGATATGGATCTCTCGGGTCATCGGCTGGCGGTCGTCGGCGCTGACGGGGACGTTCCCGAGACCGTTCGCCGGCTCGGCGGCTCGATCGTCGACCCGGCAGCCGCGGATCTGATCGTCGCGATCGACGCGGCCGGGTTCCGTCGGGCGGCCCTCTCGGACACGGATACGCCGGTTCTCGTCGTGACCGCGGGCGACGTCTACTATGCAGCGCCGATCGACGAGGTGGGTGAGATGATCGCGGCCGCACTCTCGGGGGACCGATCACACGTCGACCATCCGATCGTCGAGGTGACGCTCGACGGCGAGCACGTCGGCCGGGCGCTGCTTGAGGTGACCCTCCTCACGAGCGAGCCGGCGCGGATCTCCGAATACGGCGTCGCGAACGAGGGATCAACCCTCCAGACGTTCCGCGCGGACGCCGTCACCGTCGCGACGCCAGCCGGCAGCGCCGGTTATGCGCGCGCGGCGGGCGGGCCGGTCGTTCGGCCGAACGCCGGCCTTGCGGTCGTTCCGATCGCTTCCTTCACCACCCACGCCGACACGCTGGTGCTCCCCGGATCAGCGACGCTCTCGGTCGAACGGGACGACGAACCCGTCTCGCTCGTCGTCGACGGCGACGAGCGGGGACCGGTACCGACGCACGCGCCGATCACCGTGCGGACCGTGGACCACGTGCCCGTGGTCCGTCCCGCACCACGCGCGGACTGAGCGACGCGATGTGACCGGAATCGCGCAGACACTTGTCGACTCGGACGGTCGCCGCGACCGCTCCCGGCCATCCATGGCGGGGCGTCATCGGTCGTCGGCGAGCATCGATTGGAAAAACTCTAATGAGTCGTCGCCCCAGGTATGGATATGGACCCACTGCAGTTCCTCGTTCCCCTGGACTGGCTCGCCGTCGTGGGACCGACGCTCCCGTTCGCCATCCTCGTGTTGGCGCTCGCGAACGTCGCCACGCGCCACCGCGCCCACGCCAAACACGTCGAACAGGCGGCCGACGGCGACAGCGTCGACCGCTATTTCCCGCACGTCTTCACGACGATCGGGCTCGTGCTGATGAGCTTCCTGTTCACCCTCGTCCAACCGACCGGCGGGGCTATCATCTCGGTGGTTGCCGCGACGGTCCTGCTTGCCGACGTCTTCGAGTTCGAGGCCCGAAACGTCGAGGCCCGAAACGAGCTGGAGATCGAGCGGCCCAAGAGCTCCATCGCGGCCTCCTCGATCGTCGTCATCTACGGACTCTATTACTCCCTCGTCGCGCTCGACGCGACGTTCTGGTCCGGGCTGTTCGCCTGACGGCGGCGATCGGACCAGCATCGACTCCGCTCGGTCGTCCCACCGACCCAGCTCGGTCGTGTGCGGTGACCTTGCCGTCGCCCGTTCGTCCGGATCGTGCATCCGTTCGTCCGGGCCGTGCATCCGTTCGTCCGGATCGTGCATCCGTTCGTCCGGACCGACCGTTACGGGTTCAACGCCGAGTGACGCGCCCGATTGGCGGGAGTCCCCGCGTCGGTACGGTCGCTGCGCACGTAGCGTACGCGTTGCACGGACCGGAGTGAATCGGTCGTCGTTCGACGGGCCCGCCGCCGCGCTGCCACCGCGATCGGCCGGCAGCCCACTGGGAACACGTCGTCGTTGGGAAGCGACTCGCGGAGAACACACCGCAGGTACCGACGTCGAACGGGGACGAAAGAACGAGACCGGCTATGCGGGACGAAAGAACGAGACCGGCTATGCGGGACGAAAGAACGAGACCGGCTATGCGGGACGAAAGAACGAGACCGGCTATGCGGGACGAAAGAACGAGACCGACCGCGTTCGACCGCCGGGGTTTCGGGTACTCAGTTCGGCGATTCGGTAATGCTGCCGCGAGCCTCGCGCAGGGTTGGGATGACGACCCAGTATACCAACGCGCCGAGGAGCATCAGCCACAGGGACACGTCGCCGGCGAAGATACCGATCGCCTGATACACGTTATTCGGCTCGGGCGCCGCCGCGGTCAGCTGTTCGATGGCGTAGTACTCGGGGGTTCGGTACCAGCCGGCGAAGATGAACCACCCGAGGGCACCGACCATCGACAGGGTCAGTCCTTTGATGAACTCGTCGGCCATTGATTCATTCTTCGTCGGAGTCCTCTTGAGACTTTCCCATTCCCTGTGCCCGAAACCGAGTCCCGAAGACGTAGACGGCCGACCCGAACACGATCGATGCGAGCCCGGCAACCGCCAGCAGGGCCGTGAGAACGTCCGCGCTCGGCGCGATCCCGGCACTCGCGAGCACGCCGGCGATCACCGACCGGAGCAGGCTCACCTGCAGCGTCGCGGCGTCGATCAGGACGAACCCGCCGACGAACGCGACGATCGCGACGAGCGTCGAGAAGACGATCACCGTCTTATACAGACGCAACGGAACGACGATCTCCCGTCCGCCCGGCCCCTCCGTCGGTCCGGTTGGTTCGGACTGGGCGTCCGTCTCGCGTTCGGACTTCGGTACGGGGTCACCGGTCGCGTCGACGTCCCGGTCGGTATCGGTCTGCCCGCCGTCCGATCGGCGTCGGTCGTCGTGGTCGGATTCCGTTTGGGACATCGGTGAACGATCGTGTCACTGTGGTTCATCGCCGCCCGTCGCGGCAATCGACGGCCAGCGGTTGGCGATGATGGGTTGGCGGTTGGCGATGATGGGTTGGCGGTTGGCGATGATGGGTTGGCGGTTGGCGATGATGGGTTGGCGGTTGGCGATCGGTGCGCCGGCGATATGGCGGACCGTCGTGGCGAAGCACGCCCGCAGTGCGGTCACTGCGGTGGTCGAAGCCGGTAGTACCGCTTGTTCAGGTCGTACATGTATCCTTCCCGCATCGTCTTCAACACGGCGTAGGTGACCACTCCGGCGAGGAACGGCAGGACGAACACGAGGGTGAACAGCAGCTCCAGCTCGATCGGGAAGAAGTTCTGGATCGCCAGCGCGGCGAGCGAGACCGACAGGAGCGCGCCCATCACGCCGACCGCCGACCAGAACGGCTGCTCGACCGGCCGGCGCGCGTTCCCCTTGTTGAGAAACGGCACCAGGGCGATGACGCCGATGATGAGTCCGTGGGCGAGCACGCCGAAGAACTCGTGGGAGAACACGAGCTCGCCGTCCAGGACGGCCAGGCCGGGATTGATCGGGTTGAGCTTCAGCAGGCCGAACGACCAGTAGAGATACCAGTCCGGCAGGATGATCGACGGCGTCGAGCTTGCGTTCGCCGGGTTCTCGAAGTACATCGGGATCGTCGCCGAGACGAGGATGATGATCCCGACGAAGAAGCTCGTGATCGCCAGGTTGCGGATCGTTTCGTGGGGCCAGGCGGGGAAGCCGAGCACGTCGCGCTCGACGTAGGTCGACTCCTGCCGGAGGTCCTGGTCCTCACGACGTGCCCGCTCGAAGTACTCGTAGGTCAGTCGCGAGAGTCCCTGGCTTCGCTCCTTCCGCTCGCTCCAGGTCGGCGTCTCGTCGTCCGGCGGGATCGTCGCCGGCGGGCCGCCGTCGGTTCGTGGTTCGTCGTCGGTCCCGCCGTCCGTCAGCGGTTCCCGTTCGTCGGTGCCGGTCGCGTCGGTGGGTGTGTGCTGGTCGGTCATTGTCCGGACTAGTGTGGCTCCGCGATGCCCTGTACCCACACGATGCCGACGTGTAGCGCGATGAGCGCCGTCACGACGAAGGGCAACAGGAACACGTGCATAATGTACATCCGTACGAGCGTCGCCTGTCCGAGAGTGAACCCGCCGAACAGGAGCTGTGCCGCCCACTCACCCACGATCGGGGTTGCGAGCGCCATCTCGACGCCGATCTGTGCGGCCCAGAAGGACAGCTGCTTCCACGGCAGCACGTAGCCGGAGTATCCGAACAGCAGCGTCAACAGGATGAGGATGACGCCCAGGATCCAGTTGCCCTCGCGGGGCTCTTTGTAGGCGCCGGTGAAGTAGACGCGCAACATATGGAGGAACACCGCCGCCACCATGAACTGCGCAGCCCAGCGGTGGATCGACCGCAGCATGAATCCGAACTGGATGTCCTTGATGATCATCTCGATCGACAACCAGGCGGCGGTCGGATCGCCGGCCGCTGCGGCGCCGGCAGTCGAGGGTGAATAATAAAAGCCCAGCAGCGCGCCGGAGACCGCCGCGACGAGGTACGCGATGATCGACAGCGACCCCAGCGAGTAGAGGGGATACCAATACCAGAACTTGTTGTCGAGGTCGTACTGTTCGGTGTGGCTCTTGGGCATCTGGAGGTTGATCCGGTAGTACAGCGTCTCCAGCAGCTCCAGATAGTCGACGATTCGGAGCCGTTTGTCCATCCAGATAAGCGTGGTTAGGAAGGCCGTCTCGACGGCTGTCAGGTCCTTCCGTTTGAGCCAGGCGTCGTGGTCGAATTCGTCTTTCTTTTCGAGGCTCATTGGTTTGTCACCGTTTGTAGTACGGGTAGACGGCGCGTTTCACCGTCTCCCAGGTGTCTTCGGGGTCCGTGAGGGATTCGCCCTCGACGTCCTCCTCACGAACGTAGAGGTCCTCCCACTTGCGCCGCCGCTTTTTGACGACCATCACGTCCGGGAGGAACTCCTTTCGATACAGCGCGAGGATGAACGCGAGATCGATGAACACCAGCGCGAGCAGCCCGCCGAGGAACATATTCCCGTTCTCGGTCGTCGCCCAGCCGAACATCAGGCCGTAGACGAACAGGAACACGAACACGACCTCGATGATCGTCAACAGGACGATCGCGATCGCGGCCGCCGTACTCTCGCGTGCCGGTTCGTACCGATGAATGTCGCCGTAGGAGGATTCACCCGAACTCATTATCGGTCACCGTGTCCCGTGTGTGCGGATTCGCCGTATTTGAGCACGTAGAACGTGAAGATGCACGTCAACGTGATCGCGACGGCGACGATCAGCCCGACCCAGTGGGCGTGCAGCGGTACGCCGATGTCGTGGACGTTCTCCGGCCAGCCCGTGTTGGCACCGCCGACCTCCTCGGTCTCGATGTTCTCGCCGACGGCGATGCCGCCGTGCATGCCGACCTGTGCGTGGGGGTCACACTGGTAGTGGGTGATGCCGGCGTCCTCCTCGGAGGTCTCGTACTCGAAGGTGAAGCCCTCTTCGCCGGTGATCTGGCTCTCGAAGGAGGCGGGGCCCTCGACCGCGTGGACGTTGTGGTCGCCGCCGTTACCCGTCCACTCCCAGACGATGGTCGTGCCGGGGTCGACCCACACCTTCGTCGGGTCGAACGCGAGGCCGTCGCCCGCGCCCACCGAGATCGTTACCTCGTCCTGTCCGCGGGCGTCCGTGTAGCTGTTCACGTTTCCCTCCACCGCCGAGGGCCACACGGGTCGCACCTCCTGGGCCGCGGCCGTGCCGGCCGCCGCGCTCGTGGCGGCGACCGCGGCCGCTGACCCGCCGGCCGTACGCATAAACTCCCGCCGTTTCATACGGATCCGAATCGGATCGGCGCGCGCTTAAACCCACCGACTATCGTCGATCGGCTGGACTCGGCGATCGCGGTAGCATCAGGCGTTCTCGCCGCGGTCCGTCGGTCCGTCGTCCGCGCCGATCGTGTCCGGATCGGCGTCGTTCGATGGTGCATCGTTCTCCGCGGAAGACGCCTCGTTCCCGCCAGGCGTCTCACCCGCGGCCGGGGGCACGTCGGACCGCTCGCGTGCCGTCCGGAGCGCGCGGAGCCGGTCCCGGTATTCGGCCGACCGGAAGCGGTCCGAGAGCCGGGCGTTGGCGACCGTCGAGAAGAAAAACAGTCCGCCGAGCAGGAAGAGGATCCCCATCGCGGGCGCAACCAGCGTCTCGACGCCGGCGAAGATCCACGCGCCGAACAGGGCGGCGCCGGCGATCAGCTGGATGCCCGCGACGATCTGCATCATCAGGTTCCCGATCTCGTTCGTTCCCTCGGTGACGTCATCGGGATCGGGAAGCGCCCAGTTCTCCGGCGGTTCGGGAACGTCGTAGGCCTCCATCGAGCAGAGCGCGACGATCGGCTCGACGTCGCGCAGCACCGTTCCCTGCCCCCGCACGTCGCCGGACTCGGAGACGACGGCGTACCCCTCATCGGAGTACACGACCAGGCTAGCGACCCCGTCCAGCCGCTCCCGCTCGAAGGTCGCGAAGACGTCGCGACTCGCGATCCGGTTCTTCAGTTCCCGCTCGACGCGGTCGAGCAGCTCCGTCCCCGTTATCCACGTCTCGGGATCGAAGGCGGCCTCCCACTCCTCGACGGTCATCTTCGCCATGTCCGCCGGCCCGAAGTTGTCGAAGTCGTACTTCCGCTCGACCTCCTCGCGGAGGGTCTCGACGTCCGTTTGCGTCTCGGGGTCCGCCGGCGAGCCGTCGCTTCCCCTGTCGACCGGACCGGCAGGCTCCGTCATCGTCGATCGGTACGGTCGCCAGGGATGTTACCGTTTTCGTCCCGGGTGCGACCACGACCCCGTTCGCCGAGTGCGACCACGAGCTGTAGTCGCCGAACGCTCGCCGGCCGCGGATCGGGAGCCTTTACGCGTCGTGGGTCGAACCGCCGGTATGGTCGAGGAGTCGATCGTGGCGGTCGCCGTCGCCGTCACGGTCACGGCGAGTCTCCCGTGTTTCCTGTACGGGGCGTGGGTGATGATCGACGCCGAGGTCGTCACGTGGGACCTCCTCGTCTACCACCTGAAGTTCGTCGGGGTCGGGCTCGTGTTGACGACGGTCCCGATGGTCGGCTGGATGATCCCGCGGCTGTTCGACCAGTTGTCCGGGACTGCGGCCGTGCATGCCTTCTTCGGCGTCCAGGCGTACGCGCTGTTGACCTTCGCGCTCACCGGCATCGTTCATATCCTCCGCGCGAAGCGAAACGCCGATCTCTATCGGGACCCCGACCAGGACGTCGACATCGACGAGCTGCACGAGGACATGAGCCACTGGCGAACTCGGCTCCGAGTCGGCGTGTTCGGATACACGATCCTGTGGATCCTCGCGTGGCTCACCGGGCTCTACCGGCTGCTGAATCTCCACCTTCTGTAGCCCCGGCTCGTCCAACGATCGATCCGGAGCAACCGGCCGTCACTCCCAGGGCTCGCCGCTCGCCAGGTCGACATCGGCAGTCAGCTTCGAGGACGGACAGAGGTCCTCGAGCACGCAGTCCGCACAGTCCGGGTTCCGCGCGGTGCAGGTGGCCCGTCCGTGGTCGATGAACAGATGTGTGAACTCCTGCCACTTCGATCGCGGAACGATCCCGGTCAAGTCCGCCTCGATCCGTTCCGGAGACGTCTCCTCCGTCAGCCCGAGCCGTCGGGAGAGTCGCTGGACGTGGGTGTCGACGACGATCCCCTCGACGACGTCGTGACCGTGCTGGAGGACTACGTTGGCCGTCTTGCGCCCCACGCCGGCGAGATCGGTCAGCTCGTCCATCGTGTCCGGAACCTCGCCGTCGTGTTCCTCGTGGATGTCCTGTGCGGCCGACCGGATGTACTTCGCCTTGTTGTTGTAGTAGGTGATCGAGGAGATGTCCTCGGCCAGCTCCTCCTGGTCGGCGGTCGCGTAGTCCTCGACCGTCTCGTACTTCTCGAAGAGGTCCGCACAGACCGCGTTGACGCGCTCGTCGGTACACTGGGCCGAGAGCACCACCGCGATCAACAGCTCGAGCCGGTTCGAGTACCGGAGCGAGATCGTCGAGTCAGGATACTCCTCCTCGAGCCGATCGATCACGGCCCCGGCCTGCGCCTCGCGCGTCTCCCGTTTGGTTCCCATATCGATCCCGATCCGCCGCGGCGGGTTGAACGGTTCGGAGTCGCTCAGCGGCGACGTGGGGTGGTGACGCGCTCCGGCGCCGGACGTTGCCGACTCCCCGCGTTCACGCGGAGAAGGTCACCCGGGAAGCGCGTCTTGGTCGACTCGATAGATCGTCACGCGGTCGGTCTCGTAGGCGACCGACACCCCCTCGAGGTGGTCAAACGCGACGTTCTCGCCGTATCGTTCGCGCTCCGTCGGCCCGACCCACACGTAGGTCACACCGTAGGCGTCGAGCGTTCGGACGCGTTCGACCGTCGTCCCGGCGTACGCCCGGTCGACCGCCGCGACGCGGCGTTCGTAGGGCTCGACGCCCCGATAGCCGACCTCGTGGTCCCAGCCGGCGACCGTCGGGATTCCCGTCACCGAAGAAGCGGGGTTCGCCCGCCAGGTGTACATCCCCGGCTCGGCCGCCTGTGCGAGACCCTCCGGGGACCGGGTGGTTCCGGGCGCCTCCAACAGCACGTCCTCGCGGGTCGCGTGCTCGTCGATCCACGCGATCGCCGGGGCTTCCCCGGGATGGTCGGCGGCGACGAAGGCGGTCGCATCGAGCGTTCCGACGTCGTGCCGGTCGAAGTGCCCGTCGAGCGCGAGCGCGGCGTACGGCAGCGTCGAGACGACGAGCAGGACGACGAGAACGCGTGCAACGGTTCGACCGGCGGGGAGCGCCGCCGCCGTTGACTTCCGAAGGTCGGTTCCGGTGACCCCGGCCGCCCAGAGCTCCGAGAGGACCACGCCGGCGGCGATCCCCCACAACGTCCAGACCTGGAAGTACGTCTTAAAAACGGTGTTGAGCCGTCCCGGTCCCGCCTGTTCGGCCACGTGGACGATCTCGACGAGCCCGACGAGCCCGGCCCCGCCGATGATCAGCGCCGTTTCGAAGCCCACCCCGCGATCGGCCCGGAGCGCGACCCAGCCGAGGACCAACGGCGGGGCGACGACCGCGATCGCGGAGACGCCGACGAGGAGACCGCTCCCAACCACCGCCGCGAGGCCGACGAGGAGCGGGCTGATTCCGGCGAGACGCGAGTTGGTTCCGGCGAGTCGACCGATCAGGAACGCGAGGAACGCTGCGAGGAACGCGCCGTGAACGGTCAGTAGTCCGCCGAGCCCCGATCGCCGGCCCGGGGGCACGAGGGCCGGCTCCTGACCGCTGCTCGCCCCGAGCAGGAACGGCGCGGCGAGCATCCCGCCGATTCCCGCTGCCAGGGCCGTCACGACGAGCGCCCCGCCGGTTCGCTCGATCTCCTCACGAAGGACGGATCGGTCGGATCCGGGGTCGGTGTCGGAATCTCCGCCGGCATCGAAATCGCCGTCGAACGAACGTACGCTGCTGCCCGGGAGCAGCGTGAGCGGGCGCGCGGGAGCGAACGTCGCGGCGAGCCAGACCACGCCGAACAGCGTCGCTAGGTCCCAGGTGTGGACGACCGCGATCGTCCCGCCGAGGGCGGGTATCACGCCGAAGACGAGCAGCCGGCGGCGGCGCAGCTCGTCTTCGGGGGTTCGCCAGTAGGCGTAGGCGATCGCCGTCCCGAGCACGAGGAACGGCGCGCCCATCATGTGCGCGTGGAGGTCGCCGTTGAGGAACGCGAAGAACGGGAACTCGTTTATCGTCCCCTCGATGACGCGGCTCGCGTCCCAATAGTGAAACGGCTCCGCCTCGGCGGCCGATCCCGATCCGAGGCGTTCGAGAAGCGACCGTACCGTCGCGAGGTTGCTGGCCAGGCCGACTGCCGCGGCCGCGGCGACGCCGGCACCAGCGGCGAGACGTGGGGCGGCGGCGTGGTCGTGCTGCGTTCCGTTCCCCGGATCGTTCCGTCCACCGGTCCGGTCGCCGATGCGATCGACGGCGATCCCGCGGGCGAGCTCGAAGACGGCGGCGATCAGACAGGCGTAGACGGTCGCAAGCGAGAGGTTGTACGCGTACGCGGGCGGGACCCCCGACAGGATAGTCATCAGCGCGGCCGCGAGATGGCCGCCGTAGTAGTAGTTCACCGCCTCGCCGGCGAACCAGGGGTCGAGCGGGGGCAGCGTCTCCGCCCTGAGCAGGCTCCGGAGCAGGCTGTAATCGAGGAACTTCTCGCCGCCGACCGGGGTGATCGCGGGATCGGCAGCGCGGATCAGCAGGACGAGCGTGAACGCACCCAGAAAGACGAGGAGAGCGCTGCCGATGGCTCGCTGACCGGACGGGATCGCGTCGTCCGCAAGCGAGAGCGATCCACGCCGCGCCGCACCGGTGTCGATCGACGCCCCCAGCGAGCCGGCACCCAGCGCGAGGAGTCCGGCGGCGAGGGCCTCGACGCCGAAGCTGACGCGGCCGACCCAGTAGCCCGCCGTCGTGAGGACGGCGATCGCGAGGATCGGAGCGAGCCCGACGCCGCGTCCGGGCGCCCACCGGAACAGGCGAGCCGCGATCGGGACCGCGAGCGCGGAGAGGACCGCGAACGCGAGGAGCCACCGTCCGACGAGGAGGACCTCCATACCCCCGGAAGACGGGGCCACGGTGTAATCCCTTCGGGTCTGGACGGGGCGGGAGACGGCCGTCCGCGCGGCGCGGGTCGAGTCACTCCGTTTTTTATCCGTGGCCGGGTATCGGACGGTATGTCCGCGACGCTCGGGATCGTCGTTCCCGCGTTCCGCCCCGACGTCGACCGGCTCACGGCGTACGTCCGGTCGCTCGCCGACGGGCTTGCCCCGGAGACGATCCGGATCGAACTCGACGATCCCGAGCCGGCGGTTCGTGAGGCGCTTCGGGAGGCGCTCGAGCCCCCTGCCCAGGTCAACGCGGTCGATCGCCGCCGGGGGAAGGGTGCCGCGGTGACCGCCGGGTTCGAGGCGCTCGAGGCCGACGTCCTCGCCTTCTTCGACGCCGACGGCGCGACCGACGCCGCGGCGGCCGCCGCCGTCGTCGAGCCCGTCCGCGACGGGACGGCCGACCTCGCGGTCGGATCCCGGCGGCACCCGGAGTCGGTCGTGCAGTCCCACCAGACCGTCCTCCGACGGGCGCTCGGCGACGGGTTCGCGTGGCTCGCCCGCCGCGTCCTCGGCCCCTCGCTGTACGACTACCAGTGCGGCGCGAAGGCGATCACGGCCGAGACGTGGCGCCGGCTTCGCGACGACGTCTACGAGCCGGGGTTCGCCTGGGACATCGAGCTCGTCGCGCTCGCGGGCGCGTACGGCGCCCGGATACGCGAGGTCCCGATCCGCTGGGAGGACCAGCCCGGATCCACGGTCGACCCGATCCGCGACACCGCCCGGATGTTCCGCGGGCTCGCGGTCGCGTACCACCGGTCCGCGGTCGTCTCCGGCAGCCGGCTGCATCGGTTGCTCCCGATCGATCCCGGGCCGTCGCTTCGCGAACGGCTGCACGAAGCCGCCCATCCGGACGGATCGCGAGGGGATCCGACGTGAGCACTCACGAACTGACGGGGGTCCGCGAATGAGCCTCGGGGATGCCCTCGACGAGCTGGCCACGGGGGCTCGGTTCGGCAGGTTCCTTTCGGTCGGCGCGCTCGGCGCGATGGTCGACCTCCCGATCAGCTCGGCGCTCACCCTTACAGCCTTGTTGGAGCCGCAGTGGGCGAAGGTCGTCGGCACCGAGTGTGCGATCATCGTGATGTTCCTGATAAACGACGCCTGGACCTTCGACGGCCAGGGCGCGCCCGGCGTTCGCGCGAAGCTCCGCCGGCTCCTCCGGTCGAACGTCGTCCGGTCCGGCGGGCTCGCCGTGCAGTTCGTCGTCGTGTGGACGCTGACCGGCCTCGACGTCGAGGTCATCGTCGCCGGCACCGACGTCTGGGCGGTCGTGACGATGCCCATCGCCATCGGCGTCTCCTTCGTCGTCAACTACGTCACCGAGAGCCTGTTCACCTGGCGCGTGGCTACCGGCCGGTGAGACGGCCGTTTTCGACGCCTGCACCATTTATAAGCGACCGGGGGATCCGCACGCGGTTAACTCGCATACGGCAGCCGAATCACAACCCTTAACCGTCGGACTCGTGTTCGTTCCGATAGCGGGATGGGATAGCCAGGAGATTCCGCCGGGCTCATAACCCGGAGATCGGTGGTTCAAATCCACTTCCCGCTACTTTCCTCGGTCGTTCTCCTCGAACGTCTCGTCGAACTGCCTCCCGTGACCCACGGCACCGTCGTCCGATCCCCGTGTGCACGTGTCACCCGATCCGACTCCTTATACGTGGCCGGGTCCTATCGGTCGTGTGAGCGATCAAAGCGGGCGTCGGGACCTCCGAATGCCCAACGACGATCAGGTATTCGCCGTTGTGACCGAGATGCTTGGTCACAGCCGCGTGCAGCTTCGATGCGCCGACGGCGTCGAGCGGATGGGGCGGATTCCGGGTCGAATGAAGTACCGTAACTGGATCAACCGGGACGACGTCGTCCTCGCGGAGCCGTGGAGCTTCCAGGACGAGAAGGCGAACATCGAGTGGCGCTACGACGACTCGGCGGCCGACCAGCTCCGCCGCGAAGGCCACATCGAGTAGTTCGGCGGTCCGACGGTCGCACGTTCCGACGGTCCCGCGTTCACGCGTTCCGGCGGTCCCGTGTTTTCGAACCGACCTCTCTTCCCTCCGATCATCCGTCCGGTCAGCCGTCCGTCCGGTCAGCCGTCGCGTCGGGTAGTCACGGGTTCGGTCAGCCGTCGCTCCGGTCGTCCCACTCGTACTCCTCGTGGACGACGCGCCCCGCCGCGTTCGAGACCGGGCCGACGACCTCGGTGACGTCCGCGAGCACGTCCCGTGATCGAACCGGCGGCGTCGGCGTCCCCTGGAACTCGGCGATCTCGTCGCTTCCGACCGCGTAGACGACGCGGCCGAGCCCCGCCGACCGGAGCCCGCCCGAGCACATCGGACAGGGCTCCGTGCTCGTGTACAGCACGGTCCGCGCGCGCTCGGCCGGCGCGTCCTCGCGTATCGCGCGCGCGGCGAGATCGAGTTCGGGATGGCGACGCACGTCGTCGTCGGTGTGAATCCGGTTCGAGGCCTCGGCGACGATCCGGTCATCGCGGACGAGCACCGACCCGAACGGCTCGTCGCCGCGGTCGGCGGCCGCCCGAGCCAGCTCGATCGCCCGCTCGAGGTGTGCCTCGTGGTCGAACGCGTCAAACTCGGAGGCGTCGGGAACGGACCCGGCGTGGTCGGTCACGTCGGGAGCGGACTTTTCCGCGTGGTCGCTCGCGTCGGTCATTGACCGACGTTCACGCTCCCGGCCGAAAAGCGATCGGTCCCGGCCGAAAAGCGATCGGTCCCGGCCGAAAGCCGATCAGTTCCGGGGTCGCCCGTTCGCGTCCGCCGCGGTCCGTCGGATACGCTTATGAGGGACGCCCCGACAGTGTCGGACACGATGAGCGACCTCCCGGACGATTTCGACTGCACGATCACCAACTGGGAGTACATCTACGGGCTCTGCCGGACGGTCTCGAACCAGGTGAAACGCGCGTCCTTCGAGCCGGACGTCGTCGTCGCGCTCGCGCGCGGCGGGTGGTTCGCCGGGCGCTGCACCTGTGATTTCCTCGGGCTCGACGACCTCACCAGCCTGAAGATGGAACACTACGTCGGCACGGGCGAGAAGGCCGACGAGCCGCAGGTCCGCTATCCGATGCCGGAGGGCAGCGTCGCGGGGAAGGACGTGCTGGTCATCGACGACATCGCCGACACCGGCGGGTCGATACGGCGCGCCGAGGAGTACGTCACCGACCGCGACGCCGGGACGGTGCGGACCGCGACCCTCCAGCTGCTCGGCACCTCCGAGTTCGACCCCGACTTCGTCGGCGAGCGCCTCGCGGAGTGGACGTGGGTCGTCTACCCGTGGAACTTCATCGAGGACATGATCGACCTGATCGCCGGCGCGATGAAGCGTGCTCCGGAGACGACCTTCAGCGAGGAGGACGTTCGCGCCCGGCTCGCCGACTACCACGGGGTCGACCGCATCGAGATGGAGATCGCCCAGCCGGACCGCCTCGAGGAGGTTCTCACCGAGATGGAGCGCCGGGACGTGATCGAGCTGGCCGGCGACGCGGAGTGGCGGCTGGTCGCGTGATCCGATGACGGATGACGTGGAACCTGACGCGGACGTCGACGCCGATGCCGGTGTCGATGCCGATGCCGATGCCGATGCCGGTGTCGACGCCGATGCCGGTGTCGATGCCGATGCCAACGGCGACGAATCTCGGTCCACGGCGGTCCGTGGGGCGGCGATCGAGACCCTGTGTGACGCGCTCGCGTTGAAGGACGAGACGCGAACGGGCTGGGCGCTGCGGGGCGTTCGGGACCCCGAATCGGTTGCCGCCCACTCGTGGGGCGTCGCCTATCTCGTCGTCGCGATCGGGGAGACGTTCACCGACGAGCTCCCCGAGGTGGACCTCGATGCCGCCCTCCGGATGGCGGTGATCCACGACCTCGGCGAGGCCGAGACGGGTGACGTTCCGACCCGCGCCGACGCCGCGGCCGCGAAGTCGCTCCCCGACGCGGATGACGTGGAGGCCGCCGAACGCGAGGCGGTCACCGACCTGACCGCGCCCCTCGGCGCCGCCGAGCGACTGCGCGCGGACTGGGAGGCCTACGAACGCCGTGATCGACCCGAGGCGCGGGTCATCAAGGATCTCGACGTGGTTGACATGTGTCTCCAGGCGCTCGTCTACGAGCGCGCGGACCGATACGACCCAACTGATCCGGCCGCGGACGATCCGGCGGCAGACGGTCCGGCGGCGGACGATCCGGCCGCGGGCGATCCGGAAGCGGGCGATCCGGAAGCGTTCGCCGAGTACGACGCGCTCGACGAGTTCTTCGCGACCGCCGTGGAGGGCGTGACCACCGAGACCGGCCGGGCGTACGTCGACCTGATCCGGGAGCGATACGTCGCCGCCCGCGACGGGGAGCCGTCCCGATGACCGCCCTGATCGGGATCTTCACCTCCGCGGTCCTGCCCATCGTCGCGATCGCCGCGGTCGGCGCCCTCCTCGGGCGGTACAAGGACGTCGACCCCGGGCCGCTCAACACGGCCGTCGTCTACGTGCTCGCGCCGGCGCTGGTTCTCCACAGTCTCGCGCTCACGGAGCTCGCGGCCGGCACGCTGGCCCGGCTGGCCCTCGGCGTCGTCGCCTTCATCGCGGTGATGCTCGTCGTCGCCGAGGGCGTCGGGCGGGCGGTCGGCCGGGAGGAGCCGCTGTTGAGCGTGTTGCTGCTGGTGGCGGCGTTCACGAACAGCGGCAACCTCGGGATCCCCGTCTCCGATTTCGCCTTCGGCGACGTCGGCCGCCAGACGGCGGTGCTGTTCCTGTCGGTTCAGTCCGTGTTGGTGTACACGGTCGGCGTCTACGTCGCGTCCCGGTCCGGCGGGTCGTCGGGGCTCTCGGGCGTTCGGCGCGTGTTTCACATCCCGCTCGTCTACGCGGTGATCGTCGCGCTGATCGCCCGCGCCGCGAGAATCGTTCCCCCGGCTGACTCTCCTTCGATGGAGGCGCTCGGGATGGTCGGCGACGCCGCAATCCCCGTGTTACTGCTCATCCTGGGGATCCAGCTGTCCCGGACCGAGTACGGCGCGGCCCTCTCGAGCACTGCGACCCCGACCGCGCTGCGGTTCCTCCTCGCGCCTGTCGTCGGCCTCGGCATCGCGCTCCTGCTCGGCTTCGAGAATCCGACGGTCGCCCGGGTGTTCGTCCTCGAGACCGCGATGCCGGCCGCGATCACCCCGCTCGTTCTCGTCGTCGAGTTCGCCGGCGAGGACGGCTCCGGCGGCCTCACCGCGCCGGCGCTCGTCTCGACCAGCGTCCTCGTGACTACGCTGCTGTCGATCCCCGTCCTCACGCTGCTGATCGCCGTGCTTCGCTCCGGGATCCTGATCTAGGCGTCGTCCGGCTTCGTTACAACCCTCAGCAGTTGAGAGTACTCCACCCACAATCGCTCAGTCCAGCCACCTTTTTCATCGTCCTCAGAAATCTCTGATTTCTGATGGGCTGCACGAGAGCACAGCTCTCGTGAACGTCGGGTTCCCGCACTCACTCCGTTCGCTCGCGGATGCTCAAGAAGCACTCCTCAACGACCGGCTGTTTCAGCACGATTTATTTTTGAGGGTTTCAATCCGCGATCGCTTCCGCCTCGACGGTGGCCGCGGTCGGGTCCCGGATCCACAGGTCGCCGAAGAGGTCGTCCTGCTGGAGCCGGACGCCGCCACGGTGTGCGAGAAACAACAGCGCGAGGTAGGTCATGAAGGGCCGCCCGCCGACCGTCTCGATCTCGGCGAACAGCACCTCCGCGCGGCCTTGGTCGTACTGGGTCCGCAGGACGCCCCGGACGTCGTCGATGACCTCCTCGATGTCCTCGTCGTGGGTCCCGCCGGTGACGTCGCCCTCGGTCGGCTCGCCCTCCCGGCGGACGTCGCCCGCGGCGCGATAGTCGAGCGTCTGCGTCCCGCGGTCGTGCCCGCGGGGCGACTCCGAGGTGTCGTACTCCCGCGACCGCTTCCACCACGAGCCGCGCTCGGCCTCGCGGAGCTCGCGGACCAGCTCGTCGAGCGTCTCGGGCGAGCCGCGGGTGTTCTTGCGCTCCAGCCGGCGGTCCATCTCGGCCTCGAGCCGGTCGACCGGGTCGAAACCGTGGCCGTCGGTCGATTCCCCGTCCCCATCGCCGACGCCCGGATACGCCTCGCCGCGCATCGCGGCCTCCCAGGGCTCCAGCTCCGGCTCGTCGTCGCCGTCCTCGTCGTCCTCCGAGAGCATCGCGTCGCTTTTCATCCGCAACAGAACGCTGGCGTAAAACAGCGCCCGCCCCGTCGTCCGCAGGTCCCGAGCGTCCAGCTCCGCGAGGAACGCGTCGGTCACCTGCACGATGTCGATGTCCCACGGCTCGATCTCGCCCTCCTCGGCCAGCTGGACGAGCAGCTCCACCGGCTCGACCTCGTCGTCGGTCGCATCCATAGCCGGGGCGTCGGCCGCATCCTCGTCGGGAGGGTTGGCGTCGGCCGCATCCTCGTCGGGAGGGTTGGCGTCGGCCGCATCCTCGTCAGGAGCGTCCGTCTCGATCGCGACCGTCCCCGCCTCGGATCCGCCGGTGAGGTCGATGTCGGGAACGTATCCGTCGTCCTCAGTCATCCGCGGGCACCTCCCCGTCACCGTCGGCTTCCTCGCCGTCCGTGCCGAACTGCATTCCGGTCACCGCGGAGACGTTGTCCTCCTGCATCGTCACGCCGATCGCCCGTTCGGAGCGTTCAAGGAGCGCCGAGCGGTGTGAGACCACGACGAACTGCGCCTCGCCGGCCAGGTCGTGGACCATCTCGCCGACGCGCTCGGCGTTGACCGCGTCGAGGAAGGCGTCGACCTCGTCGAGCGCGTAGAACGGCGCGGGGTTGTGCCGCTGGATCGCGAAGATGAACGCCAGCGCCGTCAGGGACTTCTCGCCGCCGGACATCGCGTCGAGCCGCTGGACCGGCTTGTCGGCCGGCTGTGCCTTCATCGTCAGTCCCTCCTCGAAGGGGTCCTCGGGGTTCTCGAGGACGAGCTCGCCGGTCCCCGCCGAGAGACGCTCGAAGATGTCCTCGAAGTGGCCGTTGATCGACTCGAAGGCGTCCATAAACGTCCGTTTCTTCTGCGACTCGTACTCCTCGATGCGCTCCTCGATCGCGTCGCGTTCCGACACGAGCACGTCCCGGCGTTCCTGCAGCCGGTCGAGATCCGATTCGACCTCGTCGTACTCGTCGATCGCCCGCATGTTGACCGGCTCGAGCGCCTCCATCTCGGCGTCGAGCTCCTCGATGCGGCGTTCCACCTCGTCGTGGTCGGGGATCGCCTCGGGATCGTAGTCGCCGACCTGCGACTCGAGCTCGTCGATCTCCCACTCCAGCCGGTCCGCCCGGTCGCGCAGGTCCGAAAGCGTCGATTCCACCTCGGAGACGCGCCGCCGCTGCTCGTCGCGTTCCTGAGTCGCCGCGGACAGCGTCTCCCGGAGGTCCGACCGTTCGGCCTTGAGCTCGGCCAGTTCCTCCTCGAGGTCCTCGATCGCCTCGCGCTTCTCGGCGAGCAGCTCCCGTTTGTCGGCGATGGCGTCCTCGTGGTCGGCGATCGCCTCCTCGGCCTCGGCCTTCTTGTTCTGGGCCGCCTCGATGCGGTCGTGGAGGTCCTCGACGGCGTCCTCGGCGTATTCCTTCTCGAGCTGCACCTCGTTGAGCCGGCCGTCGAGGTCGCCCATCCGCGACTCGAGCTCGTCGATCGCCTCGCGAACCTCGTCGGCCCGGCTCGTCAGCTCCGGGATCCGCGAGTCCGCGAGTTCGGCCTCGAGCTCCTCGATCCGGTCCTCGACCGCCGCCTGATCGTCGGCCAGATCGTCGATCTCCGCGTCGAGCTCGGTCATCCGCTCGTCGACCGCCTCGCGCTCGTCGCGAAGCGTCTCGAGGGTCGACTCCAGCTCCTCGATCCGGTCGTGCTGGTCCTCCAGCTCCGTTTCGGCCCTGTCGATGTCGGATTCGACCGACCGGACCCGCTCCTCGGCGTCGGCCTTCCGCTCGCGCGCGTCGTCGATCTCCGCGTCGAGCTCGTCGATCTCGGACTCGAGGGACCGTCGCTCGTCCTCCAGCTCCTCGATCTCCTCGGCCAACCGCTGGAGCTTGCCGCCGCCGGCGGTGCTGAAGGAGAACCGGGAGCCGCCGCCCGATCCCCCGGTCATCGCGCCCGACGTCTCGACGAGGTCGCCCTCCAGGGTCACCATCCGGTAGTCGCCCATCAGATCGCGGGCGGTCCCCATGTCCTCGACGACGAGCGTCGACCCGAGGACGTACGAGAAGACCGGGTCGTAGCGGGCGTCGTACTCGACGAGGTTCCGCGCGAAGTCGACCACGCCCGGCATCGTCGGCGCGTTCGGGAGCCCGCGGTCGTCAAGCTCCGTGATCGGCAGGAACGTCGCCCGGCCAGCGTTGCGGCTCTTGAGGTGGTCGATGCACGTCTCCCCGACTCCGTCGTCGTCGACGACGACGTTGGCGAGCCGGCCGCCGGCGGCGGTCTCACACGCCTCCGCGTACGTCGGGTCCACCGACGCCAGCTCGCCGACGGGACCGTGGACCCCGTCGATGCCGGCGTTTCGAACCGTCGTGACCGCCCGCGGCCAGGAGGCGTCGCCGCGGTTCTTCGCCTCCGCCTCCAGGGTGGCGTACTCGCTTTGCTTCTCCCGAAGGTCGTCCTCGAGGCCGTCGAGTCGCTCCTGTCGCTCCGTCTTTTCGGCGAACAGGTCCGCGATCGTCTCCTCGATCGCGTCGCGGTTCGTCTCCGCCGTGTCGAGTTCGCTGTGCAGCTCGGAGATACGGGCCTTCAGGTCCGGGATCCGCTCGTGGGCGTCCTCCAGATCGGACTGTGCCTCGCTGATCTCGTTCGAGCGTCGCCGCGCCTCGTCGAGCAGCCGGTCCTTCTCGCGCTGGACGTCGTTCTTCTCGGCTTTGAGCTCCTCGAGCCGGTCCTTGTTCTCGGCGAGGTCGGCCTTGAGCTCGTCGTACTGGGTGTCGATCCCGTCGATCTCCGCTTCGATCTCCGCGAGCTCGGTCCGCTTGTCGGCGACGTCGGCCTTGACCGACGCCTTTTCGACCTTGATCTCCTTGGCGTCCGCCTCGAGCTCCTCGATCGTCTCCTGCTTGCGATCGATCTGGACGAACGCGTCGCGGCGGTCGGTCTCGGCCTCCTCCAGACGCCCCTCGGCGTTCTCGATCCGTCCTTCGATACGCGAGATGTCGCCCTTGATCTCCTCGATCTCGGCTTTGATCGCGAGCTGTTCGTCCTCGCCCGTTCGCTCGATCTCGTCGTTGAGCTCCGAGAGCTCCGCCTCGAGACGCGTGACGCGCCCCTGTCGCGTGTCGAGTTCCTCCTGGCGGTCCGCTAGTTCGGCCTCCGTCTCCTCGAGCTCGGCACGCACAGACTCGTGGGTGTCGCGCTTCTCCTCGAGCTCGGCGGCCTTGCGGTAGCCGCGGTACTCCTCCTGCTCCTCGCGGTAGGACTGATACTCCAGGGCCGTCTCGCGCTCGTCGGCCAGTCGATCGAGACGGTCCTGTTTCTCCTCGATCCGGAGGTCCGCCTCGCCGATCCGGTCCTCGACGGCCTCCAGCTCCTCGAAGGCGGCCTCCTTCTTCTCATCGAACTCGGCGACGCCGGCGATCTCGTCGACGATCCCGCGGCGCTGGTAGGCCGTCATGTTGATGATCTCCGTGACGTCGCCCTGCATCACGACGTTGTACCCCTCCGGAGTGACCCCGGCCTGCGCGAGCAGGTCCTGGATGTCCGAGAGGTTGACGGAGCGTCCGTTGAGGTAGTAGTAGGAGTAGTAGTTGTCGTCGGTCCGCTTGACGCGCCGCTTGACCGTGATCTCCTCGACGTCGCCGACGTTCTCCGAGCCGGCCGCCGAGACGACCTGCCCCCGATCGAGGGTCCCGTCGGCGTTGTCGAGCACGACCGTGACGGCAGCCTCGTCGGGACCGTCACCCGACTCCGCCCCGTCGTGGCCGGGATTGTAGATCAGGTCCGTCAGCTTCTCGGCGCGGATCCCGTGCGTCCGTGCCAGTCCGAGCGCGAAGAGGATCCCGTCGATGATGTTCGATTTCCCCGAGCCGTTCGGTCCCGTGATGACCGTGAAATCCTCGTAGAAGGGGATCCTCGTCGTCCGCCCGAAGCTCTTGAAATCGTCCAGAACGACTTCCGTGATGTGCATTGGTGGGCTCGCGAGGGGACCGCGAAGCTTACGCGACGATGATGTCGCTTTCCTCGGCGTCCCCCTCAGTCGTGTCCTCGTGTGCGTCCGTCTCGGCCTCGCCGCTCGTCTCCGCCGCCGCTTCGGCTGCCGCCTCGGCCGCCTCCGCGGCCGCAGCGGCCGGGTCCTCGTCGGCCGCCGTCTGCTCGACCACGTTCACGTGGTCGTCGCTCTTGGTCGTCCGCTCGGTCGGCTCGGCGGCCTCCGGCGTCGGCCCGGCGCCGGGCTGGTCGGTCGCCCCGCGGTCCGCGGACGACTCGCCGGCGCCCGTCGTCTCCCCGGTCGAACCGGGCGCGTCGTCCGCCTCCAGCTGTCGAACGCGTTCCTTCGTCTCGACGAGCTCCTCCGTGAGTCCGTTGACCGCCGCCTGAAGCTCCGAGACTTGGCGTTCGAGTTCCGTCACCCGATTACTCATACGTGTGTTCGGTCGGCCGAGACGTATAAATGTGTGTCAGACGTGCGTGTGACCCGTTCGCACGGTTCGACGGTGGAGCCACTGCCTACTCCCCGGCGAGCTCATTTAAACCGGAACGTCTCGAGGTTCTTCGGCGCGAACGTCCGCATGTTGTAGTCGTGATACAGCGCCGAGGACAGGTCCTGCACCGAGCTCTCGTCGCCGTGGACGCAGAGCACCTTCTCGGGTCGGGGGTTCATCGTCTTCACGAAGTTCTCGAGGCCCTGTCTGTCGGCGTGGCCGGAGAAGCCGTCGACGGTTTCGGTCTCCATGTTCAGGGTGAGCGTGTCACCCCGGCCGCCGCCGCCCCAGCCGTCGACCGGGATCTCGTCCCAGCCGTTCTGTATCCGCCGGCCCAGCGTTCCCTGTGCCTGGTAGCCGACGAAGGTGAGCGTCGAGTCCGGGTCGGTGCCGATGTGGCGCAGCCACGACATGATCGGCCCGCCCTCGACCATCCCGGAGGTCGAGAGGACGATACACTGCTCGCCGTCGGCGACCTCCTGGCGTTCCTCCTCGCCGCCGTCGATGTGGTTGAACTGGTCGGCGAGGAACGGGTTCTCGTCCTCGTGGAAGATCCGGTCGCGGAGGTCGTCGCGGAGATACTCGGGGTAGGTCGTGTGGATCGCGGTCGCCTCCCAGATCATCCCGTCGAGGTGGACCGGCATCTCCGGGATGTCACCGCTCCGCATCGCCTCCTCCAAGACGAGCATCAGCTCCTGGGATCGCCCCACCGCGAAGGCGGGGATCACGACCTTGCCGCCGCGCTCGTAGGTCTCGTTGATGACCTCCTTGAGCTTCCGTTCGGAGTCCTCCTGGTCCGTCTGGTAATCGTTGCGTCCGCCGTAGGTCGACTCCAACACCAGCGTCTCCACGCGCGGGAAGTCGTTGACCGCCCCGTTGAACAGCCGGGTGTCGTCGTAGTGGATGTCGCCGGAGAAGGCGACGTTGTAGAGCCCGTCGCCGATGTGGAAATGCGTGACCGCGGACCCCAGGATGTGGCCGGCGTTGTGGAAGGTGATCTTCACGTCGGGCGCGACGTCCGTCACGTCACCGTACTCCAGGGGGATCGTATGCTTGATCGCCTCCCGGACCTGCGCGGACTCGTACGGCGGCGTGCGACCCTCCTTGGCGGCGACGTCAAGGTAATCGAGCTGGAGCAGTCCCATCAGGTCACGCGTGGGCTCGGTCGTGTAGATGGGTCCATCGTAGCCGTACTTGAACAGCAGCGGAATGAGCGCCGAGTGGTCGAGGTGGGCGTGGGTCAGCACGACGGCGTCGATGTTCTGTGCGCCCGCCCCCAGCGCCTCCGGGACCTGCAGGTACGGCACCTCGCCCTCGGCGCCGGGCTTGTCGCCACAGTCGATCAGGATCCGCGTCTCGGGCGTGTTGAGGATGAAGGCGGCGCGACCGACCTCGCGGCAGCAGCCGAGCGTGGTGATCCGGACCCACTCGTCGTCGGAGAGCTCCTCGCGATGGATCTGACGGCCGACGCGTTCGAGGATGTCACGGCGCTCCTCGCGCTCCTGTTTCAGGAAGTTGCGGACGTTCGAGACCGTCGAGGACTCGATCGGCGGCGTCCGAACGACCTCCGGAGTCCAGCCGACCTCCTGGGTGATCTCCCGGAGCGTCGACCCGTGCCGACCGATCACCATTCCCGGCTTCTGGGCTTCGATGACCACCTCGCCGGTGTCGGCGTGGAAGTCGAGGTCGCTGATCCCGGCCTCCTCGGGGACCACGTCGAGGACCTGCTGGCGGGCCTCGCTGGGCGGGGACAGCGTGCTTGGGTCCGGCCGCACCGTGATCCGCTTGCGCAGCTGTGAGGCGAGCCGGCGGATCAGGTCGCCGTCGCCCGCGAACCGCTTGGGATCACGGGTGTAGACGACGAGCTCCGGCCCCTCGTATTTCACGTCCGTGATCGTGATGTCGTTCGGGATCTCCTGTTCGATCTGGGATCTGATGTCTTCGAGTTGGGTGTCGACTTGGCTCATAGGTGAAAACCCCCCGCCGTGAGCGACGCCGTGAACGGCCCCGTCCGACCGCTCGGACGGGGACGCACGGGTTCGAGGTCTGACGACTGCTGTGTCGTCACGCGAGACGAGGGAGGCATAATGGCGAGTACTGTCGGTACTTCGTCTGCGGGAAGAGACGGCGAAAACCCGCTTACTCGGACATAGACGCCACCCGTTATAAAAGCCTTCGCAAACGACCACCGTCGGATACGGTCGGGACCCGGCGCCAGTCGAGCGATCCGCGGCCTGCTCGGGGGAACGTACTTGACCGTCACCCGCCGTAGTTGACGACGATGCGACTCACGCCCGACCGCGTCGTGGCCGAATACGAGTGGGTGCGCGAGCGCGAACCGACCGTCGTGGCGCTCATCAACGAGACGCGCGACGCCCTGGGCGACCGGTTCGGAACCGACGTGGCCTCGGTCTCCCCGGCCGCGTATCGGGAGGCCGTCGACGCCGTCTTCACCGACGGCGAGGTGGCGGTCAACGCCGCCGGCTACGTCGCGATCCTCCGTGATCTCGACGTCGCCAACGACTATCCGGGGTTCGTCGTCGACGAAGTCCTGGGTCGTGCGCTCGCGGAGACGATCGCGGGCGGACAGCCCCTCTCGCTGCTCGCCGGCGCGACGTTCCACTTCGCGGATATTCACACCCACGGAGCAGACGGTGATCCGGCCGGGGTCGACGACCTGGACGCCGCCCTCGCGGCCGGGTTCCAGACGCGACTGCCGGGATGGGAGTGGCGCGAGAAGCCGAGTCCGTTCGGGGTCGACGTCGACGACTGAGGGGGCGGCGGTTGTGGCTTCCCCCCGCGTCGCTCCGGTCAGTCGTCGCTCCGGTCAGTCGTCGCTCCGGTCAGTCGTCGCTCCGATCAGTCGTCGCTCGAGACCGCGTTCGCGTCCGCCTCCGGAAGCACGTCCGCCGTCGCGGCCGGCGGTCGTGCGTCGCGAACGTCCTCGCCGATCCCCTCCGCGATGACGTCGGCGTAGGCGTCGGGGAACACGCGGACGAACGACTCGCGGGCGGTCTCCCAGTCGTCGAGCAGCTCGCGGGCGCGGTCGCTTTCGGTGTAGGCCGCGTGGTTCTCCACGAGCCGGCGAAGCATCGCCTCGTCGCGCTCGGAGAGGTCCCGTGAGAGCGACACCATCCCCGTGTTGGCCCGCTCCGCGAGGCGGTCGTCGGGGTCGTGGACGTAGGCGATGCCGCCGGACATCCCGGCCGCGAAGTTCCGGCCGGTCTCGCCCAGGACGGCCACGACGCCGCCGGTCATGTACTCACAGCCGTGGTCGCCGACGCCCTCCACGACCGCCGTGGCCCCGGAGTTGCGCACGCCGAACCGCTCGCCGGCGACGCCGTTGACGTAGACCTCGCCCGCGGTCGCGCCGTACAGACAGACGTTGCCGACGACGACGTTTTCGCTCGCCTCGTAGCCCGCGTCCGCGGGCGTGTTCACGATCAGCTTCCCGCCCGAGAGGCCCTTGCCGACGTAGTCGTTTGCCGCCCCGGTCAGCGAGAAGGTGACGCCCCCGGCGAGGAACGCGCCGAAGCTCTGGCCGGCGTAGCCGTCGAAGTCGACGGCGATGGTGTCGTCGGCCAGCCCGTCGCCGCCGTGGGCGCTCACGACGTGGTTCGAGAGGGTCGCGCCGACCGCCCGGTCGACGTTCGTGACGTCCTCGTGGATCGACACCGGTGCGCCGTCCGCGATGGCGTCGCCCGCGGCGTCGATGAGGTCCCAGTCGATCCGGTCGTCGATCTCGTGGTCCTGCGCGCGGACCTTCGTCCGGACCGAGCCGGTCGGCTCCGCGATGACGCTCGACAGGTCGAGGTGTTTCGCCTTCTCGTGGTCCGTCTCGCGCTGTGCGAGCAGCTCGGGACGGCCGATCAGCTCCTCGACGGTCGTGAAGCCGAGCTCGGCCATGATCTCCCGGAGCTCCTCGGCGATGAAGGTCATGTAGTTGATGACGTGGTCGGGCTCGCCGGGGAACCGCCGCCGCAGGTCCTCGCGCTGGGTCGCGACGCCGACCGGGCAGGTGTTCTCGTGGCACTGCCGGGCCATCACGCAGCCGGAGGTGACGAGCGAGGCCGTCCCGAAGACGTACTCCTCGGCGCCCAACAGCGCGGCGACGGCGACGTCGCGGCCGGTCCGCAGCCCGCCGTCGGCCGAGACCCGGATGCGGTCGCGCAACCCGGTCGCCCGTAACATCTGGTTCGTCTCGGCGAGGCCGAGCTCCCAGGGGAGGCCGGCGTTCTTGATCGAGGTCTTCGGGGACGCCCCCGTCCCGCCGGAGTGGCCCGAGACGTGGACGACGTCGGCGTTCGCCTTCGCGACGCCGGCCGCGATCGTCCCGATGCCCGCCTCCGAGACGAGCTTGACGTTGATGTCCGCGTCCGGGTTGGCGGACTTCAGGTCGTAGATGAGCTGCTTGAGGTCCTCGATCGAGTAGATGTCGTGTTGGGGCGGCGGCGAGATGAGCCCGACCCCCGGCGTCGAGCACCGGACGTGGGCGATCATCTCGTTGACCTTCTTGCCGGGGAGGTGGCCGCCCTCGCCCGGCTTCGACCCCTGTGCCATCTTGATCTGGAGCTCGTCGGCCGAGGCGAGGTACTCCGCGGTGACCCCGAACCGGCCCGAGGCAACCTGCTTGACGTTGCATTCCCGTTCGGTGCCGAACCGCTCGGGCGGCTCCCCGCCCTCGCCGGTGTTCGATTTCGCCCCGATCCGGTTCATCGCGATCGAGTTGTTCTCGTGGGCCTCCGGCGAGATGCTCCCCAGCGACATCGCCGCGGTCGAGAACCGTTCCACGATCTCCTCGACCGGCTCGACCTCGTCGATCGGCACCGGGTCACGGTCGGCGTCGAATTCCAGGAGCCCACGCAGCGTGTGCGGCGACCCCGACTGGTCGTTCACCGTCTCGGCGAACTCCCGGTACTGGTCGTACTCGCCCGACCGAACCGCCTGCTGGAGCGTCCCGACGGTTTGCGGGTTCCAGCCGTGTTTGATCCCGGACGAGCGGTGTTCGTACTCGCCGACGGTCTCGAGCTGCGGGTCGGCGCCGAACGCCATCGCGTGCCGCGTTCGGACGTCACCCTCGATCTCGTCGATGCCGATCCCCTCGGTGCGGATCTCGGTGCCCGAGAAGTACTCGGCGACGAACCCGGAGTCGAGCCCGACCGCCTCGAAGATCTGTGCGCCCTGGTAGCTCTCCATCGTGGAGATGCCCATCTTCGCCATCGTCTTGAGCAGGCCGTCCTCGAGCGCGCCGCGGTAGGCGGCGATCGCCTCGGCCTCGTCGGCGCCGTCCGGCCCGGCGACGACGTCGGCGATGGAGGCGTACGCGAGGTAGGGATTCACCGCGCCCGCGCCGTAGCCGACGAGGGTCGCGATATGGTGGACCTCGTGTGGCTCGCCGGACTCCACGACGAGCCCGGCGTGGTTCCGGAGCCCGTTGCGGACGAGGTGGTGGTGGACCGCCCCGGTCGCGAGCAGGCTCGGGATCGCGATCCTGTCGGGGCCGATCGCGCGGTCCGAGAGGACGATCACGTCCGCGCCGTCCTCGATCGCCGCTGCGGCGTCGTCACGGAGCCGCGAGACGGCGTCCTCCAGATCCGTTTCCGCATCGAAGGTCGTATCGAGGACGCTCGATTCGAGGGGAGCGTCCGCAGTGTGTGACGTGTCCGCCGCGTCGGCGTTCACCTCGCCCCCGCCGAGCGCCTTGATCGACTCGGTCTCGGCGTCGGTGAGGATCGGCGTCCCGGACACGAGCTGTCGCGCGTGCTCGGCCGACTCGTCGAGGAGGTTCCGCTGGAAGCCGAGCCGGGTCTCGAGGGAGGTGACCAGCTCCTCGCGGATGTAGTCGATCGGCGGGTTCGACACCTGCGCGAACAGCTGCTTGAAGTAGGTGAACAGCGGCCGGTCGACGTCCGAGAGCACCGACAGCGGGGTGTCGTCGCCCATCGACCCGACCGGGTCCTTTCCCTCCCTGGCCATCGGTTCGACGAGGTGATTCATCGAGTCGGTCGTGTAGCCGAAGGCGGCCTGGCGGGCACGGAGCGGCGAGGTGCCCTCGACGTCGTCGCCGGCGTCCCCGCTCGAACCCGCTTCCTCCTCGCCGGCGTCGATGCCGGCGCTCGTGGGATCGTCCGTCCCGCGGAGGTCGGAGAGCGCGACCTGCTCCTCGGCGACCCACTCGCCGTAGCGGTCGTCGGTCAGCTCCGCGAAGACCTCCTCGTCGGGGACGACCCGGCCCGACTCCAGGTCGGCGACGAAGATCTCGCCGGGCTGGAGCCGGCCGCGGCGCTCGACCTCGGCGGGGTCGGTCGGCAGCGCGCCGACCTCGCTGCCCACGATCAGGCGGTCGTCGCTCGTGACCTCGTAGCGGCACGGGCGAAGGCCGTTGCGGTCGAGGACGCCGGCGACGCGGTCGCCGTCGAAGCCGAGCACGAGCGCGGGGCCGTCCCAGGGCTCGACGAGCGAGGCGTGGTAGTCGTACCAGTCGGCCCGGTCGGCGTCCATCAGGTGGTCGTCGCGGAACGCCTCGGGGATCAACATCCGGAGCACGTGCGGGAGCTCCCGGCCGGTCTGCACGAGCAGCTCGAGCGCGTTGTCGACCGAGGCGGTGTCGGATTGGTTCGGGTCGTCAATGACCGGCTTCACCGTCTCGAGGGCCGCGCCGAAGCCGGGATGGGAGACGTCGGTCTCCCGCGCCCGCATCCAGTTGATGTTCCCCTGGATCGTGTTGAACTCGCCGTTGTGGACGATGTTGCGGTACGGATGGGCGAGATGCCACGCGCCGAGGGTGTTCGTCGAGAAGCGGGCGTGAACCAGCGCGGCACGGGAGGCGAACCGCTCGTCCCGCAGATCCGGGAAGTAGTCGGCGAGCTGCTCGCCCTTCAGGAGTCCCTTATAAACGACGCGGCGGCGGTCGAGCGAGGCGATATAAAAGCGGCCGCTGCCGTCCACGTCCCCGGCCGCCGTCTCGATCGCCTTCCGGGCGACGTAGAGCGCACGGTCGAACCCGAGCAGCGCCGGATCCCGGTCGGCGTCGGCATCCGCGTCCGCGTCGACGAAGCGGTCCGCCGGGTCGGCGTCGGCAGTCGGCGCCACGAAGACCTGCCAGTGGTCCGGCTCCGACTCGAGCGCCGTCGCGCCGAGGTCGTCGTTGTCGGTCGGGACCGACCGCCACGCGAGGAGCTCGAGACCGTATTCCGAAAGCGTCTCGGCGACGACGTCGACCAGCTCCCCGCGAGCCCGCTCGTCACGCGGGAGGAACAGCGAGCCGACGGCGTACTCCTCGGGTAGGTCGACGTCGACGACCTCCCGGAAGAACGCGTCCGGCCGCTGGACCATGATCCCGGCGCCGTCGCCGGTGTCCCTCTCGGCGCCGGTCGTCCCGCGGTGTTCGAGGTTCTCGAGCAGCCGAACCGCGTCGGCGACGACGTCGTGGCTCGGGCCGCCCTCGAGGTCGACGACCGCCCCGACCCCGCAGTTCGACCGGTCGTCGGTCGGGTCCGCGAGGCCGTCGGCGGTCGTTTCGTCGTCGCCGTGGACGCCGCCAGCGTCGCGTACGTCATCCGTGTTTCGTACGTCGTCCGTGTTGCGTACGTCGTCCGTGTTGCGTACGTCGTCCGTGTTGCGTACGTCGTCCGTGTTGCGTACGCCGCCGTTGACCGCGTTCTCCTCGTCCGCATCTCGCCCGGAGCCCGCCGCGCCGTCGTCCGGCACGGGGGTGGTACTGTGTGGCTTGGTCATACGCCTACGGAACCGCCTTTACCTTAAAGGGCTAACCCTGATACACTTAGGGAGCCTTACCCACCCATTAGGGAATATAAGGTCATTATTGTTCAGGGCTCGTGGCTGAATGTCACACCTTTAAAAATAGAACTTTTGAGTCATAAATTAGTCAATGTCTCCATATATCAGTCCAAAATTCCAGTATGTAGAGAACATATTCCCCGTGTTGGAACACGTTTCTCAAATCCCGTCTGGTCCTCCCGAGCCGCTCCTGCGGTCTTCCCAAATCTCGCCTGTTTCTCTCGACCCTTTCCCCGGCTCGGATCGCGACCACCGCGTTCCCGGTCGTGGACCGACCGTTCTCGAACGGGGGTCCGACGGTCAGTACGACTTCGCGAAGTAGGCCGTCCGCTCGGCGGGGTCGCCGCAGACGCCGCAGGTCTCCCCGTGGTCCGTCCCGATCAGGTCGTCGTCGTCCTCGAAGGGGACCATCACGATCTCGGCGGCGATCTGCTCTTTGATCTCCTCCTCGCAGGCCTCCTCGCCGCACCACGGCGTCTCCACGTAGCCGCCGTGGCGGCCGAGCGTCCCCAGGATCTCCGCGCGGTCGTCGGCCTCCCGGACCGCGCCGTCGAGAGTCTCCTCGGCGGCGGCGTACAGCTTGGCGTAGACCTCATCGAAGTGGCGCTCGACCGTGTCGGCGACGTCGTCCCGATCCTCGACGACGCTCTCGCCGTCGGGCCGGTGCACGAGGGTGATCTCCCCGTCGTCGACCTCGTTCGGGCCGATCTCGATCCGGATCGGGACGCCGTTGAGCTCGTGTTCGTTGAACTTGAAGCCGGGATTGCGCTCGTCGCGGTCGTCGAGCTCGACGCTGATGCCCGCCTCCTCCAGGTCGGCCGTGACGCCCTCGGCGTACTCGAGGACCTCCTCGCGCGTGTCGGACTGCCAGATCGGGACGACGACGACCTGCGTGGGGGCCACCGTCGGCGGCAGCACGAGCCCCTGCTCGTCCGAGTGGGTCATGATGAGCGCCCCGAGACAGCGCCAGGAGACGCCCCAGGAGGTGGTGTGTGCGACCCGCTCCTCCTCCGCCGCGTCCGAGAACGTGATGTCGAACGCCTCGGCGAACGACTGCCCGAGGTGGTGGGAGGTCGCGCCCTGAACCGACTTGCCGTCCGGCATCAGCGCCTCGACGGTCGTCGTCGTCTTCGCACCCGGGAACGCGTCGTGGGAGGGCTTCTGGCCGCGCAACACGGGGATCGCGAGGACGTCCTCGTAGAGCGACTCGTACTGGTCGAGCCGCAGCATCGTCTCCTCCCAAGCCCCCTCGTCCGTCTCGTGGGCCGTGTGGCCCTCCTGCCAGAGGAACTCCTTCGTGCGGAAGAACGGCTTCGTCTCGGTGGCCTCCCACCGGACGACCGAGCACCACTGGTTCACGCGCATCGGGAGGTCGCGGTGGCTCCGGACCCACTGGGAGATGTAGGGCGCGATGATCGACTCGGAGGTCGGCCGCACCGCCAGTCGCTCCTCGAGCTGTTCGTGGCCGCCCTGGGTGACCCAGGCGACTTCCGGGTCGAACCCCTCGACGACGTCCTTCTCGCGCTCCAGGTACGACTCGGGGATGAACACCGGGAAGTAGGCGTTCTGCACCCCCGTGTCCTTGAACTCCGCGTCGAGCGCGTTCTGGACCGCCTCCCAGAGCGCGTAGCCGCGCGGGCGGGTCACGATGAACCCGCTCATTCCCTCGGGCCCGTAGCTCGCCAGCCCCGCCTTCCGCACGACCTCGGCGTACCAGTCGCCGGTGTTGTGTGATTTGGACTCGGTGATCCCGAGTTCCTGCTCGTCGTCGGTCATTACATCGAGGATCCGCCGTGCGGGACTTAAACCGACCGAAGCCCCCTCGCGGGCGGACGGCCGGCTGCGTCGACAAGCCGGTCGTTCCCCATCGGACAGGGGTCAACCGGTCGTTCCCCATCGGACAGGGGTCAACCGGTCGTTCCCCATCGGACAGGGGTCAACCGGTCGTTCCCCTTCGGGCAGGGGTCAGCGGTCGGTGACGCCCTCGGGGTCCATCTCCGCCACCTCGGCCTCGAGCCACTCGCGGAACCACTTCACGCGCTTGAGCCGCTGGTGGGCGATGCTCTCGGCGGTCTCCGACCGGACTCGGTCGGCGTGGTCGCGACCGCGCTCGAGCACGCGGTCGACCATCTTGGCGGCGTCCATGTGCGTCCGCGCCTCGTAGCCCATCCGCAACAGCATCAGCGCGGCCCCGTTGGCTCCGACCTTGTCGAGCAGGTCCGCCTCCATCAGACACTGTGACTCCAGGGAGACGTTCGAGAGGTCACCCTGGTAGGAGTGGTCCTCGATCGACCGGGTGACCTCCTCGATGAACGATTCGGGATACTCGCCCCGGTTCCGGAGGTACTCCCGGGCGATCCGGGCGCCAGCCTCGGCGTGGACGTCCTGGTCGACCTCCAGCTTGGCCACGTCGTGAAACAGCGCGGCCACGCGAACGACGTCGAGGTCGGCGCCCTCCGCCCGAGCGATCCGCGTCGCGATGGCGACGACGTTGAGGATGTGGTTGAATCGGTACTCCGCCGAGTGCCAGGGGTACCACCGCATCCGGCCGCCGTCCGTCTCGCTTTCGACGCTGGCGGCGAGGTAGTCGTGGACGAACGACTTCATCTCCTCGAACTCGCCGTCCGGAACCCGGGATTCCTTTATTTCAACGCCCACGGTCGGGCCTCCGTGGTCGGTTCGGAGATCGGTCGCGAAGTTCGGTATTCATTGTCCGAGACCATGGCCGTTTCGCTCTTAGGCGTTACGACAGGCCCGGATCTCGCGGCGATCGGCGGGTTTCGAACGGGGAACGACCGGGGGAGTCGGAGTCGGCTTATAAATATGCGGCGTCCCAGCGCGCGGGCTTGCGACGGTTCCCGCAGTCGAGGCACTCGAGGCGGTCCATCGTGTCCACCGCGACGTCGATCCCCTCACAGTTTCCGCAGACGTAGCCGTACCGCTCCTCGTGGTCCGGGTCGCGGTACGCCGGGAAGAACGGTCCGTTCGACCCCCGTTCGCCGCGTTCGAACTCGACGTAGAGCTCCGATCCCTGGTCGTCGGTGTACGTCTTCGTCTCGCGGGCGGGACGCTCCTCGCCGAGCCGCTTCGTGTAGATCCGCTCGCGGAACGTCTCCCTATCGATCGTGATGTCCTCGTCCCCGGCGTGGTCGTAGCTCTCCTCCTCGTAAAAGCGCGTTCCGGACTCGTTCGCCTCGAGCACCCGCCCCTCGATCCGGTCGACGTCCCGGTCCCGAAGCGCCTCCTCGACGTGGGCGAGCAGCCGATGGCCGATCCCGGCACCGCGGTGGTCGGGATGGACGTGGAGCCAATCGATCTCGCCCACGCGCTCGCGTCGGTCGACGACGTAGCTCTCCGCGAACCCGACGACCTCGTCGTCGACCACCGCGACCGGAAACACGGTTCGTCGGGCGGAGACGTCCGCGGCCAGCTCCTCCGCGTCGTACCACTCGTCGACGGACCGCGAGAGCACCGACTCCGCGACCGCGTGACCGTAGGAATCGGTCATCGATGCGCGCGCGACCGACCGGATCGCCTCGACGTCGTTCGGCGTGGCCGCTCGGATCTCCATACCGTGGTACTCGGTGCCCAATCACAAAAAGCCTCGCGCGTCGGATCTCCCCTGCCGCCTCGACGAACGCGCTCACATCCGGCCGCCTCGACGAACACGCTCATATCCTGCCGACACGAACCCGACGTATGGCGCTCGAACCGGAGGTGCTCGTGGTCGGCGGCGGCGCGACCGGCGTCGGCGTCGTCCGCGACCTGGCGCTGCGGGGCGTGGACGTGACCCTCGTCGACCGGGACGGGCTCTGCGCCGGGACCACGGGTCGGTCACACGGCCTGCTCCACAGCGGCGCGCGCTACGCCGACTCGGACCCCGAGGGCGCGACGGAGTGTCTCGCGGAGAGTCGGACCCTCCGCCGGATAGCCGGCGTTTGCGTCCGCGAGACGGGTGGCCTCTTTCTCGAGCTTGCGGACGACGACCCGGCCTACTTCGACGCCAAGCGGGCGGCCTGCGAGTCGGTCGGGATCCCGGTCGACGTCGTCGACCCGACGATCGTGCGCGACCGCGTGCCGGATCTGTCCGCCGACGCCGAGCGTGCGATGCGCGTGCCCGACGCGGTCGTCTCACCCTCGCGGCTGGTCGCCGCGACCGCCCTCGACGCGGATCGGCACGGCGCGACGATCCACACGCACGCGCCCCTCGAGTCGCTGACCGTCCGGGACGGCGCGGTGACGGAAGCCCGCGTCGGCGGCCGGGTCGACGACGTGATCCGGCCCGACTACGTCGTGAACGCCGCGGGTGCGTGGGCGGGATCGGTCGCCGAACTGGCGGGCGTAACCGTCGCGATGCAGCCGACACGCGGGGTGATGGTGTCCGTCGCTTACGACGGTCTCGGCCCCGTGTTGAACCGCTGTCGAACCCCCGCCGACGGCGACATCGTCGTCCCGCACCGGGAGGAGGTCGTGCTCGGGACCACGAGCGTTCCCGTCCGCGACCCGGACGACTACGAAACGCCACAGCGGGAGGTCGAGACGACGATCGCCGAATGCGCCGCGATGCTGCCGGCGGTCGCCGAGCGCCCGATCGTTCGTCGGTGGTGGGGCGTTCGCCCGCTGTATGCCCCCGACGAGGTCGACCGCGGCGGTCGGGGGATCTCGCGGGGATTCGTTCGGATCGACCACGCCGCCGACGGCGTGGCCAACCTCGCAACGATCGTCGGCGGGAAGCTGACCACGCACCGGCTGATGGCGGAATCGACAGCCGACCTCGTCTGTGACCGGCTCGGCGTCGACGCCCCCTGTCGGACCGCCGAGCGTGAGCTGCCCGCCACGGACGATCCGGATCGTCTCGACCGTGCCGTCGCCGTCTTCGACGGCGCGGGACCGGCTGACGCGGACGTGATCGACACGCCGTAGGTTGGTTCGGACGCGGCCGGCGCGGGCGCGAGGGACGTGGTGCGGTAGGTCGCTCCGATGACGTCCGAACCGCCCGGTCAGAACATCCAGACGATCAGGACGAAGTAGAACAAAAACAGGGAGATGATCGTCAGCCGGATGAGGATGTTGACGCTGAAGACCAGCCCGTTGTAGTCGTTTTTGAGGAGCTGTAGCGGCCGCGTCGTCCGGCTCGTCAGGCCGATGGTCGCCGGCGCGACGTCGTCGGTTGCGGCCGCAACCGCGCGCCGCATCGCGTCGACGTTCGATCGCGTCATGTTCGCCAGGTCGTGGATGGAGGCGTGCGTGTCCGTCGAGAACAGCAGGACGTGGTCGAACTCCTCGCGGTACGCCGCCTCGAGGTCCCGGATGTCGGCCGTGACGCCGTTCGTGTCGATGCCCATCAGGAGGGTGCGCTCGCCGTCGACGACCTCGACCATCGCCAGCAGGTCCTGGTCGCCGAGGTGGACGTCGAATCCTGCACTGTAGTCGTGCAGCGGGGCGTCGTCCAGGGTCTCGAGGAAGTCGTCGAAGTACCGCTTCAGCCGGTCCGCCTCGGCGGTGCCGTACTGGACCTCCTTTTCGGGCCCCTCCTGGATGTCGTGTTTGTGGAGGTCCACGAGGAGCACGTCCGACCGCTCGACGTCCCGCATAAACACACCCGTGTCGTAGTCGTCGATGTGCTCGGCGTGGAGGAAGACGATCGTCTGCCCGTCGAACCGGCGACCGAAGAACTCGATCTCCCCGTAGTCCCGATGCACCAACGTCGACGCGTGGCCGGTGCCCTCGGGGTCCGCAACCGCCTCCAGAACCTTCTCGGCGTCCTCGGGGTCGGCCAGGTCCTCCTCGTGCGTGCAGGGAACGTGCAGGAAGAACCCGGTTCCGTCCCGGTTCAGTTCGGAGATAACGGTGCCGCTCAGCTGACCGCCGCCGAACCCGCCGAGCGGACCCGGGTGGATCCACGGGGCGGCCAGCCGCAGGCGGTCGCCGTTGTCGATCGTCAGGGTCTGGACGTGTGGCTCGGCCTCGAAGCCGAGATCGAGCGACTCCCGGTCGTTTCGTAACAGCCCGGACGTGAGCGTGAACGCCGAGACGTCGGTGTTGCTCTTGATCAGGTACTCCACGGCCAGGAGGATCAACACGACGAAGACGGCGGCGATGGCCACCGACGCGAGGCTGAAGGCGTGCCTGTACCGCTCGATGCCCAGGGCGCCGCCGACGAACAGGTAGAAGACGGCGATCAGCAGCGCCGTTTGTACCGAGGAAACGACCAGGATCCGCTTGTAATACTCGATCCCGGTCGATATCAGCAACACCAGGACGTTGGTCACGTGGACGGTGATGAACGCCAACCAGACGATGCTCCAGGCGTTTCCGGTGGTGTCAGCTCCCGAAAGGATGAGTCCGTGGATGAACAGGACGAACTGGTTGAACAGCGCAAGGAAGTAGCTCCAGGAGCGCGGATACCGGGGTAACACCTGGTGGAAGAGCTCGCCCGCAACCAGGAACGGAACGAGGAACACGAGCGATCCCGCGACGAGCACGAGCGGGATTGACAGCCGGATGGGGGTGAAGACGGTGAACGCGAGGCGCATTCCGAAGCTGTACAGCAGGCTCAAGGCGACGAGTGCGGGGATCTGTACCTTCAGCGACGGCAGGCTGAAGACCATCCGCTGGAAGACGTCCACGTTGTCGGCGCCCATCAGTCGGTCACCTCGTAGATCCGTTCGAGCTCGTCGATGGTCCGCGTGATCGAGAACCGTCGAACCGCGTCCCGCGTGTCCGCGTCGTGACGCAGACAGTCCTCGACGGCTCGCTTCATGTCGTCGACGTCCCCGTACGCGAACCGGGCGCCGTTTGCGTTCCCGATCGTCTCGTCGAACGGCGGGACGTCGGCCGCCGCCACCGGCGTGCCGCAGGCGTTCGCCTCGAGGGTCGACAGCCCGAGGGTGTCACACGTCGAGGCCGTGAGGAACACGTCGACCGACGAGTAGAACGTCGGCAACTCCGCGCGCGGCAGGAAGTCCCGAAACGTCACGTTCTCCGGGGCCGCCCGCTCCAGCGGCTCCCGCTCCGGCCCCTCGCCCACGAGCACGAACCGATAGTCAGGGGTGTCGTCCGCCAGCCGGAGGATCTCGTCGACGTTCTTCTTGGCGGTCATCCGGCCGCTGTAGCCGATGACGGGGTCGTCGGTCGAGAACAGTCGGTCCGACTGCGGCCGGAAGGTATCCATCTCGATGCCGACGGGGAGCTTCCGGGGCTCCACGTCCCGCCGGATCCGTGAGGTCGAGGCGGTCACGCAGTCGAACGAGCGGAGGAACCGGTTCTCGTAGGCCACGTACAGCCTGGACGCGACGGCGGCGAGGGACGGGAGTTTGAGCCCCTGCACGAGGTAATCCTCGACGGGCGTGTGATGCGTGTAGACCGATTTCGCGCCCGTCTTCTTCGCGTACCGCCGTCCCATGATTCCGGTCGAGGCGGGCCCGTGACAGTGGACGACGTCCAGGTCCGGCAGCGTCGACAGCCGCCGGTAGGTCGGGAACCGGTACTGGTCGTAGAACGGGTTCGGGAACGACCTGACGGGGATCTCGTGGTCGTCCGGCTCGTGGCTGCTTGCCGGGTAGATAACGTACACCTCGTGGCCACGCTCCTCGAGGCGCTCGCGCCAGGCCCGGATCGTGTACGTCACGCCGTCGATTCCGGGGAAGTAGCTGTCAGTGAAGAACCCGATCCTCATATGACCCTCCGTCGGTTGCCTCCGGCGGTCCGGATCCGTTGGCTTGGGGTCCGGCTTCGACGCCGGCCGGGACGGCTATGCATCGAGGACCGCATCCACGAACTCGGGAGCACCGTTCTCGTAATCGGGACTTTCCTCGGACTCACAGAAGCGTTTCGCTTTCAGGACGGCATCCGGAACCGAGGTGGCCTTCGCGACCCCCTCGATCCCTTTCCGTTCCGCCCGCTCCGCGATCGCCTTCTGGAACGGAAGGAACGGGTAGATCACGCAGGGCGTCCCCGCGACGACCGTGTCCGCGATCGAGGAGAACCCGGTGCAGATCACGACGTCGGCGGCCTCGGTGTACGGCGTCATCGTGGGCTTCGTCTCCCAGTCGTCGTCGCCCACCGTTCTGACCGTGTAGCCGTCGGCCTCCAACCGCGTCCGAATCTCCGCAAAGCCCTCGCCGTGTGTGCCCGGGTTGATGAGCACGTCGTACTCGTCGATCTTCCCGTCGGAATTCCCCTCCTGTGCGAGCGGCCCAACTCGCCTGATCCCCGCCGGGTCCGGATCGTCGGGCCACAGCGACGTCACGAGTATCCCCTCGCCGAACAGCAGCGAGATCGCGTTATATATCCGCAGCGGGGTTCCCCACGCCGGGCCGAACAGGTCCGGCGTCAGGTGGTCGATCCGGTAGAAGTCGATCCCCTGGGCGGCCGCCGACAGGCCCGCGAAGACGTCGTCGGTTATCAGCACGTCGGGGTCCTCCGCCGCCAACCAGCGGTGGAGCTCCCGGGTCCGCCGGACCGAGGAGGGAACGAGATCGAGGAGGGTGTGTTTCAGAAACGACAGCGGCGTGTCCCCCTTCACCGACACGGTCGTGAGGTCCGGCTGGTCGAAGCCGTTCATGTCCACGAACCGCGCGCCCTGCCCGCCGCCAGCGATCGACACGTCCACGCCGCGTGACTCGAGCTCCTTGGCGACCGGGATGCTCCTGGCCGCGTGTCCGGCCCCGTCACACCAGTAGACGATCGCCACGCTCTCGACCATACCCCCCGTTATCGCGTCCCCTATAAATCGGTCGTGGGTCCGTTCCGACGATGGGAAATCTTGACGTGTCGGTCCGGGATGACATCGGCGTGTCGGTCCCGGATGACATCGGCGTGTCGGTCCCGGATGACATCGGCGTGTCGGTCCCGATGATGGTCGATCGTGGGGTCGTCGGCTCCGGCTCCGGTCCCGCACGATGCCCGGTTCCGAACCGATGTCCCTAACTGCCGGGCGCTCCCGGTGACGGACATGCAGGACGCCGTCTCGGACGAGCGGAACGTCGTCTTTCTGGTTCTGGATTCGCTCCGGACGGACCGGGTGTCGGCGTACAACCCCGACGTCGAGTTTACGGACCACATCCAGGCGCTGGCCGACTCGGCGACGGTCTTCGAGAACGCGGTCACGCAGGCACCCTGGACCCTTCCGTCGCACGCCTCGATGTTCACCGGGGAGTATCCATGGGAGCACGGCACCACCCACGCGAGGAGCTACTTCGACGAGGACCGGGCGACCTTCGTCTCCGCGTTCCGTGAGGCGGGATACGACACCGCCGCGATCACCCCGAACGTCTGGATAACCCCACACAAGGGGATGACCGGGGACTTCGATCACGTCGAGAACTTCCTCGGAACGGCCGACAACCGGCTGAGCGTCCGCCTCTCACGGGCGTTCGCGAAGTTCTACCATTCCCTCGGCGACACGCCGCGGCGGATCCTCGGGAGACAGATCGACCGCGTCTTCAGGGCCTTCGACGTCGACGACTCCACCCGGTCCGAGGAGACCGTGGCGGCGGTGACCGAGTACCTCGGTGACCGCGGGGACGACGACGGGAACTTCTTCCTCTACGCCAATCTGATGGAGCCACACGAACCGTACCGGCCCCCGAAGCGGTACGCCGAGCGCCACGGCGTGGCCGACGACGCGGCGATCCCGCACCGGCAGAAGGACGTGTTCACGATGGAGGACATCGACTTCGACCAGCTCGAACGCGTCTACGACGCCTCCGTCGACTATACGGACGATCTCGTGGGAGAGATCGTCGCCGCGCTCGAGGACAACGGCCTCCGCGATGACACCGTGGTGGTGTTGCTCTCCGACCACGGCCAGGCGCTCGGCGAGAACGGGGGCGACTTCGGCCACCAGTTCACGGTGGCCGAGCCGGTCGTGAACGTCGTCCTGATGGTCGATCATCCGGACCGCGAGGCCGACACCGTCGCCGACCCGATCGAGCTCAGGTCGCTGTGCGACCTCGTGCCCGCCTATGCCGGCATCCGCCCCGCACCGGATCCAGACGACGTCTTCCCGGAGACCGTGGTGGGCGGGTGTGAGTTTCCCGAGAACTTCACGGGCTACATTCCGACCGACCGGTGGGACGACTACTACCGAAAGCACAGATACGCCAAGCGTGACGGAGTGAAGGTGGTCAAATCGGTCACGGAGGACGGCGCGGCCACCTACGAGGCCCTCGACGTCGAGACGGGCGAGTCGATCCCGGTCCCGGCGGATCTCAAGGCCGCCGTCGACGCGACGGGCGACGTCGATCCCGGAAGTGCCGACTCCGATGGCGTCGAGTCCGGCGGCGGGGCTGACGACGCGGGAGACCGTCCCGTCGACGACGCCGTCGCGGACCGTCTGGAGCAGCTGGGCTATCGATGAACGTCCCGATTGCCGGGGGAAGGCGGGAGTGGATCTGGTTCATCGCGACCGGCGTGCTGTTCGCCGCGCTCCTGTATCTGGCCGACCTCGGGGAGTTCCTGGCCGCGCTCGTGCGGACGGATCCGTCCCACTTCGCGGTCGCATTCGTCGTCGGGTTCTCGTCGCTGTTGCTGTGGGCCTGGGTCTGGCACCGCTTCTTCCGCCATATGGGAATGACTCCCACGCCATCGAGGACCGTGGCCCTGTTTCTCACCGGCCACTTTCTGAACTCGATCACCCCGCTCGGCCAGTTCGGCGGGGAGCCGATAATGGCCTACGTCGTTTCCGATTCCCTCGAGACGGACTACGAGAAGGCGCTGGCCGCCGTGGTCTCCGCGGACATCCTCAACGCCGCCCCCTTCTTCACCTTCACGCTCGGCGGCCTGGCGTATCTCGTCGTCGTCGGGTCGGTGAGCGGCTTTCTTCGAACCATCGGTGCGATCTCGGTGCTGTTGCTGCTCGTCGGTGGCGTTCTCGCGTACCTGCTGTGGTCCGAGGACGAAACGCTGGGCGGCACGGCGGTCGACGCGGTACACGCGATCGAGGCACGCGTCGACCGAGCGGAAGGGCTCTTTCGGTCGTTGCGGGACCGCATCGTGCGCGTCGAGGGGCACTTTCAGACCGCGGGCCGTGATCCCTCGTTTCTGGCCGCGACCGCGGTCGTTTCACACCTGGCGATACTGGCACAGATCGTCTCGCTATACTTCGTCTTCCTGTCGCTCGGGATCGAGCCCGACCTCGTCTCGCTGTATTTCATCGTCAACCTCTCGGTCGTGGCGACGATCTCGCCGACCCCGGGCGGGTCGGGGACGTACGAGGTCGTCTTCTCCGGACTCGTGACCCTGTTTTACCCCGTCGGACTCGCCACGGCCGTGACGGCGGCGGTCCTCTTCCGGCTCACGACCTACTGGCCGGGACTGCTCGCGGGGTACCTGTCGCTGTTCGCCGTGAAGGGCCGATCCGCCGATGACGGGCCCGACCTTCGTGATTGATCCCCACGTCGACGAGACGGTGCGCTTCGCCGACGAAAACGTGGGTTCGCCCGACCCTGGTCGGGCACTCGACCTCGCGGCTCCGCGGCGCCCGATTAATCCGCCGTTCTCGTCTTCCCGGCGACCGTCACCGGATGCTCAGCGCTCAGGATCACCGACTGCGTGACGCTGCCGAACAGCGCCTTGCCGGCGGGCGATCGCTTGCGTCCGCCGAGGTAGATCGCGTCGACCTGTTCCTCGTCGGCGGCCTCGAGGATCGCGTCCGCCGGGTCGCCGCTGGCCTCCAGCACCTGGTTGTCGATCCCCGCCTCCTCGAGCAGGTCCTGCACGGTCCGGACGCTGCCGACCTGCGTCGCCGAGGCGCCCGCGGGATTGTCCACGAAACAGTGGAAGATCGACACGAACACGTCCGTACTCGCGCTCGGGAGGTCGGCGACCGCCTCGGCGATTCGACTGCTTCGACTCTCGTCCTCGTCCACGGCCAGCAGTACGTGGTACATGCCCGCCGCTACGTTCGGAGGGGTTTTGGAGTTTCCCCTCCCGTTACGGCGGACGGCGGGCAGGACGCAAGCCACCGCATCGGGGGAAGAAGCGACGACGCGACCGCGACGACTACGTGATGGAGTAGGTCGCGGCCGCCATCAGCAGGAGCGCGAACGCGAGCGCGACGGCCATCAGGTAAGTCAGCGACCGGTTCTCCCACTTGAGGTGTTGGTAGTAGCCGACGATGAGCGCGCCCTTCAACGCGGCAGCTCCCATCGTGCCGGCGAACGCCTGCTCGTAGGTGAAGAACTGGTCGAACTCGAAGAAGACGAACTTCGAGGTCGCCAGCCCCACGAGCGCGACGTACACCAGCGCATAGAGTTTGATCGAATCCGACGCCATTGTTCACGCGAAATCTGGATGTGTGGCCTAATATGTCTATCCATCCTCGTCGTCGGGACCACGCCATCGCTTCCACAGGTAGTACCCGACGAACGGGCCGGCGACCCAAAAGGAGACGCCGACGAGCGTCCAAAAGATCCCCTTCAGCAGCCGGGGATCGGTGAGCACGTCCGTGACCATATCGACAGTCCGCCACCGAGACGTAAATACCCGTGCAAGCGGTGCCGTCGTCGGGGCGTTGGCGATACGCCACGGGGACCCGACGTCCCGGTGGGAAACACGAATTCGACTCAGTATGCGTCACGAATTCGACGTCCCCAACCGAGACGGGGACCGCCCGAAACCGACGGGCGTCAGAAGAGGTAGAACAGCGGGAAGAGGATGACCCAGACGATGTCGACGAAGTGCCAGTAGAGGCCGAAGTACTCGACCGGGCGCTGGTCCTCCTGATAGGCGCCGTTCCAGGCGCGAACGAGCAGGAACCCGGCGATCAGTAGTCCGATGACGACGTGGATCCCGTGGAGACCGGTCGTCACGTAGTAGATCGTCGCCTGGACCGGGTCGCCGTGGGAGTTCTGGGTGAGCGTGACGCCGACGTCGTAGATCTCGTGGTGCCACTCCCACAACTTGATCGACAGGAAGGTGAGCCCGAGCAGTATCGTCGCGCTCAGGTAGGCGATCAGACCCGTCCGGCTCTTCCGGCGGGCGTACACCAGCGCGAGGATGACCGTGAACGAGGAGGTCAACAGCACGAAGGTGTTGATGAGTCCCGGCAGCGAATCCGTCAGCGGCTCCCAGGTGTACCAGCCCGCGGCCACGCGGATGAAGACCGCCGCCGAGATGAACGCACCGAAGACGATGACGTCGGAGGCCAGGAAGAACCACATCCCGAGCTTCACCTTCTCGACGCCCTCGAAGGGCCACCGTTCCGCGATCTTCATCGGCGGCGCATAGAAGTCCTCGAGCCCCCACTTCACGGCGGTCCAGATGAGCCCGAGGAGGCCAAGGACGGTGAAGACCGGGTAGATCGGGTTACTAACCGTGATCCCGGTGCCGAACAGCGTGTCGGCCGTCGTGATGTCGATCGCGGAGGAGACGCCCGAAAGACCGAAGAAGAATATCCCGGTCGCCAGCGAGAGCGCGAACGGCCAGATGCTGGCGTGGCTCGCGTGCTTGTCCCAGTACGGATAGCTTTCGAGGTGGTCGTCACCGTGACCCTCGCCGTGTCCGCCGTCGGTCGCCGCTGCCGGACCGTCGTGGTCGTCGTCGGTCGGCGTGAGCGCCTCCGAGACGAACTCGAGCTTGCCGGACGCGTAGGAGGGGCGGCCGCCCCAGTTCTCCAGCGGCGGCGGCGAGGAAACGGCCCACTCGGCGGTTCGCGTGTACTCCCAGGGGTTGTCCGGCGCGTCCGGACCGGACACGTAGGACTTCGCGAAGTTGTAGAACATAATGAAGAAGGACAGCCCGAGGACGACCGCGCCGATCGTCCCGAACTGGTGCATCGGCTGGAATGCGGGGTCGTATTCGAAGACGCGCCGCGGCGTCTCCCAGGCCAGGAACATCGAGAAGTACACCGCGTTGAACCCGATGAAGAAGATCACGAAGTGGACCTTCCCGAGGAACTCGTCGTACATCTTCCCGCTCATCTTCGGGAACCAGTAGTAGATGCCGCCGAACAGCGCCGTCGCGCCGCCGAACATGACGTAATGGAAGTGGGCGACGACCCAGTAGGTGCCGCGGAACTCGTAATCGAGCACGATCGCGCCGAGGAACACGCCGGTGATGCCGCCGACGATGAACAGCAGCAGCGCGCCGAAGGCGAACAGGAACGGCGTGGTGAACCTGATACGCCCCTTGATGAGCGTGTAGATGAGCGAGAAGACGACGAGATCGAACGGCAACGAGATCCCGATCGAGGTCGCCATCATCAGCGTCTTGACTTCCAGGTTGATCGTCGTGAGGAACATGTGGTGGGTCCACACGAGGAACGACTGGATCGAGATGAGACAGATCGCGATGATGACCCACTTCCGCCCGACGAGCCGGTTACCCGAGAACGACTGGAACAGCTCCAGCATCACGCCGAGCGCGGGGAAGAAGACGATGTACACCTCCGGATGGCCGAAGAACCAGAAGAGGTGTCCCCACAACAGCGCCCCGCCCTCGGTCGCCGAGAAGTAGATGCTCCCGAGGATCCGGTCGGACAACAGGATGAGCGCGACCGCGAGCAGCGCCGCGAACGCGAACAGCATCATGTAGACGGTCGCGAGCATGGACCAGGTGAATAGCGGCATATCCATCAGTCCCATACCCTCCGCACGGGAGTGATGGATCGTCGTCAGGAAGTTGACCGTCGACGCCGTGATCCCGATGACGAACATCGCGAGCGCGAGGATCGCGCCGGTCGACCCGAGGCTCGGCGTGTACATCGGCACGTTCAGCGGGGCGTACATCGTCCAGCCCGTGCTGAGGGTGCCGCCCTGGAAGTAGCTGATTCCGAGGAGGATCCCCGAGAGCGCGTACATCCAATAGGAAAGCGCGTTCAACCGGGGGAACGCGAGGTCGTCGGCCCCGATCTGCAGCGGGACGAAGTAGTTCGCGAAGCCGAAGCCGAACGGCGAGAGGAACCAGAAGACCATCACGAGGCCGTGCGTCGTCACGGCCTCGTTATAGGCAATCTCCGAGAGGAACTGTGCGCCCGGCTCCCACAGCTGGAACCGGATGAGCAGGGCGAGCATCCCGCCCATGATCAGGAAGAACAGGGCAGTGATGGTGTAGAGGATGCCGACGTCCTTGTGGTTCGTCGTGACCAACCAGCGACGGAGTGACGTCTTCGGCGGGAGTTCGGACATTACGCTTCAACCCCCTGGGCGGTCACCGCGTTCGTCGTGTTCCCCATTTCGCCCGCGGATCCCGACCCGGCGGACTCGTTCTCGAGCGCTGCGGCCTGCTCGTCGTACCACGTGTCGAAGTCCTGTTCGTTCATCACGACGATCTCGCCGGTCATATAGGAGTGCCCCGAACCACAGAGCTCGAAGCACTCGATCTTGTGGGTTCGTTCCTCACCGCTCGAGAGGTCCTCCCCGTCGGTCGTGAACCACGTCTCCGAGTAGTCGCCCGGGATCGCGTCGGACTTGATCCGGAGATCGGTCACGCCGAACGTGTGCCAGACGTCCCGTGACGTCACCCGTAACTCGATCGCCGAGTCCTCCGGGACGTACAGCGTGTTCTGGGTGGTGACGCCGTTGGGGTACTGGAACTCCCAGCCGAACTGGTAGCCGACGACCTCGACCTCCATATCCGCCGACTCGACGTCGGGTGCATCGGGCCCCTGCTCGACGACCAACAGCAGGCCGTACGCGTAAACGACGAGGCTGATGACGACGATCGCGCTGAGTCCGAACGACAGGAAGAGTTTCTTGGCCTTCGGCCCACCCTTGCCGGTCGGCAGCTCGCCGAGCACCGGCGGGTCGAAGCTCTCTTTCGGTTCGCTTCCGTCGTCCCGATACTTGTACGCGTTCCACAGCATGTATGAGACGACGATGACTCCGATGAGCGTGCCGAGCCCGAGGAAGACGGAGAAGATCTCGTTGAAGATCTCGGCCTGCGACCGGAGACCATCGGTCCCTTGCAGTAATACTGACGCTATCATGTTCTTTTCTCGGCCCTTGCTTGTGAGTTGGTGATGCCGCACTTATCTCTTTTGTAGCGCGTTCGTCATCGGCTGGCTGCGGAGATCGAAGCCATGGACGGTCGAGAGCCCGGAGCGATCGAGTCAAGAACGCGGAACGCATAGAGCCGATACCGAACGCGCTACACGGGCGACGACACAGCGGGCGGCGTCCGGGGATATACGAAGGCTATTTGTATACACGACCGGACCATCCGAACAACGAGGACACACAGACAGCTATGGTCTCACTAACGCTTTTGAGTACGGTACTGATGGGGCTGCTCGTGATCGCCACCTTCGTCGCCGTCGGCCGGTTCAGCCGCACGCCGGAGCTCGTGGCCGGCGACGGCGACCGGTACGATCGGATCGTCGCCCGGCTCGGGTCGATCGCCAGCTCGCCGACGGTCTGGGCGATCACGTTCGTCGTCTTCGCTGCCGGACTGGGGCTGTTGACCGTGCTCGCCGTCGGGAGCTTCGGGCTTCCCGAGGGAGTCCCCGGGACCCTGCTGAACGTCGTCTACGGGCTCGTCGGGCTCCTGATCGCCGGCTTCGTCTTCTTCGGCGCATACACCGCCACGCGCGAGCACGGCCTCGGGAACGCACAGGGAGTCGCCGCCGGCTCGATCGCGCTCGGGATGGTCCTGATGCTCGTCATCGCCATCCAGCTCGTCGTCGGGTTCGCCGGGTGACGTCGCCGCGGCGGTACGCCGCCGCCACGTCGCCGTCTCGTACGCCGGAGGGTCCCGGCTCAGGCGACCGCGATTCCGTATCGACCAAGGAACTCGCTGACCGATTTTATTACCACCGGGCTGCCGATGATCCGGCAGCGTCCGTCGGATTCGACGATCGTGACCGTGAACTCCGCCTCCAGACGGTCCCGGATCCCGTCGAGCGACTGACAGGGAAGGACGATCTGGGTGCTGTCTCTGAGGCGCGCCGGATCCGGCATTCGACGTTCGAAGTCTCTCACAGGGACCTCATAACCGTGGCGAAACGCGCGGGTCGGAGATCGGCGTGTCGGGGACCGACCGACCGGTAACGCGCATCGGACCGGCGAAGGTCGCGAAGGAACAGGTTTAACGAACTGAGCGGCCGAGTAGCCCCTGATGGGACTGGAAGAGGAGATCGAGGACCTCCGCGAGGAGATCGCCGAGACGCCCTACAACAAGTCCACAGAGGCTCACATCGGTCGTCTCAAGGCGAAGCTCGCGGAGAAGAAGGAGAAGCTGGAGAACCAGTCCTCCGCCGGCGGCGGCCACGGCTACGCCGTCGAGAAGCACGGCGACGCCACCGTCGCGCTCGTCGGGTTCCCGAGCGTCGGCAAGTCGACGCTGATCAACGCCCTCACCAACGCCGACAGCGAGACCGGCTCCTACGAGTTCACGACGCTCGACGTCAACCCCGGAATGTTGCAGTATCGGGGCGCACAGATACAGATACTCGACGTTCCGGGGTTGATCGAAGGGGCTGCCGGCGGGCGCGGCGGGGGCAAGGAGGTCCTCTCGGTCGTCCGGACCGCCGACCTCGTCGTCTTCCTGCTGTCGGTCTTCGAGATCGAGCAGTACGACCGCCTGAGCGAGGAGCTCTACGACACCAACATCCGGCTCGACACGGAGCCGCCGAACATCAACGTCCGCAAGACGCACAAGGACGGCATCCAGGTGACGACGAGCGACGAGGTGAGTCTCGAGGAGGAGACGATCAAGCAGGTCCTCCGCGAGTACGGCTACGTCAACGCGCAGGTGACCATCCCGCACGACGTCACGATCGACGAGCTCGTCGACGGCGTGATGGACAACCGCGTCTACCTCCCCTCGATGGTCGCGGTCAACAAGGCGGACCTGATCGACAAGGACTACCTACCCACGATCGAGCGGGAGCTGCGCGACCGTGACATCGACCCCGAGGAGGCCGTGTTCATCTCCGCGGAGGAGGAGCGCGGCCTCGACGGGTTCACGGAACGCGTCTGGGAGGAGCTCGGCCTGATCCGGATCTATATGGACAAGCCCGGCCGAGGGGTCGACTACGAGGAACCGTTGGTCCTCTTCGAGGGCGACACCGTCGGCGACGCCTGCCGGAAGATCGGCGGCGAGTTCGAGGAGCGGTTCAAGTTCGCCCGCGTCTCCGGCCCGAGCGCGAAACACGACGAACAGCAGGTCGGACGGGACCACGAACTCGCCGACGAGGACGAGCTCAGGATCGTCGCTCGGAAATGATCACGTGACCGACGCTCGTCGCGATCGGAACGACGTGACCGCTGAGGAGGCCACGGCCGACGAACCCCGGACCGACGACCGGCTGGCGCTCGCCGCCACCGTGGGATTGCTCGTCGTTCCGGTGACTGTCATCGCCGGCGAGAGCACGTACACGCTCGTTTCGCTGTGGGGGCTGGTTACCGTCGCCATCGCCCCCGGCGGCGACGTCGCCGTCAGCGGCTACCCGATCTGGCGATACCTTCTCGAGCAGCCGCTGTCGTTCGGTGCACTCCCCACGTCCGTACGGGCGTGGCCGCTCGCGCTCGCGTTCCATCTGCTTGCCCTCGCGAGCGCGGCGACCGGCGTCGCGTGGGGTCGGGAGGACCGGCGTGTCACCGCCGGCCTGCTCGTGCTCGCCGGGATCGCGAGCCTTTCGGTCGCGGTCGGGATCGGATCCCGGTATGGTCTCGGGCCCCTGGGTGCCGTCTGGAGAGTCGTTCCGATGGCGGCGATCGGTGCGTGGGGGTGCGCGATCGCGTTGTACGGGCCGGCACTCCGGGAACTTCTGGGACGGTAAGCGGGTGACGGCCTCTCCGCCGAGCGGGCGAAGCGGTTGTCCTGTGTCGTTTACATTCCCGACGGTCACTCGGTGCCGCCGGTCTCGGGTCGATAGCCGCGGCTGACCGACTTCCAGGTCCCGGAGTCGAACCGCCAGTAGTTGATCGCGGCGGGCACGCCCGTCTCCGCGAGGAAGCCGAGATAGACGCCCCACAACCCCAGCGCGGTCGTCGCGCCGAGGTACGCCAACGGGATCGAGACGCAGAACATCCCGAGAAACTGGCTGAGGAACGGGATCGTCGTGTCGCCGCTCGCGTCGAGCGGACCGGCGGCGCCGCCGGCAATTCCCTGAAACACGATCGCCACGCAGGCGGCGTACACGAGCGTGACCGCGATCGGGATCGCGGGATCGCCGGGATCGTCGACGAACAGGCCGACGATCGGTTCGGCGAAGGCGGCAACCAGAACCGCCGAGACGAAGTACGTCGCGACCGCGAACCGGATGATGTCGCGGCCGTACCGCTCGGCGGTCGCCTCCGCACCGGTTCCGAGTTCCTGGCCGACGAGGCTCGAGGCGGCTAGTCCGAAGCCCCAGCCGGGCGTGTTCATGATTCCCCAGATCCGCCTGGCGATGACGAACGCCGCGACGACGTCCCGGCCGAAGATGTCGAGGATCGCAAGCATCGGGAACTCGGCGGCCGTCCACACGAGGTTCCGCGCGCCGACCGGCGCGCCGATCGAGACGAGATCCGAGAGGGTGCCGGGGTCGACGTACGTGCCGATCGGATCGATCCGGACCGGAAACGACCCGACTGCGGGTAGTCCGCCACGAACCAGCCCGACCGCGAAGGCCGCGGTCACCACGACGTTCGAGAGGACGGTCCCGATCGCCGCCCCGACGACGCCGAGATCGAGTCCGAAGATCAACACGGCGTTGAGGAGGACGTTCGCGACCGCGCCCCCGGCGCGCAGCTGCATCGCGGTGTAGGCGTCGTCGGCGCCGACGAGCACGCGGCTTCCGACGAGGTTGAGCGCGGCGAAGGGGATCCCGAGCCCGACCACCTGGAGGTAGCGTGCGCCCAGCTCGATCGCGCGGGCGTCGCTCGAGAGCAGCCCGATCAGCTCGGCCGGGACGAGCCAGAAGGTCGCCGCGACAGGGAGCGTGATCGCGACGACGAGCGTGACGCTCCCGCGGACCGCCCGTCCGAGATCCTCGCGGGCGTCGGCACCGTATCGTTGGGAGACCAGCGCGATCGTTCCCCCGGCGACGCCGCCGCCGATCGCGAACGCGAGCCCCCAAAAGGGGCCGGCGAACCCGACCCCGGCGATCGCGGCCGACCCCACCGCGACTCCGACCATCGCGACGTCGACGGCGTTCTTCGACATCCGGGCGATCCCCGTCACGACGCGCGGCCACGCCAACTCGGTCGTGCGGATCGCGCGCTCGCGGTCGATGAGACCGAGGCGAGCGAGCGCGATCCCGATCCAGCGAATGACGAGCCGGACCGGGTTCGGAGGACGGATCACGTGAGACATCCTTCGTTCCCGGCTCGTGCCTAAGGGGTTTCGCTCGCCGGCAGTCGTCTCCGGGAGCCGGTTCCCGCGCCGGCGTCACGGACACTCGAGGGCGGTATGCTTTTCCACGGGTTCGCCCAATCACGATCCGTATGAATTCGCTGCTCGATCACGTGATGATCCGCGTCGAGGACCTCGAGGAGAGCCTCGAGTGGTACCGAACCAACTTCGGCTACGAGGAGACGGGCCGGTGGGAGGCCGACACGTTCACGAACGTCTATCTCGGGCCCCCGGGCGGCCACGAGGACGGCGCGCTCCTGGAGCTCACCTACAACCACGACGACCGGACCTACGAGATGGGCGACGCGTGGGGTCACATCGCGGTTCGGGTTCCCGAGGACGGCCTCCAGGACGCCTACGACGAGCTACTGGCCAACGGCGTCGAGGACTACCGCGACCCCGAGTCCTGTGACGACCGGTACGCGTTCGTGAAGGATCCGGACGGCCACGAGATCGAGCTCGTCAAGCGCGACCACGGCGCGAAGTGGAGCCTCGACCACACGATGATCCGCGTCGAGGACGCCGACGAGGCGATCGGCTTCTGGGCGCGCAAGTTCGAGTACGAACCGGCCGGCCGTTGGGAATCCGACTCGTTCGCGAACTACTTCATGGAGCCCGCCGACGCCGCCGAGGAGGCGATGTCGGTCGAGCTCACCTACAACTACGACGGCCGCAGCTACGAGTTGGGCGACTCCTGGGGACACCTCTGCGTCCGTACCGACGACCTCGAGAACGACTGGGAGACGCTGATGGAGCGGGGGGCGACCGACTACCGCGACCCCGAGTCCTGTGACGACCGGTACGCGTTCACGACCGACCAGGACGGCCACGAGATCGAGATCCTGAACCGGGAGTAGCGCCCTCGTTCTTCCGATCTGTCCCGTTTTCGTTTGTTCACCTCGATCCGTATTTAGTTTTTGAGATTACATATTTGAGTGACATTCACTGCTCGGCCGCAGGCTCACTTTTTGCAATAATCGACTGTTTAAATAAATGCTTTATTAACTCCCTATTGCTATTAATTGAACTCCCTAGGTAGTGGTGATATCGGCGACGTTCGTCGGACGTGGTGGCCGGCGTCGCGGCGCATATCGCTGCGCCCCGGTGTGGGTTCGTCCACTATGACGAGGCAGACCCTTACAACTCGATCGGCGATACGGACCGTTCTACTCATCGCGATCATCGTTACGGCGGGCGTTGTTCCGGGTGGGTTCGCCGGTAAATCGACGGCGATCGACACGAATAATAGCTCGATTACTGCATATAGTGATAATATAAATAAAGATTCTCAGCACGAGATTATCACTGACTTTAATTCATCATCTAAGACATCTAACCTAAGCGACATAGTACTCGATTATAATGAGCCAGTGTTTGACAGAAACATCTCCTCTTCAGATATTACAGTCTATTATGAAGGTACAATGACGGAGCACGATATCTATACTGAGGTTATCTATTCAACCCAACAAGATTTTGACACCATTGATGTAGACGGCAGCCGTCTTTTACTGAACTTTAGCCAACCACTTGAGATCCGTGATGACGGACTATTAATCGTATATCTCAATGATGGTGGTGATTATACCAACCAACAAAAATCCGGAAGTAAACTGACGAATCCATCTAATCCGGGCAGATATGGTGTAGATGTCCTTTTACAGACTGGTGCTAACTCACTCACTAACGATCTCACTGGACGGGATGAAGTTAACCTTGAATTAAACATACGTGATCGAACAATTACTAATATATCTACATCCGAGATTGATCTAACAAATAACACTCAAACGACGGTGGTTGCTGAGACTGGTAACTCGACTACGGAGGCGACTCTTGGTATTGATGACTCCAATAATGGGAGTGTTGATCGTACCTATTTAAATAAGTCAATTCCCGATAATGTTGCTACATTCACACTTGGAACTACTAGTGGCGACATTATTTTAGATGAATCTACCAGGAATTATACTGTGGGTGTTTCTGGTGATTCTGGAATTACTACTGGAGATAAAATATCAGAGATGGAATCAACATCGGTTATTGAAGTTGTTGGCTCTACTCTAGATACAAATATTACTAACTCAGTCGACATTAACCAAGAATTTGGCATATATAATATTAATTTAAATAATACTGGCAAGTCGACGTATAACGACACGGTCGAACTCGTCGTGAATGGGTCGGTTTCGGACACCCGATCGGTGACGGTCGCACCGGGGGCTACGGAGACCGTCGAACTGACCCACGATCTCGAGAACGCGTCGGCCGGCGAGACGCTCGACGTGACGGTGCGCGGCGACCACGACCGAGTGAGCGGGACGACCAAGGTCGTCGACCCGCCCCACTACGCGCTCACGCTGAACGAGACGACGTACGACCACGAGCGCAACGGGAGCCGATCGCTTCCGATCGCGGGGACGATCACGAACGTCGGCGGCGCGAACGCGACCGATCCGGTGTCCGTGACCGTCGATCTCGGGTCGGGATCGGTGCGTCGGACCGCGACCGTCGACGGCCTCGACGCCGGCGAGTCACGCTCCGTCACGGTCACGTTCGATGACGACGCGCTCGAGCCGCTTGCCGATGGGACGCATCCGATCGTTACGACCGAATCAGCCACCGACGGAACTGCGAATGCCACCCTCTCGCTTTCGACCGCGGACGCAACGACCGTGACCGACGACGGGACGAACACGACCGAGACGACTGATGAAACGAACACGACCGACGACACTGACGGGATGGACTCCGAGGAATCGACTGACGAGGACGGGTCGGCGGCCGACGAGTCCGATTCGGGAGCGTCCGACGGCGGAACCGGAACGGGAACGTCCGGCGGCGGGAGCAGCGGGAGCGGCGGTGGCGGAGGCGGTAGCGGAGGCTGGGCGGGGCCCGTGAATGACGGTGGCGCCACTGTCAACGGCAGCGACAACGGGACGGTTGCCGGTCCTGACCGCGGGATCGTCGGTCCCGGATCGGTCTCGCTTGCCGAGCCGATCGTCGACGCGACCACCGGCGGCGTCGTCGAGATCACGGTTACGGCGGACGAACGCGCCGATGGCGGGGCGCTCGTGATCGGGAACGAAACGACCACGGGGTACGAGGCGACCGCCCGGATCACCTCCTTCGGCGACGCCGACGCGGTGACGGTCCGGTTCAACACCTACACGGCGGGCACGACCGCCGGCTCGGTGGTCGTGCTCGATCCGGCGTCGGCCGCCGCCGGTGCAGCGATCGAGTTCGACCCGCAAACCGACCAGAGCCTCCGATCCGACGCGCTAGCTCCCGGCGAGTACCCCGTCACCGTCTCGACCGCGCAGCACCCCCGGACGGCCGTCGCCAACCCGGCCGACGTCGGTGTGCTCACGCTTGCGCCCGCGGACTCCGGAACCGCCTCCAGCTGGACCACCTCGGCAGGGACGGCCCGGTCGATACTCGCTGCCGACTCGCCGGTTGCGGCGCTCTCGACGGCCCGCGCGGAAGGAACGGTCACGCGGAGCGAGACGGTCGCGTACGGCGACGTCGCAGTCGTTCGGATCGACTCCGCGAGCGTCTCCGGGCTGTTGGCGTTGGCGGGCGAACGCCGCCCCGACGCGGGGGCCACGGAGCGGTTCCGCGCCCTTACGGGTCCCGACTGGTCGCCGATCGACGGGACCGGGACCGACGTTACAACCAGTACCGGGACCGGCGATCTCCACGACGACGCGGGTGAGAGCCCGCCGATCGACCTCGATCTGACCGAGACGCTCGACGACGACGGCGTGAACCGTTCGCCCCGGACGATCGCTCCCGGCGCGAGCACGATCGAGGTGGTTCCCGATCACGACCGCGACCGCGTCACGCTGCTCGTGGACACCGCCGAACTCCGGTTCCAGGACGGCTCCATCCTCGATCCGGCCGCCGAACCGGCGATCTCCCTCGGCTTCTCCGTCACCGATCCGCGGATCCAGCGAGCGGCCGACCGCGGGACCGACCCGGTCGGCTGGCCCCGGATCGTCGAGCCGCGCCGCCAGGGGCATCGTGTCGGGACCGCCGCCGACCGTCCCGGCCACCTTCGTCCTCTCGTGTCCCTGGAACGCCACCCCTCGTACGGCCTCTCAACGGTCCCGTCCGGGATCGAGACGCCGCCATCGGCCCTCGAGATCACGCCGCTCTCGGGCGGCTCCGAGGCAACGACCGGATTCACCGTGGTCGAACGCGACGTCCGGTTCGCGGCAGACCCGTACGACGCTCACGCCGCGCCGGACCAGTCGTTCGCCGGCTCGACCACGCTCGCGCCGGGAACCGAGTTCACGGTTCGAATTCGGCCGATCGCCGCGTCGGAGTCGGAGTTTCGTGGCCGCAACGAGTCGGTTCGGGTCGCCGCCGACGGGACGTGGTCGGCAACCGTCGATCTCTCCGCGCTGACCGTCGGGGATCGGTATCGCGTGTCCGTCCACGGCCTCGACGGGGTCGAATCGCGGCCGTCCGTTGAGGGCCGGATCCGGGCTGCCGATCCGGCCACTGAGGCGATGACCGGGACGCCGCCGGCCGCGGTCGACAGCCCCGCCGCTGGCGAGGGACGGACGAGCGGTGCCGGTAGCGGTGCCGGTGGTGGAAGTTCGGGGGCTGACGAGGTCGACCGGCCGGCCGATGGATCCGGGGATGCGAGTGGCGAAGCGGGCACCGTCGGTGATGGCCACGGTGTCGTCGAGGTGGTCGGTAGGAACGTGGAATCGGTCGTCGGCACGCTCGCTGCGGATCCGACCGGTAGCCTCCTCGCAGCGTTCGAGGCGATTCGGGATCGGATCGACGTCGAATCGATCGCGTCGGGGATCAGCATAGTGCTGTTCGCTTTCGCGACGTATCGTCGCGTTCGATAGTCGACTCGACCGGGCGGTTCGACGTCGAGACGCGATCGTTGACGACGACGTCGCCGTAATCCGGTTTCCAACGACAAGGGCTTTATTCGGCGCTCCCGTCACTCGTGGTGTATGCTTGACGTGCTCGGACAGTCGGTGCTCACCGCGCTGCCCGATACGTTCACGTTCGCGTGGCTCGTCGCGATCCTGTTCGCGATCGGCGCCCTCCTCGACCGCCGCGGGCTTCCAGCCGGCCGGTCGCTTGCGGCGGGTGCGTGGGTACTGTTCGGTCTCTTCTGGCTCACGATGGTGCCGTACTTCGCCTTCGAACACCAGAGCTACGTCGAGAGCGTCCTCTCGCTGGTCGCCGTTCCCGCGTGTACCTACGCCGGATACCTCCTCCACCGCGGCCGGGAATCCCTGTTCGTCCTGACGCGCGCGGTCGCGGCGATGCTGTTGATCTATCTCCCGTTCGAGACGATCCCGGCGATGACCGTCGGCGGGGTGACGTTGCCGGAACCCAAGCGAGTGCTCATCGAGATCGTCGCCGCCCAGACCGCGACCCTCATCGACCTCCTCGGGTACGCGCCGACGATGATCGAGAGCTCGGAGGGCTACTGGGCTACCTTCCGGTGGGTCTACGGTCCCGAGGAGCACGTCATCCTCGTGTCGGTCGTGCTCGCGTGTACCGGCATCGGGAGCATGGCGATCTTCGGCGGCCTCATCGCCGCCGTCGACGCCCCCGTCTCCCGGAAGCTCCGCGGACTCGCCGTCTCGATCCCGCTCATCTACGTTCTGAACATCGCCCGGACCACGTTCATCACGATCGTCACGGGCAACCAGTACATGCACTGGCAGCCGGAGCTCGTCCTGGCGATGTTCGGCGCGAGCGACCCCTACCGCGTCTCCTTTTTCGTCTCCGACCGGATCCTCAGCCAGCTGCTCGCCGTCGTCGCCCTCATCGGGATCACCTACCTCGTGGCCCGGCAGCTTCCGGAGCTCGTGGTCGTCCTCGAGGACGTCCTCTACGTGCTGACCGGGGAGGAACACGACCTGCTCGAGGCGCTCGAGCTCCCGCGGGAGCCGACGAACGTCGACCGGTGAGGAACGTCGACCGGTGAGGAACGTCGACCGGTGAGGATCCTCGCGGCCGTCCCTGGGGACGCTTTTGTGGCTCGACCGTGAATCCCGCGTATGAACGACACCGAGAGGGTGGTCGCCGTCGTCGGCGCCGGCCCCGCGGGGCTCGTGGCGGCGGCACGGCTCGGGGAGGCGGGCGCCGACGTGACGGTTCTGGAACGCGAGGACGCGGTTGGCGGACGCGTTCGAAGCCGAACCGTCGACGGCTTCACGATCGACCGCGGGTTTCAGGTGCTCTTCGACTCGTATCCGGCCGCCCGCGCCGAGCTCGACCTCGAGGCGCTCGACCTCCGGGCGTTCGCCCCCGGGGCCGTGATCTGCCGCCCCGGATCCCGATCGACGATCGCCGATCCCCTCCGTGACCCGAGCGCGGCCCTCGAAGCTGCGTTCTCGCGGGAGATCACGCTCGGAGACAAGCTCCGAACCCTCCGGCTGAAACGCGAGCTGCTGCGCGGGGCGGCGGCGGGCGCAGGTCCGGTCGGCGGCCTGCGCTCCGGCTCGGCAGCAGGCTCCACGTCATCGGCCGGATCGACACCGACAGCCGGACCGGACGAATCCATCCGGTCGTTCCTCCGGGACCGGGGCTTCTCGGAGGCATATCTGGACCGGTTCATCGCCCCTTTTTACGGTGGCATCACCCTCGATCGATCGCTGTCGACGTCCGCGAGCGTCTTCGTCGAGACCTTCCGCGCGATGAGCGACGGCCGGACGGTCGTACCGGCGACGGGAATGGGTGCGATCACCCGCCAGCTCGCCGAGCGAGCGCGGGACGCCGGCTGCACGATCCGCCTCGAAACGCCGGTCGAGGAACTCGAGGTCGATGACGCGGACGCGAGCACTGGCGGCGTTCGACTGCATACCGCGGGCGGTTCCGAGACGGTCGCCGACGTGGCGGTCGTCGCGACGTCGCCGCCGGAGGCGCGCCGGCTCACGGGCGTCGAGTCGATCCCGACGGACGGCGTCGGCTGCATCACGCAGTGGTACACGCTTCCGCCCGGCCGTTCGCTCGGAACCGGTCCCCGAATCCTGTTGAACGCGGGCGGCGAGCGCCCGAACACGGTCGTCCCGCTCGGCGCGGTCGCCCCGGAGTACGCCCCGGACGACCGAACGCTGCTTGCGGCCACCTTCGTCGGCGACGAAGCGTTCGATCGTGATGACGAGACGCTCGCGGCCGAGACCGAGCACGCGCTCGCCTCGTGGTTCCCGGAGCGCTCGCTCGACGGGCTGCGAACCCTCGCGACCGACCGAACCCCGTTCGCGCAGTTCGCCCAGCCGCCCGGGTTTCGGGAGACGTTACCGGACCCGACCGCGCCCGCGGGACCGGTCGTGCTCGCGGGCGAGTACACCGAGTGGTCGTCCATTCAAGGGGCGCTCGCCAGCGGCCGGCGGGCGAGCGAGATCGTGCTCGAGTCGGGGTCGTGAGGCCCGGTCGCTGCCGTGGCCGCACCGTCCACACCGCGGGATTCCACGGTGATCAGCGTCGCTCCCGCCTCGATCGCCGCGCTCTGGCGGTCGCGGTGGCAGCCCGCGACCGGTCGGCCGCCGGCCGCGGCGCGGGTTCGACGGTCCCGTCCGCACGTCGGCAGTACTCGGTCGCCGTGGCGTACGCCTCCCGAACCCGGCGGAACGCCTCCTCGTCGCCCCCCTGGTCCGGATGGACGTCCTTGACGCGCTCGCGGTAGGCGCGTTTCACGGCCTCCTCGTCGGTCGATCGAGGAAGCTCCAGCTCCGCGAAGGCCGTCGCGACCGGATCCGAGCCGGGATCGCCCGCGGTTCCGAATCCGCCACTGCCCGGGCCGCGAGTCGGGTCGTCGATCGAACTCGCATCCGGCGTGTCGAACGGGAGCCGGTCGCCGAGCCCGCGGCCGGGCAGCTCGTGTTCACAGAGGACGGCGGCGATGCCGGCGCGCTCAAGCCGGAAGAACTGCTGGGCGTCGAACGTGATGGCGACCTCCCGGTCCGGGAGATAGAAGTCGACGGGGTCGCCGGCGACGGGATGGTCCTCGCGGAACCGCTCGTCGATCGCCGACAGGTACGACCGGATCTCCGTCCGGCGTCTGGCGTCGCCGTCGACCGAGGCACCCGCTGCTGGTGCGCCGCCGGCCGGCAGCAGCCGGTCGCCGAAATAAAAGAGGACGACGACGCCCCCCGTCGCGAGCGTTCCGACCCCGATCCCGATCAGGAGCCACGCCGGCAACGGGGGAAGCGTATCGACGACCACGGGTTGTCACCGTCTAGTGCGCCCACGCGTAAGAACCGCTCGACGGGAGCTGTCGACGTCTCCACGTTGGGATCGGCACCGGACGGCGGCGTCGATCAGATCAGACCAGATCAGACCAGATCAGATCATATCAGATCATATCATTTTTCTTGAGCCCGGCGATGATGTCGTCGACGAACTCCTCGACCGACTCGTACGGGAACTCCTGCTCGCCGCCGAGCTTGGTGGCCAGTTCCATCGCGGTGAAGCGCACGTCCCCGGCCTCGAAGGTCGTGCCCGGGCCGTTCGGCAGCGCGGGAACGAGATCCATCTGGTTCTCGACGGGGAACTCCGCGCCCTCGAAGGCCTCGGTGAACTGTGCGCGAAGCTCGGATTCGACGTCAGTCATAGGCGGAGGTTTCGGAGCGAACCAAAAAGCGTTGTGGAACGGCGATCGGCCGGTCAGACCGGAGATCAAAACCGCCGAATCAAACCGCCGGAACCGGCTCCGTGAGCGTGGAGACGATGCGAACCGACGTCCCCTCGAGCGACCCGGTTCGGTCGCGCACGTTGCGGGCGGTCACCCGGATCCGGTAGTTCCCCTCGGGGTCGAGGTCGGTCCCCGGCGGTACGACGATCGCCTCGTTTTTAGCTGCGTACTCCCGGTCGCCGACGATCTCGAGGCGCTTGCGGACGATTTCGGTGCCCTCCGCGTCGACGATCTCGATGGAGATCGTATCGAGCGCGACCTGGGGATCGACGACCGTCAGTGCGCCGATCTCGAAGCGGTTGGTCTCGAGGCTCACGCGGGGGTCCTCGAAGACCGTGATTCGGGGGCCGCGACCCTCCGGGACGATGCGCCCCCACGGGAGGTAGCGATAGGCGGCGAGGATGAGTCCGAGGGCGGTCAGCGACAGGAGCGTCTGCCAGAGGACCGTGCTGCCGCTACCCAGCGCCGAGAGTCGGGAGGCGACCGACCAGCCGGTCGCGACCGCGATCCGCTCGGTGGTCTCGGTGGCGGCCCCGTACTCGTCGGCCACGCGCACGTCCACCACGTGCTCGCCGGGTTCGAGGGGGTGGGTGACCGTCTCGCCGGTCTTCGTGGTGCCGTCGGCGAACGTCCAGGTCACCGTCGCGTCGCCGACCTCGTTCGTGACGTCCGCGGTGAGGGTCGCCGTCTCGGCCGCCCGGTCGTACTCCGCGGAGACCTCGGCGGTCGGCACGTCGTTGGCGATGACCGTCCGGCGGACCGTGTTCTCGCGGCCGAGAGCGTCGCGGACGGTGAGCCCGACCTCGTACTGGCCCGGCTCCGCGAAGGTGTACTCGAGCGTCCGGCCGTTCCGGGTGGTCCCGTCCGGCAGCGTCCACTGGTAGGTGACGTCCGGGTCGACGAAGACCGCGAACGGCGAGAAGCTGCGCGTGCGTGCGGAAACGACCACGTAGTCCTCGGTCGTCTCCGTCACCCGAGTGTCGAGCAGCTCCCAGCCGTTCTCGGTCCGGTGGCCGAGGGTCGCGCCCGAGGGGTCGGCGTCGCCAAACTGGTCGCGGTCGACGCGCAGCCGCACCGTGGCCGGGCGATCCCGGCGACCGTCGGACGGCTCGATGTCCACCGCGCGCACGATCCGGTCCTGCTTCGTGATCCCGCTCGAGACGCTGATCGTCGACCGCTCGCCCGAGAGTCGGGCGGGCTCCCCGACGGTCGTCACGATGGTGCCCTTCGCGAGGTCGATCGCGTCCCCCTCGGCGCCGCCAGCTGCGCCCGCACTTCCTGCGCCGTCACCGTCGTCATCGACCCCGTCGCCGTCCTCGTCTTCCGCCGTCGAGATCACCGCGCGTGGGTCCTGGTCGGCGGCGGTGGTGTCGATCGCCTCGAGGTCCTCGTTCGAGAGTTCCCGGACGGTGACCCCCGTATCGCCCGCCGACCCCTCGCCGCCGTCCGCGTCGGACGTCCCGTCCTCGCCCGGATCGCCCTCGAACTCGACCTCCACGCCGGTCTCGGAGTCGATCACGTCCTCGCCGGGCGCACCGCCCTCCGCACCCTCCTCGCCGGGCGTCGTTCCGGGGGTCTCCTCGCCCGGCACGCCCACCCCGCCTCCGCCGACGCCCCCACCACCGCCGACGCCCCCGCCGCCGGATCCGGGCGTTTCGGGGCCACCGTCGGACGCGTTCTCGTCGGTGTCGTTACCGTCACCGACCTCCTCCTCGAGCTCGTAGCCGGTGTGGATCGTCACGCTCGTGAGGAGCCGGTCACCTTCCTCGATGCCCCGGCTGTCGAGGCCGACGTTCACGACCACGCGCTCGCCCGGCGCGAGCGTGACGGCGTTCCCCTCGCCCTCGATCGGCGTTCCGCCCTCGTCGCTCGTCATCGACACTCGCTCGCCGCCGTCGTGGGTCACCCACACGCTGACGTTTTGGGTGTCCTGATTGTGCAGGTAGAAGATCCGGTCGACGGTCGTGTACGACTCCGCGTTCACGCCCGGATCCGTGAGGTCGATCCGGAGCTCGCCGTCGTCGTCGCTCACCACGTAGTTCCCGTTCGTTCCGTTGGTGGCGCCGAACGCGACGTCCGGCTCGCCGTTAAAAAGGGTCTCCGTCGGCGACCCGGCCGTCCCCAGCACCGCTCCGGTCGCCACTACCGCGCCGATCGCGAGTATGACGGCGAGGGCAGCGGTGATGGAGCGTGGGTTCATCGTGGAGTGGTGGCTAGTCGTGGTGGTGTGCCGAGCCGTCCTCCGTCAGGAGGAACGTGGGATCGAACGTCGCCTAGTTAGCGCGGTCCGAATCGTTGTGAGGGGAGGGTGACTGGGTTAGTTATCCGTGCTCTCGGCGACGAACTCGATGCTGTCGATGAGGTCAGCACCATCGTCGAGCCCGGAATCGCGAGTGTCGATCTCCATCGAGATCTGAACCGTATCACCGGGTGAGAGGGTGACGGAATTTTCGCCGTCAGTGATGTTCGTTCCCGACCCAGCCGATCCGTTATAGATGTTGACATACTCCGGGTGCGATCCGTTCGTGTTCACGTGTAGATTGATCTCATTCTGGCCATTGTTCGTGACATTCATCATCCCATTTATGGCGGTGTATGAGTTCACGTTGACCCCCTCAGCACCCTGTGGGCCTCCGAGCTGAATCTGGACTTCTCCGCCATCGGTCGTTACATACTCTCCGTTCTCGGGACCAGGTTCCAACGCGAGCAGTGCGGATGCATCACCGGAAACGTTCACGTCAGCTGTCCGTTCCGCCTCCACCGTGGTGAACGCGCCCGTGGCCGTGACGACGGTGATCGCTCCGAAGACCAATACCAGCGCGAGCAGCTTTCCTTTGGGTCGTGCCATAGTTGTTGTCTCCTTGTGTACGCATCGGCGCGGCGGGCGGGTGCCCCCGGCCGGCGTCTCTATTGAATAAATATACCCCTACCCTCTTTGTAAGCCCGGCCTACTCGGGAGTTATGGTCATCTAACGATCCGGATTCGGCAGTTAGGGCACCCTAATATGCCGAATTCGGGGGTTTGATGCGTTTGGTGTGTTGTCGTGTGACGTGGTATGTTGGGAAGTTAGCACGCACCACGATCAGGGTGACCGTGCCTCGTCGATCGTGTCGAGGAGGTCCTGCTTGCTGAAGGGCTTCGTGAGGTAGGCGTCCGCGCCGGCGCCGGCGGCGCGGTCGCGGGACTCGTCGGTCACCATCGCGGTGCTCATCACGACCGCGACGTCGGGGTTGGCGCGTTTGATCGCCCGGGTGGCCTCGATCCCGTCGGTGCCGGGGAGGTTGACGTCCATCACGACCACGTCGGGGGCGGTGCGCTCCGCCCCACGGATCGCCTCCTCGCCGGTCGTTGCGACCCCCACGACCGTGTGTCGTGGGGTGAGAAACCCCCGTAGGAGCGCGCGCTGCATGTCGGTGTCTTCCACGAGGAGGACGTCGACCATTCGGGAGAACCATAGGATACTGTCGACGAATAGTTAAATACCCAACTACTTCGGTCGGCCGTTCGTGACGATCGGCTCGCAGTCTCCCGTTTAAAAACGTCCGTCGTGTTTGAAAACGTCGCTCGATCGAACGGATAGGAACACTTACAGGAATCCGTTCGGGTTATACGACCACCATCGCTGCCATGGCCTCTCCATCGCCATCATCGATTCTCTCCACGCTTCGGTCGTCGGTTCGGACCTCCCTCGGACTGTCTCTATCCTCGGGCAGCGAGGGCGACGGAGGCGGCGATCGACTCACGCAGGACGACGTCTACGACATCCTCTCGAACAAGCGTCGCCGGTACGCGATCCACTACCTCAAGCAGGTGGACGATCGGGTGGCCGTTCGCGACCTCGCCGAGCAGGTGGCCGCCTGGGAGAACGACAAGCCGATCGATGATCTCACGTCCCAGGAGCGCAAGCGCGTCTACATCTCGCTGTACCAGGGCCACCTCTCGTCGATGGACGACCGCGGGCTCGTCGACTACGACGAGGACCGCGGTACGGTGGTGCTGTGTGACGCGGTCCGGAACGCCGACGTCTACCTCGAGGTCGTCGACCCGCGGGACATCCCCTGGGGACAGTTCTACCTCGGGCTCAGCGCCGCCAACGCGCTGCTGATCGGACTGACGTGGCTCGAGGTAGGCCTGTTTGCGGAGGTCGGTGCGCTCACGATCGCGGTCGTCGTCCTCACCACGTTCGCGATCTCGGCGATCGTCCAGACGCTTCGTGACGGCCGAATCCGGCTGGGCGACGAGGGGCCGCCCCCGGAGCTCCGGTCGGCGTAGCGACCACGTCGACACGCCGGGAGCCGGTCCAGCGCCGCGGTTGCGGCGTCACTCGTGTTCCACGTCGACCGTTCCATCCGGACCGATCCGAACGATGACGTCGAAGATGGGCCGGAGGGTGCCGACGACCATCTCGTGGTGGGCATCCGGGTCCATATGAAAGTGCGCACGGCCTCCGCTTGCGGAGAGCCGTCGGGTCAACACGTGGAGGAACCGGAACAGCTTCTCGTCGGACACGTACTGCTGGAGCGCGGTCAGCGAGTGGAGACAGAAGACGACCGGCCGGTCGTCGGTCTCCCACTCCGAGAGCTGTTTGGTGATCAGAATGCCGAGCTTCGAGAGATTCGATGGCTTCGAGACGCGCGTGAGCGAGACCGACTGCCCGCCGCCGGTCGTCTCGGAGGCGACCGACCGGGGGCCGCCGTGGCTGCCCACCTCGATCGCGGCGATCTCGCCGGCGTCGATGCCGGCCCGGTGACACACGTCGATCCGCTCCGCCGCCGGCTCCTCGATGGCCACGATCAGGACGTTTCGGGCGTCGGAGGCGCCCGCCGGGGTACCAGCATCGCCGGCGTCGAGCAGCCGTCCGCAGGCCGTCTCCGAGACGGGCCCCGAGAGCGAATCGAGCACCAGCGCGTTCGACCCCGGATCGAGCACGTCGAACGCGGGCAGGTCAGCCGCCTCGGCGTCCGACTCGGGCGCCGCCGGTCCGGCGTCGGCCTCGTGGTCGGTGCCGTCCCATACCTCCGGGTCGCCCGAGGAGGGAGTCCCGGTCGTCGATTCGAGTTCCTCGCCCGAGTCGACGCCGTCGGAAGCTGTGGGATCGGACGGCGTCCCGGCGTTCGCGGCTCCCGACTCGGCCGAGTTCCGATCTGACGGTGCGTCTGCCGGTGACTCCCGATCGGACGTGGACCGCCCGGCCACCGCCGTCGGATCGCTCCAAAGCCGTCCCGATCGCTTCGACGATCCGGCACGCTCATCCGGTGTGCCCGCGTCCGGAGCATCGTCGGTTCGGTCGTGCTCGTTGGATCCGGTCGTCGGTTCGGCCGTGTCGCTCGGTTCGGCCGTGTCCTCCTCGACCGGATCGATCGTGATGCCGTCGCGGCTCGACGGTTCGGATTCCGCCGCGTCGACCGCCGACGCCGAGTCGGTCGTCGATTCGGCATCGGGTGGGTCGGACTCGGCATCGGGTGGGTCGGACTCGGCATCGGGTGGGTCGGACTCGGCATCGGGTGCGTCGGCCTCGGAAGCGACTCCCAGATCGGTTCCAGTGGCGTGATCGTCGTCGGTGTTCGAATCGGCCGCGTTCCAGAGCCGATCGTCGGTTTCGGGGCCAGCCACGTCCGCTTCCGACTCCCGTTGCGGTTCCGGGGCTCCCGATCCAGTCGCAGCGTCGTCCTCGTCGTCGACGGGTGAGTCCGCACCGGGGCCCTTCCCGGCGGTCCCCGCGGTGTGACCGCCTCCCGTCAGTCGTTCCTCCTCGGGGGGTGCGTCACCCTGAAACCACTCCCACTCCTCCTCGTCGTCAGCGCCTCGACCGGCATCGGCGTCCGTCGCGGGGTCGTCGACGCGTCGTTCCGGATCGCTTTCGATCGTGGATTCGGACGCTGCGGTGGATTCGGACTCCGTCGTTCGTTCAGCCCCGGACGTCGGTTCGGCCGACGTCGGTTCGTCCGTCACCGATTCACCGTTCTGCACTTTCGTTCGGAGATCGCGGAACCGGCTCCCGCGTCGCCCGGCGTCGTCCTCGCGGGCAGTGCTCCCGTCGCTCGTCGAGTCGGAGGTCCCGTCGTGATCCGGGTCGTCCGTTCCGTTCGAGTCGTCGCTCATCGCGGGTCCTCCCGGATCGGTTCGTGACCCGACTCCGAAACGGGAACCGGGTTCGGCGGCCGACGTCCCGTCCAGGCCGCCTCAGCGGTCACCGTCGGAAGGGTCGTCGTGTGGTTCCTCGACGCGAGCGCCGTCGGCCGCGTCGAAGGGGGGATCCGGCGTTCCCGTCTGCAGCGTCGGGGACCCGAAGGGGTTCCATCCAGCCGGCTCCACGTCCCGGAACGTCGCGGTACAGTTCGGACACTGGGGTGCGTCGAGCATCGCGAGATCGACCGTTTCGCCGCAACCCGCGCAGTCGGCCGACCGGATCCCGTCGGCGATCGCGTCACGCCTGAGTGCGGCGAGTCGCTCGTTCTCGGCGAGCTTGGATCGAATCGACTCGAGCTCGGATTCGACCGTCGATTCGACCGTCGCCCCGACGTCGTCGACCCGATCGTCGACCGCGTCGATCCGGCCATCGAGGTCGTCGATCCGGTCGAGGAGGTGTTCGAACAGTGCCTCGATCTCGTCGAACTCCTCGTCGATCCAGCCCTCCAGCTCGTCGAACCCGCCGTTGACCTCGTCTTCGAGCCCCTCGATCTCGCGATCGAGGGCGTCCTCGGTGGCGTACCGCGCGAGGTCCGCCTCGGTGACGAAGTCGTCTGCGTCCTCCTCGAGCGTGGTCAGGCGCCCGTTGATGCGGGTGAGGTCGTCGGAGATCCGGTCGGTGTAGCGCTCGTGACGTCGGCGCTGGTCCTCGACGTCGAGCGAGAGGTCGTGGATCTGCCGGCGCAGGTCGTTCGAGCCGTCCGTCTCGGGTGAATCGGCACGGAGCGTTTCCAGGAGCCCGTGGAGGACGTTCTGGAGGTCGACGTCGACTTCGCCGGGGGCGGCGCTGCCATCGCCGGCGGCGTCGTCGGGCGCGACAGCGTCACCAGTCTCGCCGGTCCGGTCGGTCTCGCCGTTCTCGCCGGTCCGGTCGGTCTCGCCGTTCTCGCCGGTCCCGTCGGTCTCGCCGTTCTCGCCGGTCCCGTCGGCCTCGTCAGTCCCGGATTCGGGATCGTGCGTCGGGTCGGCGAATCCCAGGACGTCGGATTCGGTCGGGTCGGATTCCTCCGGTCTCCCGACCTCCCCGAGGGTCCCACCCTCACCGCGGATCCCGTCGAGCTCGTCGAGCACCCAAAACGAGGAGATGAGCTGGTTCAGCAGCTCCTGCTCGGTGACGCCGCGGGACTCCGCTGTCTCGGAGACCCACTCGGCGAACAGCTCGGTGTCGGACGGGGAATCGGTCATACGGTCAGGGTCTGATGCCATCGTCTCAAGCGACTCGTGTCGTTCGTCTGAATGTTAGACCACGGCTGAATAAAGGTATCGGGGAAAACCTCCGCTACCTCGGCGGTCTCCCGTCGGCGTGTTGCGTCCGTCGGACGGGGTCGGGCTCGCGCCGCCGCCGCAGTCCGAGTGCGGGATTTATAAGCGATCGCGACGCCGAGGGGTCGGTATGCTCACCTTCATCGGGCTCGGACTCCACGACGAGCGATCGATCACCGTCGAGGGACGGGACGCGTTACGGGCGGCCGACCGTGCGTTCGCGGAGTTCTACACGAGCCGGCTCGTCGGGGCCGACCTCGCGGACCTCGAGGCGTACCACGGGACGGCGATCGAGGTTCGGGACCGGGCCGGCGTCGAGCAGGACCCCGAACCGATCCTCACGGCGGCCGCGTCCGGCGACGTCGCGTTCCTGACCGCCGGCGACACGATGGTCTCGACGACCCACACCGACCTCCGGCTCCGTGCCGAGGATCGGGGGATCGATACGCGCGTGATCCACGGAGTGACCGCCCAATCGGCCGCCTCCTCGCTGACCGGACTGCAGAACTACCGGTTCGGCAAGGCGGCCACCCTGCCGTTTCCGTACGCCCACGGCGGGGAGGGGGTTCCCGACAGCGTGATCGAGACCATCGAGGCCAACCGCGAGCGCGGACTTCACACCATCGTCTACCTCGACATCAAGGTCGGTACTGGCCCCCGCGGCGCCGATCCGGACCACGAGGAGTATATGACCGCCGATCACGCCGCCGCTCTGCTCGCCGACGACTGGGCGGACGTCCTCGGCGTCGTCGTCGCTCGTGCCGGCAGCCCGGACGCGGTGGTGGCCGCCGACCGCCTCTCCGCGCTGGCCGACCGATCGTTCGGCGATCCCCTCCACCTGCTGGTGATCCCCGGCGACCTCCACCACGTCGAGGCCGACGCGCTGGCCGGCCTCGCCGGGGCGCCGGCCGACCTGTTGCCGTGAGGCGTACTCGGTCGCTTCTGAATCGTCGGCGCGGACGGGAAGCGATTAGTCGTCCCGTCGGAAAGTGCGCCTATGGAGACGACTGACGCCTTTATCGGACTCGCGTGTCACGACTGCGGGGCCGCCCACGACCTCGCGGCCGCGGCCCGCTGTCCAGACTGCGGCGGACCGCTCGACCCGACCTACGACTACGACGCCGTGGATCCGACCGCGATCGAGGAGGCTGCCACCGTTGAAGGGACCGCCACGGACGGGATGTGGCGGTTCGACGCGCTCCTTCCGTTTCCGGCCGCGTCGGCGCTGTCGGCGCGGGAGGGCGGCACGCCGCTGGTCGCGGCCGACCGGCTGACGGACGAGCTCGACGTCGCGGAGGTGTTTATAAAGGACGAGGCGCGCAATCCGACCGGGACCGCCCTCGACCGCGGCCTGTCGGTGACGATGACGGCCGTTTCGGAACTGGACGCGGACACGGACTCCGACGAGGACGCGGACGACCCCGGCGTCGTCGAACCGCTCGTCTGCGCCTCCCCCGGAAACGCGGGCCAGTCGATGGCCGCCTACGCGGGGCGGACGGGGCTGCGGTCGTACGCGTTCGTCCCCTCCCGGTGTGCGTTCTCGAACAAGGCGATGACGAACGTCCACGGTGGCGAGATGCGCGTCGTCGGGGGACGACACCCGGACGCGGTCGCGGCGGTCGACGAGCAGCTCGCGACCGACTACACCGACCTGACGGAGTTCGCGACGCCGTTCCGACACGAGGGCGCGAAGACGGTCGCCTACGAGCTCGCCGCCGATCTCGGGTGGACCGCACCGGACGTGGTCGTCGTCCCGACCGGCAGCGGGGAGTTCGTCGTGGGGATCGCCAAGGGCTTCCGGGAGCTCGAAACCCTCGGACTGATCGACGCCCGGCCGCGGCTCGTCGCGGCCCAGGCCGAGGGCTGTGCCCCGATCGCCGCCGCGCTCGAACGTGGGATCGACGAGCCGGAGCCGTGGGATACCCCCGACACGATCTGCGGCGAGCTGGAGATCGCCGATCCCGCCGGCGGCGCGTGGGCGGTCGAGGCGGTCCGCGAGAGCGGCGGGCGCGGCGTCACCGCCGGCGACGACGAGATCCTCGAGAGCGCCGTGACGGTCGCCCAACACGAGATCCTCGAGATGGGCGCCGCCGGGGGCGCCGCGCCGGCGGGCGCCTGGGAGCTGGCCGAGGACGGATTCTTCGAGGGCGACGAGACCGTGGTCCTGCTCAACACCGAGGCCGGACTCAAGACGCCGGACGTGCTGCGCAGCCACCTGATGGGACAGGGGATCTGAGAGGAGGCCCACCGGATCGCGACGACCGGAACGGAACACGGTCGCCGGCACGAAAGGTTTACGCGAGCCAGTTGCCTACCTCGCGGCAATGAGTCGCGGCCCCGAACTGATCATCACGGAGAAGGACAACGCCGCCCGGCGGATCGCGGACGTCCTCAGCGGGGAGTCCGCCGAGTCCGACCGGGTGAACGGCGTGAACGTCTACAAGTGGGGCGGAAAGCGGTGCATCGGCCTGTCGGGCCACGTCGTCGGGGTCGACTTCCCGGCGGAGTACGACGACTGGCGCGACGTCGAGCCCGTCGAGCTGATCGACGCCCCGGTCAGCAAGCAGCCGACCCAGGAGGGCATCGTCGTGGCCCTGCGGCGGCTCGCGCGCAACGCCTCACGCGTGGTCATCGCGACCGACTACGACCGGGAGGGCGAGCTGATCGGCAAGGAGGCCTACGAGCTCGTCCGCGAGGTGAACGAGGACGTCCCCATCGACCGCGTCCGGTTCTCCTCGATCACCGAAAACGAGGTGCAAAACGCCTTCGCGAACCCCGACGACCTGGATTTCGACCTGGCGGCAGCCGGCGAGGCCCGACAGGTCATCGACCTGATGTGGGGCGCCGCGCTCACCCGGTTCCTCTCGCTGTCGGCAGGCCAGCTTGGCGACGACTTCATTTCGGTCGGCCGAGTGCAGGGTCCGACGCTCAAGCTAATCGTCGACCGGGAACGCGAGATCCAGGCGTTCGACCCCGAGTCCTACTGGGAGCTGTCGGGTGCCCTCACCAAGTCGGGCGGCGACCCCTTCGAGGCGAGCTACTTCCTGCTGGACGCGGACGGCAACGAGGCGGACCGGGTCTGGGACGAGACCGTCGCGGAGACCCTTTCCCGTGCCCTCGATGCGGCCGACGGCGCGACCGTCGACGACGTCCGGCGCCGAACCCGCACCGACGACCCCCCGGCGCCGTTCAACACGACGCAGTTCATCCGCGCCGCGGGGTCGCTCGGCTACGGCGCCCAGCGCGCGATGTCGATCGCCGAGGACCTGTACACGGCGGGATACATCACCTATCCCCGAACCGACAACACCGTCTATCCCGACGACCTGGACCCCCGAGAGCTGCTCGAGGCCTTCCTCGACACCGGCTTCGGCGAGGACGCCGAGACGCTGCTCGACCGGGAGGCGATCGAGCCGACCGAGGGCGACGAGGAGACGACCGACCACCCGCCGATCCACCCGACCGGCGAGATCCCCGCCGCCTCGGACCTCTCCGAGGACGAGTGGGAGGTCTACGAGCTGGTCGTCCGCCGCTTCTTCGCCACCTGCGCGCCCGCGGCCACCTGGGAGCACCTGCGCGTGGTCGCGCTCGCGAACGACGAGGCCACCGCGATCGCCGCCGAGGCCGATCCCCGGGCAGCGCTTCGGGACCCCGAGGCGGCCGAGTCGGGCCAGGAACCCTCCCTGGCTGCCGACGGCGGGCTTCGGCTGAAGGCGAACGGGAAGCGGCTGCTTTCGGCCGGCTACCACGACGTCTATCCCTACCGGTCCTCGAGCGAGACGATCGTTCCCGACGTCGAGGTCGGCGAGGAGCTGGCGCTGACCGAGCGGCAGCTCGAGGGCAAGGAGACCCAGCCCCCGCGGCGGTACGGGCAGTCCCGGCTCATCGAGGAGATGGAGTCGCGCGGCGTGGGGACGAAGGCGACCCGGCACAACACGATCGAGAAGCTCTACGACCGCGGCTACATCGAGAACGACCCGCCGCGTCCCACCAAACTCGCGGAGGCGGTCGTCGAGGCCGCCGAGGAGTTCGCCGACCGGATCGTCTCCGAGGAGATGACCGCACAGCTCGAGGCGGATATGCAGGCGATCGCGGCCGGCGAGGCCGACTACGAGGACGTGACCGCCGAGTCCCGGGAGGTGCTGTCGGCCGTCTTCGAGGCGCTCGCCGACTCCCGTGAGGAGGTCGGCGACCACCTGCGGACGTCGCTCAAGGCGGACAAGCGGCTCGGTCCCTGTCCGGAGTGCGGCTCCGACTTGCTGGTCAGGAAGTCCCGGTACGGCTCCTACTTCGTGGGCTGTGACGGCTACCCCGACTGCGAGTACACCCTTCCGTTGCCCTCCACCGGAAAGCCGCTCATCCTGGATGACGTCTGTGAGAACCACGACCTCCACCACGTGAAGATGCTCGCGGGGCGGAAGACGTTCGTCCACGGCTGCCCGCAGTGTCAGGCCGACGAGGCCGACGCGACCGAGGACACGGTCATCGGCGACTGTCCGGAGTGTGGCGAGACGGAGGGCGGGGATCTCGCGATCAAGCAGCTCCGCACGGGCTCCCGGCTGGTCGGCTGTACGCGCTATCCCGACTGCGAGTACTCGCTGCCGCTGCCCCGCCGCGGCGAGATCGAGATCACCGACGAGACCTGCGAGGAACACGACCTGCCGCACCTCCGGGTGCACTCCGGCGACGAACCCTGGGAGCTTGGCTGTCCGATCTGCAACTACCGGGAGTTCCAGGCCCGCGAGAACGGCTCGGAGCTCGAGGCGATCGACGGGATCGGCGAGAAGACCGCCGAGAAGCTGGCCGACGCCGGCGTCGAGGGCGTCTCGGCGCTGACCGAGGCGGACCCCGACGACCTGGCCGAGCGCGTCGACGGCGTCGGCGCGGACCGGGTTCGCGACTGGCAGGCGAAGGCGCAGTAGCGGCGACGGTTCGTTGCTGATACGTCCCTATGAACATCCACGATCGCGCGGACCAATAAGACTGAATAGCGCGCTCGCGGTGCTGGTCGTATGGCTGATTCGGACCGCGTTCGATACCACACCTCGCGGGAGACGGTTCCGGAGGAGCATCGCCACCACTACGACGCCATCGCGGAGAGCCGCGGCGGCGTGCGGGGGCCCTTCTCGGTTCTATTAAACAGTCCCGAGCTCGCGGGACGGGTCGGGCACCTCGGTGCATACGTGCGGTTCGAAAGCGAACTCCCGGACCCCGACCGGGAGCTGACGATCCTCGCGACCGCCCGAACGTTCGACTGCGCCTTCGAGTGGGCGGCCCACGAACCGATCGCCCGCGAGGCGGGCGTGAGCGGGGCGACGATCGACCACGTCGCCGACTCGGGTCCGGTCGATGAGCTCCCGAAACGCGAGGCGTGTCTCGTCTCGTACGTCCGCGAACTCATCGACGAGCACGCGGTCTCGGATGCGACCTTCGAGGCGGCACGCGATCGGTACGGGGAGTCGGGCGTCACCGAGCTCACCGGGACAATCGGCTACTACGCGATGCTCGCCTGCGTGCTGAACGCCCTCGAGGTGGTTCCGGACGCGAACCGACCGCAGCTGCCGTAAGACGGACGGATACCGGACGGCAGCCGGAATTCGGCCGACCGGTCACAGCAAGCCCATACCAGCTATCGTACCCTTTTTAGCCCCCCACGGCACAGTCCCGTGTAATGACGAACCCGTGGGCGGAGTGGGATCACGTCCTGAAGGTCGATCCCGACAAGGAGCTGTACGGGGACGAGACGTTCGAGGACGTGGTCGACACCGGGACGGACGCGATCGAGATCGGGGGGACGCTCGGGATGACCGAGGAGAAGATGCAACGCGTGATCGACGCCTGTGCGGACCACGACGTCGCCCTCTATCAGGAACCATCGAATCCGGCGGTGGTCGTCGACTCGCCGGCGCTGGACGGCTACCTCATCCCGACGGTGTTCAACGCCGCCGACCCCTTCTGGATCGTCGGCGCGCACGCCGAGTGGGTGCGGATCGAGGACGGCCTCGACTGGGACCGCACCACCACCGAGGCGTACATCGTGTTGAACCCGGACGCCTCCGTCGCCGAGTACACGAACGCGGACTGTGACCTCTCGGTCGACGACGTGACCGCCTACGCCCGCATCGCCGAGCGGATGTTCGGCCAGGAGATCGTCTACCTCGAGTACTCCGGCACCTTCGGGGACCCGGAGATCGTCGCGGCCGCCGCCGACGCGCTCGATTCGGCCACGCTCTTTTACGGCGGCGGGGTGCACGACTACGAGACCGCCCGCGAGATGGGCACCCACGCCGACGTCGTCGTCGTCGGCGACCTGCTCCACGAGGAGGGCTGTGAGGCCGTCCGGGAGACCGTCGAGGGTGCTCGCGACGCGAACGCGGAGTCACCCACCCACCGCTGAATCGGGGGCTTGTGAGGGCGGTCACCGCGGCGTGAGGGCGGACGCATCCCGTCCGGTTCGACGGATCCGTAGCTATTTCCCGGCCGATCCGCAACACAGGATCGATGCTCAGCGACGTGATGGAGGATTACCTCAAGGCGATCTACGTCCTCCAGACCGAGGACGGTCCGCCGGTGTCCACCTCGGCGATCGCCGAGGAGGTGGGAAAGACTCCGCCGACGGTCACCGATATGCTCGGCAAACTCGCCGAGCGCGGGCTCTTAGAGCGGGAGCCGTACACCGGCGTCGAACTCACTCCGGAGGGCGAGGCGGTCGCGCTCGAGGTGATCCGCCATCACCGCCTGATCGAGGCGTTTCTCGCCCAGCAGCTCGATTACGACTGGAGCGAGGTCCACGAGGAGGCCGACCGGCTCGAACACCACATCTCCGAGGCCTTCGAGCGCCGGGTGGCCGCGGCCCTCGACGACCCCGAGGTCGATCCCCACGGCGACCCCATCCCCGGCGCCGACCTCCAGCCCGTCACCGACGACTCCGTCCGGCTCGCCGACTGCGAGGCCGGCGAGACGGTCCGCGTCGCGCGCGTGTCCGACCGCGACGAGGAGGAGCTCGACTACCTCGCCGACGCCGGTATCACGCCCGACACCGAGCTCGAGGTGGTCGACGTCGCCCCCTTCGGGATGGTGACGGTACGGACGCCGGACGGCGAGCAGAGCCTCCCGGAGTCCGTCGCGGAGTCGATCCGCGTGCGCCGGGTTTAAAAGTAATTCACCGGGGCGGTAGTGAGTACTTAAATAAGCGTTCGGGCGGCGCCGCCCGGCGAGTGCGACCGTTCAGCAGCGGTCGATATCCCCAGCCAGCACCGTCCGGACCGCGTCCGCGACCTCGTCGAGACGTTCGATTCTCGTGTTCGCCGTGAGCGCGACGTCTCCCTCGTCGGCCGGCTCGCCGACCACGACGCGGCAGTCGGGAGGTGTCGCCTCGACGACCGGCCGGTTTCCGGCGACGGTTTCGTCGACGAGGACGAGCGCGGCCGCGTTGCCGGCGCGTTCTCGGGCGGTCGCGGCGGCGGCGTCCGTGATGTCGGAAAAGGCCGGGACGCAGACCGGGTCGGCGCCGATCTCGCGAGCGCGTTCGGCGGCCGCGTCGCCGGTCGGGACCACGCCGACGCTCACGTCGAAGCCGGCGGCGACGAGGATCGAGACCGCGGTCGCGGCGCGCCGCCCGGTCCCGACCACGTGGATGGGTGGGTGATCGGGACCCGGAGCGTCGTCGGACGCGGCGCGGCCGTGGCCGAACGCCTCGGGCAGCGCGGTGACGAGCGGTGCGGTGGATCCCGGCTGTTCGGTGACGAACGTCCGGGCGTCGAAGGCGTCCCGCAGGGCGGACTCGGAGAGGACGGCGTCGGGGGAGCCGACCGACCGAACGCGTCCGTCAGCGAGCAGCAGGAGCTCGTCGCAGTACCGCGCCGCGAGGTTGAGGTCGTGGATCGCGGCGACGACCGTCTTCCCCGCCTCGACGAGCTCGCGGACGAGCTCCAGGGTCTCGACCGCGTGATTGACGTCGAGACTTCCGGTCGGCTCGTCGAGGACGAGCACGGGGGTCTCCTGGGCGAGCGCGCGAGCCAGCAGGACGCGCTGCCGTTCGCCCCCCGAGAGCGTCCCGACGGAACGGTCCGCGAAGCGCGCGGTGTCGGTGGTCGCCATCGCGTCGTCGACCGCCTCGCGGTCGGCGGCCTTCGGGGTCGCGAACCGCGAGCGGTGCGGCGTTCGGCCCATCTCGACCACCTGCTCGACGGTGAAGTCGAACGAGAGGACGGTGTCCTGTGGAACCGACGCCACGCGCCTGGCGACGGCGCCGGCGGAGAGGGCCGTGAGATCCTCGCCGCCGACGCGGACGCGACCCCGGTCCGGCGTCAAGCTGTCCCGGAGTGCGCGCAGCAGCGTGGTCTTGCCGGCGCCGTTCGGGCCGACGACGCCGAGGAACGACCCCGCTTCGACCGCGAGCTCGACGTCCGCCAACACCGTCGCGTCGCCGATCGAGACGGTCAGGTCGGCCGCCTCGAGGTGCGGTTGTAGGTCATCGGGGTCGGCGTCGGGGTCGTCGGTCCCGGACCCCGGTTCGTCGCCCAACTCGGCATGGGAGTTGTGCGGCCGGCTCACAGCTCGTGCACCTCGCGCTTCCGGAGCAGGTACAGGAAGAAGGGCGCGCCCACCGCGGCGGTCACCACGCCGACCGGGAGCTCGGCGCTGCCGAGTCGGGCGACCGTGTCGGCGGCCACGAGGAAGGAGGCCCCGGCGAGCGCGGCGGTCGGGAGGAGGATCCGGTGGTCGGGGCCGACGACGAGCCGGAGCATATGGGGAATGATCAGGCCGACGAAGCCGATCACGCCCGTGACGGCGACGCCGGCGGCCGTGATCAGCGAGGAGACGCCGAGCAGGATCCGCTTCGTGCGTTCGACCTCGATCCCGAGCCCGCGCGCCTCCTCCTCGCCGAGCAGGAGGACGTTGAGGTCGCGGGCGTACACGAGCAGGACGGCGAACAGAACCGGCACGATGACGGCCGTCACGCGCACCTCGGCCCAGCCCGCGCCCGCGAGGTGACCCATCAGCCAGCCGACGACCTGCCGGAGGCTGTCCTCGGCCTGCAGCTGGAGGTAGGAGACGACCGCTCCGAGGAACGTCTGGACGGCCACGCCCGCAAGCAGGAGGGTCGCGACCGGCGTGCGGCCGTTTCGGGTCGCGATCGCGTAGACGCCGAAGGCGGCCGCCAACGCGCCGAGGAAGGCCATCCCCTGCAGTCCAAGCCAGTGCAGCCACGCGGGGAGCATCGCCGGCGCGACGATGAACGCGACCGCACCGACGGCGGCTCCCGATGAGACGCCGATGATCGACGGGTCGGCCATCGGGTTTCGGAAGAAGCCCTGCATCACCGTCCCCGCGGCCGCGAGCGCGAAGCCGACGAGCGCGGCGAGCAGGATCCGGGGCAGCCGGATCGCGACGACGATCTGCCGGTGGAGGTCCGCGACGGGATACGCGAACGGCGAGACGTACCGCAGCTCGACGGCCGGCACGAACAGGGGGCCGGGCATCGAGCGCGTCCCGAACTCCGCGCCGACCGGCACGGCGATCGCGTTCAACAGCACCTTCGTGACCTCGACGGCCGGCACGCGGACCGGCCCGAGCGCGGCGCTCACGGTGACGGCAACGGCCAGGACCCCAGACAGGCCCAGACACCAGCCCGCGGTCCGCGCCGAGGTCCTCATTCGTTCGCAAACCGGCTTGCAGTAGATAAATATTTATTGGGCTGTGGCCGAGGACCGCCATGCGACCACGATCGATACTCGTCGCGAGCCTCGTCGCCGTCCTCCTGTGTGCCGGGGTTGCGGCGCCCGTCGCGGCACAGGGAACGTCGACCGTGGACGGGACGCAACGACAGACGTCCACCGCGGCCGCGACCGACGACGCCTGCGGGTTCCCCGTCGAGCTGACGGACGCCTCGGGCGAGACGCTCCGGCTCGAGGAGCGTCCCGAGCGCGTGACGACGACGAACCCCTCGGCCGCCCAGACGATGTGGGAGATCGGCGGCCGCGAGCAGGTCGTTGGCGTCACGCGGTACGCCTCGTATCTCGAGGGCGCCGAGTCGCGGACCGACGTCTCCGCCGAGTTCGGCGTCTCGATCGAGGAGGTTCAGGGAACTCAGCCCGACCTCGTGTTGGTCCCGAACTCGACTGACAGCGAACAGCTCGCTGATCTCCGACGAGTTGGACTCCCGGTCTTCCACCTGCCGCGAGCCCATACCATCGAGGACATCGCCGACAAGACGACGACGATCGGCAGACTCACCGGGAACTGCGAGGGCGCCGCGGAGACGAACGAATGGATGAACGAACGCGTCGAGGAGTCACGGCTCTCGACCGATGACGACGATCGGCCGACGATCCTCTATCCCCTCGGCAGTGGGTACGTCGCCGCGGGCGACACCTTCATCGACGAGATGCTCTCGGTGGCGGGCGCCGAGAACGTCGCCGCACGGAACCACACGGGGTATCCCCAGCTCTCCGATGAGGTGGTTCTTCAACTGGACCCCGAGTATCTCCTGATCACCGACCGGGACACCGACATCGTCGACGAGGAGCCGTACTCACTCACGACGGCGGGTCGCGAGAACAACACGATCCACGTCGCCGTCCAGTGGGTGAACCAGCCCGCTCCGCGCAGCGTGGTCTACACCGTCGAGAACGTCTCGGCGCAGCTCCACGCAGACCGAACGACCGAGGACGCCGCGACCGCGACTCCAACCACCACGGCCTCCGCGACCGAAGGCGGTGACGACGGCAGCAACGGGACGGCCACGAGCGACGAGACGCCCGGATTCGGACCGGTCGTCGCTGTGATCGCGCTGATCGCGACGGCGCTCATAGCCCGTGCTCGCGTCGGCGGGCGTGAGTAGCCGATCGCGTCGACGGGACCGGTGACGGGACGTCGGCTGATCGTGCATCGCCGTATCGTGACACGCCGATCGGCGTTGCCGCCCGGACCAAAGATGATACTTCAAAGTATGGTACTTTAGAGTATCATTATCGGAGGCACGGAGCGATCGGCCCACACTCCGTCCCGGCAGTCGAAACGACCTTACGGGCCGGGCCCGGCGGATCGATATGGTCGAGAACGTCATCTATCCCGCCTATCTCGACGCGGAGCTGTCCCGGTCGGAGGGCCGCCGCGTCGCCATCGAGGAGGCGCTGTCGGACCCGACCGTCGACGAGATCGCCCAGGCGGTCCAGCAGATCGGCTACGACGCGGTGATCGAACGCGACGTCACCTACGCCCGCGAGTACGAACCGCGCGGGCGGGTCCTCGCGCAGGGCACGGAGGACACGACGAAGAACGACCTCGTGCAGGCCGTCGCCGCCTACGTCGGCCTCCTCCGGGACGACTCGTGAAACGCGTCGGCGGCGTCGTGCGAACGGCGCAGGGACTGGCGATCGCCCGCGGCGGTGATGGCGAGGATCCGCCGTCGATCGGCGCGGTCGTGGTCGACGACTCGCTGTCGACGGTCGGGCGCGTCGTGGACGTCTTCGGGCCGGTCGATCGGCCCTACGTGGCGGTGACGCCGAACGACGGGATCACGCTGGCCGGGCTCGTCGGGGGGACGCTGTATACCCGATGATCGCCCGTGAGCATCGCGGGATGGCGGTCGCGGTCGTCCTGTTCCTGCTCGTGCAGCTCGGGGCGCTCGCGCTCGTGCCCGAGTTCGTCGAACAGGGGTATCAGCCGGTCGAAGACCCCCAGGATCCGACGAACAGCCTCGCGTATATGGCCGCGATCCTGGTCGCGACCGGGCTGATGCTGGCCGCGTTCCGCTTCGAGCTCGACCAGCTGGTCCGGTACGTGATCGTCGGGACCGCCGGGCTCCTGTCCTGGTACGTCTTCGCCGCCCTGCTGGACCCGACGCTCGCGATCCTTCCCTCGGCGGCGGTGTCGATCGCGCTGCTCGTCCACCCCGAGTGGTACGTGATCGACGCCGCCGGCGTGCTGATGGGCGCCGGCGCGGCGGGGCTGTTCGGCATCTCCTTCGGGATCCTCCCCGCCCTGCTGCTGCTGAGTGCGCTGGCGGTCTACGACGCGATATCGGTCTACGGGACCGAGCATATGCTCTCGCTGGCCGAGGGCGTGATGGACCTGCGGATCCCCGTGGTGCTCGTCATCCCGCTGTCGGTCTCCTACTCGCTGCTGGCCGACGACTTCGCCGGGGCCGCGGGCGTCCACGAGGACGACGAAACGGAGGATGCCGCGATGGACGGACACGAGGACGCAGCGGCTGGCGAGGCTGCGGACGAAACTGACGGCGAGGCTGCGGACGAAACTGACGGCGAGGCTGCGGACGAAACTGACGACGACCGTGAGGCGACTGACGACGACCGTGAGGCGACTGACGGCGACCGCGACGCGTTCTTCATCGGGCTGGGCGACGCCGTCATCCCTGCCGTGTTGGTCGCGAGCGCGGCCACCTTCTCGTCGGCGCCCGACCTCGGAGTGCCGATCCTCGGCCTCAACCTCCCCGCGCTGGCCGCAATGGGCGGGATCTTCGTCGGCCTGCTCGTGTTGCTTCGATGGGTGCTCCGCGGGCGGGCCCACGCCGGGCTCCCGCTGCTGAACGGCGGCGCGATCGGGGGGTACGTCCTCGGATCGCTCGCCGCAGGCATCCCGCTCCTCGAGGCGCTCGGGATCGCTGGATTCCTCTAGCAGTCGGTGCTGGCCGCTCGCGGTCGCTGCCGACGGGGCCCGGTTTCCGCGGACGAGTCGAGCGTGGCGAGTCGCGTCTCCATCCGTCCACAAAGTGCGATCGGCTCGGGTCGCGGGGGGCGTCACCCCTGTCCGCCCGAGAGCCCGACCCACGAGTCGATCTGGGTGGGGTCAGCGGCGTGATAGTAGATCAGGTCGTCGTCGACGACGCTGTACGTCTCCAGATCGGGATCGTAGATGACGCGCTTGTTCGTGTCGATGGCGACGTCGACGAGGTCCTCGAGGGTCGTGATGTAGATGTACTGCTTGTCCGAGTCCGCCGGGAACTCCCCGGTCGAGATCCACTCGTCGTACTTCGATCGGATGACCTCCATCTCCAGTTCGTGGACGTCCTGGCCACGGACGTTCCAGGCGATCAGCCCGGTGCCGAGCAGGATCAGGACGATCCCGGTCCCGAGGCCGCCGTAGACCGTCGTCATGTCCGGCGGGAGCTGGCGCGTGCCCCGCCGTCGCGTCTGGCTCTCCGTCGTGCTCGCCGAGAGGTCGCCATCGAGCCAGTAGGCGTCGTTGCCCAGCTCGAACGGGACCGTTCCGGAAAGCGTCCCCTCGTAGGTGCCGCCGCCCTCGGCGTCGGAGACGTAGGTCGTCTCGAGCCGGAGCTGGGTCGAGACGCTGCCGACCCCGGCCATCGCGCTCTCGTAGCCGTTCACTTCCTCGACCAGATCGGGGACGTCGACCGAGGCCGTCGACTCGTGAGTGCCGTCCGAGACGACCGTCTCCTCGGCGATCAGCGTTCGTTGCCGTTCCCACACCTGGGCGTCGTTGAACGTCCCCTGGTGGTAGACCACGAGCCGATGAGTGATCTCGACGTCGCGTCCCTCCGGCACGCTCGTCTCGACCGTGAGATCGAGCTCCGGCGTCGAGTTGGTGAAGTACACCGGTTTGTTCTCGACCGTCTGCCCCTCGGCGTACAGCGGCGTCTCCCCGGTGACCGTCGCGCTGTGGGAGACCGTCACGCCGAACTCCTGAACGTCGTACTCCTCCGGCGGGAGATCCTCCACGGGCGGGTTGGTATACACGTACCCCGCGCCGCCGATGGCGAGCAGCCCGGCGAGAACGAGGGCAGCACCGAGAATCCCGCCGTAGACCGCGAGCTCACGTTTGACCCGGGCGCTCGTGGACATCGTCAGCGACCACCGTATCCGGGAACCCGACTCGTCACGTCCCACACCTCGATGGAGCCGATCGGTCGAATCCTGCGAACAGTCCGGCCGATCGGTCGAATCCTGCGGACAGTCCTGTCGAGCGATCGAGTCCGACCGATCGGTCCGTCCGAGTCGGTTGCGCTTCGATCGGCGATTCCGACCGGACCACGGCCACCCATCCGGATCACTGTTCAGGGGGTGACCCGCGAGTCTCTTAACAGTTTGTGGTGTGCGACGCATCGTCCGGGCAAACGTGCATCGCTCCGGCGCGTATCCGTGGTATTCGTCACCACGATAGGCGGGCCGCGAACCAAAGTATTCACTACAGGGGGTCTCCAAGCCAGGGACATGAGCACGGAGGACGTCTCGCGACGGGCGCTGCTTCGCACGGCCGGCGGCACCGCCGCCGCGGCTGGGGTCGCCGCCGGCGCCGCCGGATCCGCGTCGGCACAGGAGGAAGTTCCGGTGTGGCCGTCGGCGGTCGAGGGAAACGTGAACAGCTACACGGACGCCCGCGGACAGGACGAGGTGACGATCTCGGTCGGCGCGGGTGACGGCCTCGCGTTCGACCCGACGAAAGTGTGGGTCGACCCCGGCACGACGATCGTCTGGGAGTGGACGGGCAACGGGGGCGACCACAACGTCCACGCGGTCGAGGGCCCCGCCTCCTTCGAGAGCCAGATCACCGGCGAAGAGGGCTTCACCTTCGAGTACGAGACCTCCGAGGAGGACGCCGGCATCACCCACTACCAGTGTGACCCCCACGCACAGGTCGGCATGCACGGCGGCATCGCCGTCGGCGAGGACATCGAAACCGAATCGACGGGCGGCGGCGGCGGGTCCGGCGTCGTCTTCGTCCCCGAGGGCGCGAAGGCGCTCAGCGTCGCCACGTTCATCGCGATGGTCGCGACGCTCGGAATGGCGTTCTTCTTCCTCCGGTACGGCGGCGAGGGCGGCGACGAGTAACCCTCGATCGACCCGTTCCGCCGCGTTCCGAAGGCGAGTTACAGTCGCCCGCGCTCCGCGAGCAGCGATCGATACCGCTCGAGATACCGCTCGAGGATCGGACGGCGGCCATACGTCTCGAACCCCTCGCCCACCGTCCGGCGCGGGCGGGCCGCGGCGTCCCGAAACGCCGTGGCGAGCTCCTGTGGACTCGTCACGAGGGTCGCACGGTCGTCGCCCTCCACGAGCTCGTGGGCACTCGATCCGGCCTGATACTCGACGAGGCCGACGCAGCCACACGCCAGCGCCCAGAGGAGATCGGACGCGAAGGCCTCCTGCAAGGCGGTCTGAGCGAACACGTGGGCGCCCTTGAAGACCTCGACGCGCTCCGCCACCGGCAGGTCGCCGAGGAACCGAACGCGGTCGGCGATCCGGAGCTCAGCCGCAGTCGCCTCGGCCGCCGACCGCTCGGGGCCGTCGCCGATGACCGCCGCGCTCCAGTCGGCTTCGCGCAGTTCGGCGAGCCCGAGCAGGAACGACTCGACGTTGGCGTGCCGGTCGAGCCGCCGCGAGTAGACGACGTCGAAGCGGTCGTCGACGGGCGCGGACTCGACGAGATCGAGGTCGACGCTCTCCGGGATCGTCTCGACGGCATCGTCGGGTGCACCGTGTTCGCGGACCCGCGTCGCCACCGTCCGTGCCGGCGCCACGAGCGCGTCGGCGCGTCGGGCGAGCAGCCGGTACGCGATCGGTCCGTCCTCGGAGCGGTCGCGCCACCAGTCGACGACCACCGGCGCCCGGTGGATCGGGCGGCTCGTGGCGGCCGCGAGCGCGCCGCCGGGCGGGCTGTTGACGGCGTGGACGACGTCGGGATCACCCCGCCGAAGCGCCGCCGGAAGCCGCGCCGCGAATCCGGCCGGGTCGGGGTCGGCGACGACCCGCCGATAGTCGATCCCATCCTCGGTGAACGTCCCGTGGTCGCCGCCCCACCACTGGGCACAGAGCCACGTGACGTCGTGGCCGCGGTCGGCGAGCTGACGGGCGATCCGTCGCGTTCGGCGCCGCGGCGACGTGTCGCCGTGGTGGGGGGTGAAAAGCGAGACGAACGCGACGCGCATACGTGGACGCGTCGTCGCGGGACGGTAAAAACCCACGTCATCCGACCCGCCGGCGGACCGAGCCACGCCGGTCCGGCGTGGCTCGGTCCGATAGCCGGACGGTCGTCACCGATCCGTGACCAGCCCGTCGACGGAGACGTGCTCGCGAAGGAGGTCCGCGGCGGCATCGTACGGCGACGATTCCCCGGCGGGGTCCCGGTCGAATCGATCGGTTGGAACGTTCGCGTACGCCGCGACGTTGCGGAGGAACGCCCGCCGTACGCCGGGATCCTCGAAGATCCCGTGGAGATAGGTTCCGACGACGCCCGACCGCCCGCCGAACGCGGCGCCGAGCTCGACGCCCGAGCGGCCGTCGCCGGGTTCAGCCGCCCCCTCGTCGGACGGGGAGAACGGCGTTCGAAGCCGCGGATCACCGTCGGGAGTCGAGTCGGGATCGGCCGTCGTCTGCCGGTCGGTCGCGATGGAGTTAGCCGTCACTGTCGCGGCACGTGACGCAGGGCGCGTCTCACCCATATGGATCTCGTACCCGCCGACCGTCCCGCTCACGCCCGTAAGCGGCCCGACGCCATCGATCCGGAGTTCCGTCTCGACGACGCGCTTCTCGCGGGAGAAGACCGTCTCGACCGGTAACAGGCTGAGTCCCTCGAGGGTCGATTCGGCGTCGGTCCCCTCGATCCCGGCGTTCAGGATCCGCTCGCCGAGCAGCTGGTACCCGCCACAGAGGCCGACGATCGGCCCCTCGAACTCGCGGATCGCGGCGGCGAGTCCGGACTCCCGGAGGGCGATCAGGTCGTCGACGGTGTTCTTCGTCCCCGGAAGCACGACCGCATCGGCATCCGCGAGCGGCGTGGCCGCTTCGCGGGCGTCATCCCGTCGGTCCGCGACCGGGAGATACCGGACGCGAACGCCCGGTTCGGCTGCGAGCGGTTCCAGATCGGTGAAATTGGAGATCCGCGGTAGCCGCGGGACGGCGATCGTGACGGCGTCGGCCGAGGAAACGCCGTCGTCGGCCCCGCGGACCGTCGGCTGCCGGGCGTCCGGGGCCGGGAGGTCGACGCTGTCCTCCGCCGGCAGCCCCGGATCGTCGAAGGGGATGACGCCGCGGACCGGGACGCCCGTCCGGTCCTCGAACGCCTCGATTCCGGGATCGAGCAGGGAGCGATCCCCGCGGAACTTGGTTATCACGGCGCCGACGACCCGGTCGCGGAGGTCCGCCGGCAGCAGTTCGAGGGTTCCCACGAGCGAGGCGAAGACGCCGCCGCGTTCGATGTCGGCCACGAGGAGGACGTCCGCGTCGGCGAGACGGGCCGTCTCGACGTTCGCCAGGTCGCGATCGTGGAGGTTGATCTCCGCGATCGAGCCCGCTCCCTCGGCGACGATCACGTCCGAATCGGCCGCGAGACGCGCGTGGGCCTCCGCGACCGCCGCTCGGGCGTCGTCCCAGTGGTCCGCGTAGTACTCACGGGGTGGTGCGTCGGCGACCGCGGTCCCGTTCACGACGACCTGCGACTCGCCGTCGCCGCGGGGCTTGAGCAACACGGGGTTGTGGTCCGTCGTCGGCCGGATGCGGGCTGCGCGCGCCTGTGTGTACTGTGAGACGCCGATCTCGCCGAATCCGGATCCGGGCGCGCGCGGAACCGCACGGGCGTTGTTCGACATGTTCTGCGCCTTGAACGGCGCGACCGCGACGCCCCGATCGGCGAGCAACCGGCACAGCCCGGCGGCGACCGTGCTCTTGCCGACGTGGCTCGCGGTGCCGGCGACCAGCAGCGTGCGCGCGTCGCGGGGATCCCCCGTCATCGGATCGGAACTCGCGTCATCGAGGTCAGAACTCGGTTCCCTTGCGCGCCCGCTGGCCGGCGTCGATCGGGTGTTTCTCCTTCGCGACGCGGGTGATCAGGTCGGCGTCGTCCGCGAGGTAGTCGGGGTGCGTATGGCTCCCGGTCAACACGAGCTCGAGGGCGTCCGGCTTCGCCTCGATCAGCCCGCGGACGTCGTCGGGATCGATGAGTCCCCTGTCGGCGGCGTACAGCACCTCGTCGAGGATCAGCAGGTGAACCCCCGCTTCAGGGTCGCCCGATAGGGGGAGCGGCTCGGTCAGGTCGGCGTCGCCCGCCGCGTCGATCAGCTCCCGTGCCCGATCGAGCCCGCCGGCCGCCTTCGCGGCGTGGTCGTCGTCGGCCGAGCCGTCGCGGAACCCGTGCCAGCCGTAATGGCCCGTGTTCTCGTAGGACAGGCCGGGCAGCGCGGCGATCGCGTTGTACTCGCCGCGGTCCGGTTCGACGGAGTCGGCCCCGCCCTTCATAAACTGCAGGAGGTGGACCCGGTAGCCGTGGCCGGCCGCCCTGATCCCCATCCCGAGCGCGGCGGTGGTCTTGCCCTTGCCGTCGCCCCACCAGACCTGGACGAGGCCGAACTCCTCGGGTGCGGCCGGCGTGATCTCCCGGGCCGCGGGCGTGACGCCGGCGCCGGGCGTGTCGCGATCGGTGGTGTCAGCGTCGTTGTCAGGGGAATCCACATCGCGGTCGGTGCCATCGCGGCCGGCACCCTCGGCGTCGCGGTCGGGGGCGTCGGCGTCGCGATCGGCGGCATCCGCGTCGTGATCGGGCGTGCCGTCCACCGGGATCACTCCTCGTGGATGAAGACGAGACGCTTCTCGTCGGTCGCGGTTAAACAGAGGTGCACGCCCTCCCGGGTCGCGCCGAGCTCCTGCCATCCGGTGTCGCTGACGAACAGCGTCCGGAAGATCCCGCGGTCGCAGTTCGGGTTCGGGCAGCCGACGCCGGCCGCGTTCTTGTACACCGTCGTGCCGCCGCCGGAGGAGTGCTTCACCAGCCCGTCGGTGAGCTCCCGGAGTTCGTCCTCGGTCAGTCCGCCGTCCGTCCCATCGGCACGGTCCTCGTCGCCGGTCTCGGATGACATACCCCTACGTTCTCGACACCGGCACCTGAATGTTACTCCGGGCGACGAGGGAGGGACGAGAACGCCGCCGGCACGGACGCGTCGGGAGGAACCAAGCTACGAACCGGTGAAGTCGATCCGGGAGCCGCCCTCGACGTCCGGCCGCTCGGCGGGGCCGAGACGAACGAAGGCGTAGTCGGGGTCGGTCAACACGACGTCGCCCTCCCGGACCGCCACCTCGACCGCATCCAGGACCGCGCCCTCACACGGGCCGAAGGTACAGACGCCGGTCCCGGACTCGAAGTAGGCGCCGTGTTTCTCACACAGGATCTCCCCGTTGCGAACGGCGGCGCCGTCGCCGGAGTCGATCCGGACGTCGGTCCAGTGTTGACAGTAGTTGCGGTAGCAGGCGACCTCGTCCGCCAGCGTGATGAGCATCGCCTCCAGTTCGTCGCCGTCGGCGCCGCGGTCGCCGGTCTCGACGGTCACGTCGCCGACCGGCCGCAGCGTCACCAGCACCGTCCCGTCCGTGGGCACGTCCGTGGCGGGGAGCATCCGGCGATCCTCGTCCATACGATCCGGTGTTAGGCGGGCGGTTTGAACGTTGCGAGACGCGCACGCGTGGCGTCATATCCGTGGCCGATCGAGGCCACGGGTCCGGGTATCAGGCGTCGTTCGCGCGCTCGATCCAGGTCGCCGCTCGGGACTCCCCGACGTTGGCCTTCTCGCCGACCTCCGCGGCGTCGGCGGCGGCGAGATCCGCGACGGAATGGATCCCGATATCGGCGAGCCGCTCGGCGTAGGCGGGTCCGATGCCCTTGATGGTCTCCACCGGCGTTCCGGAGGTGCCTTCGGCGTCCTCGGTCGGTGTGCGCTCGTCCGCCATACTCTCGTCCGGGGCGTCCACGTCCGGGGCGTCCTCGTCAACAGCCTCGCCCTCGTCCGGGGCATCCTCGTCAACAGCCTCGCCCTCGTCCGGGGCGTCCTCGTCCTCCGGCTCGCGATCCTGCGCGTCCGGGCCGGCGGCCTCGGCCGGCTCGGCCGCCTCCTCGGGGTCCGTGGCGGCGTCCTCGTCGACGAGCGTCTCCGTCGAGGCGGCCGCGTCCGTTTCGGTCGCGGCACCCTGGTCGGCGTCCGTCGCAGTGCCGTCGGGGTCGTGCTCGACCGTCACTTCGGTGTCGGTTCGCTCCGAGCTCGACCCGGTGCCGATCCCGAGCTTCTCTTTGAGTTTCTGTAGGAGTGCCATTGTGGCTCGATATGCACGGTGAACAGTTAAAAGGCACCGACGGATCGTCGCTCGAACGGCCCGGCGGGCGGCAACCGACCGTCGGCAAGCGGCGGGCGGCCGCTATCGCTCGTCGCTGTCGAGCACGCGGATCTGGTCGCCCCGGACCGTCACCGGGATGGGGACGGTCGCCTCGTAGAGCTCGACGGTCACCTGGTCCTTCCCCTCGTCGATCCGCTGGACGCGGGCCTTCTCGCCCTTGAACGGGCCGGCGATGAGCTCGACGATGTCGCCCTCGGCGATCCCCTCCACGTCGGGGGTCGGCGAGAGGAAGTGTTCGACCTCCGAGAAGCCGCTCTCGGCCGGGCCGTCGGATCCGGAAATGACGCCGCGGGCGTGGGGGATCTCGTCGAGGACGCGGGCGAAGACGCTGCCGTCGTCGGCCTCGACCATCACGTAGCTGGTGAGCTGGTCGGGCGCGAGAACGGCGTGGATCTCCGGCATCTCCTTTTCCGCGAGCATGTCCGCGACCGTCCGCTCCTGGCTCGCGGTCGTCTTGACCGCGAAGATCGACGACATCAGACGCCGACCCCCGGCAGCAGGCTCATGATCATGTAGATCAGGAAGCCGAGGAACCCGATGAGGAGAATGCCGGCGCCGGCGATCTTCGACACCTGCAGGAACTCCTCGGTGGAGGGGGTACTCGCCAGCTTCAGCACCCGAATGTAGCTGTTGAGGTCGTAGGGAACGTCCATATTGGGAGAGCGTACACGACGGGGCGTTTTTTACCTTGTGATGTGTCCCCCGGCGGGAGACGTACGACAGCCCCGTGGTGTCGGGCGATATCGGGCGAACCCGGCCGAGTTCGAACCGGATGGTCTGACGGAGGACGAGCTGCGGAAGGATGTGGAGACGGGCAAGCTGCGGAAGGATGTGGAGACGGGCAAGCTGCGGAAGGTGATGGAGAAGAGGGGAAGGTGATGGAGAAGAGGGGAAGGTGATGGAGAAGAGGGGAAGATGGTCCCAGCCCCGTATCGGGAGCGGCCGGGGAGCGGCGTTACTCGACGTAGTCGATGTCGTCGGTCGGGTCCTCGACCGGGGCGCCCTCCGCCGGCTGGTCGACACCCTGCGGCTGGGGTGCTTCCTCGCCGTTCCGGCCGTAGATCTGGGGCGAGTCGACGCCGGTAACGACGATCATCGTCCGCATCTGGCCGTCGATCTCCTCGTCGACCGAGGTCCCCCAGATGATCCGTGCATCGGGATCGATCCGGTCGTATATCTCCTCGACGACGCCCTCCGCCTCCTCGATGCTCATGTCCGAGCCGCCGGTGACGTTCACGAGCGCGGAGTTGGCGCCCGAGATGTCGACGTCGAGCAGCGGCGACCGCAGGGCGGACTTCACCGAGTCCTGTGCCTTCGAATCGGAGTCGGACTCGCCCAGGCCGATCATCGCGACCCCGCCCTTCTCCATCACGGTGCGAACGTCGGCGAAGTCGAGGTTGACGAGCCCGGGCTTGGTGATGAGCTCCGTGATCCCCTTCACGGAGCGCATCAGGACCTCGTCGGAGACCTTGAACGCCTGGCGGACGGGGAGCTTCCCGACGGCGTCGAGCAGCCGGTCGTTGGGGACGACGATGACGGTGTCGGCGACGTCCCGGAGGCGCTCGAGTCCGGCCTCGGCGTTGGTTCGGCGGACCTCGCCCTCGGCGGTAAAGGGCGTCGTCACGATCGCGATCGTGAGCGCGCCCGACTCGCGGGCGGCCTTCGCGACCACCGGGGCGGATCCGGTTCCGGTTCCGCCGCCGAGGCCGGCGGTGACAAAGACCATGTCCGAGCCCTCGATCGCGTCGTAGATCTCCTCCTGGGACTCGATGGCGGCCTCCTCGCCGACCTGCGGGAGCGACCCGGCGCCGCGACCCTGGGTCTTCTGTTGGCCCATCAGGATCTTCGTGTCCGCCTCGATGTTCACGAGGTGCTGGACGTCGGTGTTGGCCGCGACGAGCTTCGCGCCGTGGATCCCCTCCTCGGTCATCCGGTTGACGGTGTTGCCGCCCGCGCCGCCGCAGCCGACCACGGTGATGTTCGTCTGCAGGTCCTGGAGGACGTCCTGCAGCTCGTCGTCGGTCATCATTCCGGTCTGTGGCGCTCCGCCGGCGTTCGATCCGCCGCCGGCGTTCGGTCCCCCGCTCGCGTCGGCTTCGCCGATCTCGCCGGACCCCGCGGATCCGGACTCCTCGGCCTCGTCGATCGCGTCCTCAACGATAGAGTCCATCTTGGCGAAGGGTTATACAGCGAGGTTAATTACCTTTCCCCATTCGTCAGACTCCCGTCAGACGCCGAGACGGGTGTTCTCGGCGTTCGACGGGCCCGAACGGTTTCGAGGTGGGTGGCTGCCGGAACGTGCGCGATCCGTCACCGTGGGAACCGGACGTCCCGGTCACGCGTGACGTCCTCGGGCGTGACGGTCCGATCACCGACCTCGACGGCGTCTCCTGCGGTGAGACGCCCGAATTTCGGCCCCTCGGGGACGCCGTGTTCGGCCGCCAGGTCCGGATCGAACGCCCGCTCGCTCGCGATGACCGCGTCCGCGGTGACGGTCACGTCGCCGAATCGTTCGCGGAGGACGTTCGCGAGCGCTCGGACGAGGGCGTCGTATCCATCGGCAGCGTCGGTGCCGGCGTCGACGGCGTCGGGCGCAAACGCCGCCCGACCGACGGCTCGCGTCCCCGACTCCTCGGTCTCGAAGGCGACCGTGTGTCGCTCGACGACCTCCCGAGTCGCCTCGTGGTCGATTCCCTGTGCTCGCGAGAGCAGGTCCGGGGGGAGCTCCCTGACCGTGACCGCCGCCGGTGACGCCGGAACGACGTCGCCGAACCGCAGTCCGTCCTCGACGGTCGCGACGTCCGCCTCGAGGCGTTCGACGAGCGCCAGCGGCCGGTCACCGACCTCCCGAACCCACGTCTCGCCGACCACGCGGTAGCCAAGCTCGTCGATCGTCTCCCGGAGAGCCGGCCGATCGCCCTCGATGACGGCGTACTCGGCGGCGCTGGCCGCGAAGGCGCGGTCGATGACGTCGACGTTCTCGGTGGGCGATCCCAGCTCCGCGAGCTGCCAGTCGGAACCGATGTGACCGACGCCCCACGCCGTCTCCTCGACGATGCGGGTGAACCGCGGCGCGTAGTGACCCCCGCCGAATCCGACCACGTGACGGGTGTTTCCGTCTTCCCCGACGATATCAGCCGGGGTGGCGGAATCTACCGGCTCGGTGGGTTCGGTCAACTCGGTGGGCTCGGTCAACTCGGTGGGTTCGGTCGACTCGGTGGGTTCGGTCGACTCGGTCGAGGTGGCAGCGACGGTGTCATCGCTCACGTCGAGGTGGTCATCGATCAGATCCGAAACGGCGCGCGCGACGGCGCGGGCACCCTCCGGGTCGTCCCACTGCTCGTCGCCGGATCCCAGCTCCGCGAACAGCGAGGGAACGGCGGTCCCGCTTGGGCCGTGGTGGGTGCACTCGATCCCCACGTCGTACTCGGCCGGAGCGTACGCGTCGAACCCGGCGACCAGCCGCTTCTGGGCGGCCGGCGCGGCGCGGGCGAACGCGCCGTCCTCGCCGCCGTACTCGGCGGGCCCGAAGTTCCCGGTGAAGTGGGCCGTCAACAGCGGTCCCGTCTCGCCGGCGTGCCGGGACACGAAGACGAGGAGGTCGGGCGCGCGGTCCGAAAGTCGATGGGCGTCCGGCGCTTCGACGTCATCGACTGGCGACGTGACGGTCCCGAACGCCGGCGTCGGATCGTCGAGGTAAATGTGGAGGTCCTCGAACGTTCGCAGCTCCGCACCCGGACGGCGGTGGACGGTTCCGCCCCCCTCGGCGTCGGAGCGAGTCTCGTCGACGAACGCGTCCCACTCGTCGATCTCCAGGAGCTGGGTGCCGATGTGTTCGGAAGCGCGGTCCGCACGGCTGACGACGATCGCGATCACTAACGGACGATCAGGCGGTCGTGACTGAATAGGCGTCGATCCGGGACGATACCGGACGCCGGAACCGGACGATACCGGACGCCGGAGCCGGACGATACCGGACGCCGGAGCCGGCCGAAACGGGGCGGAAAGCGGCCGCGACTCAGCCGTTGATCCGCTCGACGACCGACTGGAGGTCGGCGGTCGACTCGACCGTCTCCTTGATCCGCTCGCGCTCGCGGACGTCCTCGGAGTCGGCATCGTATGCGCGGACGTACTCGGCGCGGGTGTGTTCGTCGAACGCGTGGCGGATCGCGAAGTAGCCGTCCGGGATGACGGTCCCGCAGACCTTACACTCGTGTCGCTGGTGCTCGGTCGTCTGGTGAACGATCGCCGACTCGACGTCGTCGAAGGCGGCGCGACATCCGCTGATCCCACACGTCCAGCCGGGCATACGTGGTCCGACGGCCCGGGCTGCATTAACCGTTTTCCCCCGCAGCCGCCCGGTCGCCCCGGCCGCATCCTCGCGGTCGGTGTCGGCGGGGAACGACACGCATTTGCTGTGGGGCGCCCGACGTGCCGAACGTGCCACACACCGGGACCCGGGTCGACGCCCACGTGAAGGTACTCGACGAGACCGTCGTCGAGCGCGCGACGGCGCGCGGGCTCGACGCGCTCGTCTACGCGCCACACTTCGAGCGGCTCCCGACGATCCGCGAGCGGGCCAAGCGGTTCTCCGACGACGACCTGCTCGTCGTGCCCGCCCGCGAGGTCTTCACCGGCGACTGGCGGAACCGCCGGCATCTCCTCGCGCTCGGGCTCTCGGAGCCGATTCCGGATTTCATCACCTTCGAGGGGGCGATGGCCGAGCTCGAACGCCAGGACGCGGCCATCCTCGTTCCCCATCCGACGTTCGCGACCGTCTCGCTCACCCGACCGGAGCTCGACGCCCACCGCGACCGGATCGACGCGATCGAGACGTACAACGCGAAGCTGTTGCCCCACCAGAACCGACGGGCGGGCCGCGTCGCCGGAGCTCTCGAGCTGCCGGCGTTCGGGAGTTCCTACGCCCACCTCCGAGCCACGGTCGGGGAAGCCTGGACCGCCTTCACGGACGAGCTGGAGACGGCGGCGGACGTCGTCGAGGCATTCAAGACGGACGCACCCCGTCGAATCGTCCACCGCGCCGGTCTCGACCATCGCGTTCGGGGGACGATCGAATACGGCCACCTGGCCTACGAGAACACCTGGAAGCGGCTCGACCGACTGTTCCTTTCGGGCGACGACCCGACGAACCCACGTAGCGTCTTCTACGAGGGCCGGTTCGACGACGTCGCCGTGTACTGATCCGGCGTCAGAGCACGTCACCACGCGTACGTCCCGCGGACGAGTCAAGCGTCAGATGCCGATCGCCTGCGAGACGGCCGTGACGTCGACGTTCAGGTCGACGACGTAGGTGTGGACCGCCCAGAACGCGGCGATCTCGAGGGCGGTGATGATCACCGTGACGAGGTCCGCGTAGTCGCTGGAGGTCGTGACGCCGAACGGTAGCGAGTACTCCGAACTCGACAGCGGGTGGAACAGCGCGATCCCGCGCCGACTCCCGACGAGATCGAGGATGTAGTGCGTGAGAACGCCGACCCAGACGTACTGCAGGTTGCCGAAGACGATCGGGTAGGCCGCCACGATCCCGAGCACGGTGAGGCTGTGCAGCGTCTTCCGGTGTTTTCCGAAGGCGGTGTCGACGTCCGGAAACAGCGCCCCGAGGACGATGGGAACGGTGACCTGAGCGACCTTGATCGCCGTGTCCCGGTCGACGGCCGGCTCCAGCACGAATCCGACGCCGACCGCGAGCAACAGCGCGTTGAGCACGTGACCGCGTTTGTTCATCGCCGGATGCTCGGCGGGGGACCGACTCAAGCGTTTCCCCCGCGGTTGAACTGTCTTGCCCAACGGCCGGTGAATCCACACCACAACCACTAATACAACTCGAGAATATTCATTGGTTGTATGAGCGACTTCGATTCGTTCAGCGACGTGAGCGAGGCAAACGTGACCAAGGCGATCGGCAACGCCTGGAGCGAGGAGTTCCAGGAGTTCACCGAGTCCGAGGTGATCATCGTCGGCGGCGGCCCCTCCGGGCTGATGGCGGCCAAGGAGCTGGCCGAGCGCGGCGTGAAGGTGATGGTCGTCGAGAAGAACAACTACCTCGGCGGCGGCTTCTGGCTCGGCGGCTTCCTGATGAACAAGGTCACCGTCCGGGATCCGGCCCAGGAGGTCCTCGACGAACTCGACGTCGACTACGAGCCGACCGAGGAGGCCGAGGGACTCTACGTCTCGAACGGCCCCGAGGCCTGTTCCGGACTCATCAAGGCGGCCTGTGACGCCGGCGCGAAGATCCAGAACATGACGGAGTTCACCGACATCGTGGTCCGCGACGACCACCGCGTCGGCGGCATCGTGATGAACTGGACGCCGGTCCACGCCCTCCCCCGCGAGATCACCTGCGTCGACCCGATCGCGGTCGAGTCCGACCTCGTCATCGACGCGACGGGCCACGAGGCGGTCGCGATCAGCAAGCTCGACGAGCGCGGCGTCTTCGAGGCGCCCGGCATCGAGCACGCCAAGGAGCACAACACCGGGATGGACGCGACCGGCGACGACCAGTACGGCGCGCCCGGCCACGACTCGCCCGGCCACGACTCGATGTGGGTCTCCGAGAGCGAGGACGCCGTCGTCGACCACACCGGCGTCGTCCACGACGGCCTGATCGCCACCGGGATGTCGGTCGCGACGGCCTACGGGCTCCCGCGGATGGGGCCGACCTTCGGCGCGATGCTGGTCTCCGGCAAGCGCGCGGCCCAGTCCGCCATCGACGAGCTCGGCGTCGACGCCGCGGACGTCAGCTTCTCCTCGCCCGCGCCGGCCGACGACTGAGGCGGGTCAACGCGGTTCGAACGTCACCGACGCATCCGAACGTCAGGCGACGACGTTGCTCGCGAGCAGCCCGCCCGTGACGAGCAGGAGGACGGAGACGGCCGCCGCGCCCAGGAAGAAGGGCCGGGCGTCACGAGCCGGTTCGCGCAGCTTGTCGGTCGACACGCCCGACAACAGTTTTTTCGACCCGATCTCGACGAGCGCCGCGAGCACGAACCAGAGGCCAAGCATCGTCAACACGAGATGGCCGCTTCCGGTGCCGGTGAGCCGCTCGATCGTGTACGTCGTCCCGGCCATGTGGCCGCCGGTCGCGAACAGCACGACCGCCGAGAGGCGCGTCACCAACTGCAGCCGACCGATGATCGACGCGATCGCCTCCGTCCCGATCGTCGCGTCGGACGCCGCGGGCACCACCGTCGCCGACACGAACAGTACGCTGCCGGTCCACAGGGCCGCGAAGGCGACGTGAAGCGTCCACACCGCCGCAGGAATGATCTCCATAACCGCGGTACGATCGCCGGATCCTTAAATACCGTTCACCCGTCTCGACGGACCGTCCCCGGCACTCGGGTCGGCCTCAGAGGTCGAGCGGCCTGGCCTTCAGAAACTCCCGCAGCAGGACGGTCGCGTAGCTCCCGCTGGGCAGCGCGAACGCGAACTCGAGGTCGTCGTCGACCGACAGATCCGTCGTCACGAGGATCGCCCGGCGGGTCCCGGTCGAGTCGAACTCGTCGGGCAGCGAGAAGTCCGCCGGCTCGATGCCGGCGTCCGCGAGCACCTCGCGTTCGATTTCCCCGGGCTCACCGTCGGCCAGCTCCGTCTCGGTCCCGATCAGGGGCGCGGTGACGAACGCCCGGCGTCTGGCACAGTGGCGCCGCAACACGGGCACGCGGTCCGCGGTGACGCGCTGGAGCCGGTCGACGTCCGGCGCGTACAGCTCCCCGGGCGCCTCGTCGTCCGCGAAGCAGACCACGTCGCCCGCGACCGGCTCGTGGAAGGGGATCCCGCGATCGAGCCGCTCGCTCAGGATCCGGTTGAACAGCGCTGACTGAGCGGCGTTGACGAACAGCCGCTGGAGGTTCGACGGAACCGCCTCGAGCGCGTGTCGCCAGCGGCCGCCGTCCGGTTCCGAATCGGCATAGTCCTCGGGCGTCGGCTCCGCCAGCCGGTGTAACATCGCGCGCTCGAACCGCAGCCGGCCGGGCATCCGGTCGAGGCAGGCCTCCCAGTCGGGCGACTCGCTCGCGAACTGCTCGTCGACGATCGTCCGCGCCTCGCGGGTGTCCGCAGGCTCCGCATCGTCGGGATTCCCGACGTAGACCCGAACGGCCTCGCGCCACTCGCCGCGGACGATCGCGAGGCCGACCCGGTGAGTGACCGGCCGGACGCTCCCGAAGCGCTGCTGGCCGAAGTAGTTCGGGACCGCGGCGGGGTCGTCCGGATCGACCGCCGCCGGGTTCGACGTGCCGGTCGCGAACGCGCGCAGCTCGTCGGCGATCACCGCGGCCCGCTCCTCGGGCGGAGCTGCACCGGCTTGCGTCGCACTGGCCTGCTCCCCATCGCCGGCGTCCGGGTCCCGCACCCGGATCTCGAAGGCGTTGCCGGCAAGATCGCCGAAGGATATCGGTCGGCCGGCGACGCCGAGGACCTCGATCGAGGCGCCGTCGATCCCGTTGGCGACCTCGCGGACCGCATCGGGGTCCACGTCACGGACGGTCATCAGCTGGGTCGTCACGGCGCGCTTGTCCTTCGTGCCGGCCCAGGAGACGCGCTCGCGGCTGATCCCGAGGGCGTCCGAGAGCCGGCGGGCGAAGTCGTTCGTGTCCCAGTCGAACAGCCGGACGCGGATCACCAGCTCGGGATACGCGCCCCGGTCGGGTGACCCATCGGCGGTTCCGTCCGCGTCGTTCCCGTCGCCGATCGGCTCGGCGTCGAAGGCCTCGATCTCGCGAACGCGAAAGTCCTCGGGCGAGACGCGGAGTCGGCCGCCGATCCCGTCCGTCTCCGAGACGTAGTGGTCGATCCCGACCGCCCGCTCGAGGGGATGTGCCTCGCGCATCGGTCAATATAAGGGAAGGTCGCCGGTGACCCGATCGACCAGCTCCTCCGAGCCCGGGCCGACCGCGAGCGCGCTGACCGTGCCGGGTTCGAGCTGGGTGTGGCCGGCGTCGCGGACGATCGCGTACGGAAGTCCCTCGCGCTTGGCCTTGTCCGCCAGCTCGAAGAGTTGACTCTCGGAGTCGCCTCGGAGAACGACCTTCTTCTGGCCGCTGCCCTTCCACCGCTTGCGCGCCTTGCGACCCGTGTCCTCGTAGGCGGACAGCGAGGCGTGTGCGACCTGTGCAGCCAACTTCCCCTCGCCCATCTTGAGGTCCGCCCGCGCGACGATTGCCTGTTTCATACTCCTCCCTTCGCGGCCACGGGTTTATATACCCGCTTTGGAAAACACGATCCGTGTCCCTCCAACGCGACGTGCGCGCGCTGCTCGCCAGCGCCCGCTCCGCTCTCACCACGGTTCTCACGACGGTGCGCTCCGGTCTCGGAACGGTTCGCACCGCCCTTGTCAGGCCGCGTCGGTTCTTCAGTTCGTCCCCGTACGGCGACTCCCTCGCGGTCGGACTGGTCGTCGTCCTCCTGGTCGCGCTCGCGCTCACCGCCGGCATCCTCGCGCTCGGCGTGGTCTTCGACGCGACCATCGACGCGACGGTCACGATGGACAACCCCGACCGCCCCGACGACTGGGTCTGCGAACAGCTGGGTGACGACGCCGACTCGCCGATGTACGAGACCTGCCAGGAGCCGGCGCAGATCGAACGCGACCTCGGGTCGATGCTCCGGGAGGCGACGTCAGGGGTCCTCCACTACGGACTCCTCGGCGTCGGGATCTGGTGGCTGCTTGCCGCCGGTGCCGTTCACGTCGGTGCCCGCGTCGCCGGCGGCGGGGGAACGGTCGGCGACTCGCTGACGGTGGCGGCGTGGGCGTTGGTCCCCGAGCTACTCCGGCTGGTCGTGGGGATCGCGTCGATCTACCACGCGATCGAGACCGCGACGATCGACGCCGCCTCCCCCGAGGCCTTTCGTGACGAGCTGCTCGCCGCATTCGCCGGGATCGAGACGCCGCTGCTCGCGGCCTCCCTCGTCACGATCGCCTGGCAGTGGTGGATCCTTCGTGGCGGGATAACCGAGCGACACGACGTCTCCACGCTCGCGGCCGGGACCGTGGCGGGCGTCGTGGCCATCGTCGCGCTGCTGATCGCGGCCTGAACGCTCGCGTGATTTCCGAGCATTAAGGTTACGGCGATCCGTGGTACCGGTATGATACTCTCGGACGTCGACATCCTCCGCCGCCTCGAGGACGGCGACCTCGCCATCGAGCCGATCGACGACCTCGACCAGCAGGTCCAGCCCGCCAGCGTCGACCTCCGGCTCGGCGAGCGGTTCCTGGAGTTCCAGCGCGCGAACATCCCCTGCATCCATCCGGCCAGCGCCGACGAGGTTGGCGAATACGTCACCGAGACCTTCGTCGAGGAGGGCGAGGAGTTCGTCCTCCATCCCGGCGACTTCGTCCTCGGGACGACCAAGGAGCGCGTGGCGATCCCCGACGACCTCGTCGCGCACGTCGAGGGACGGTCCTCGCTCGGCCGGCTGGCGATCGTCGTGCACGCGACGGCCGGGTTGGCGGACCCGGGCTACGAGGGCCAGATCACCCTCGAGCTGTCGAACCTCGGGACCGCGCCGGTCGCGCTCTCGCCGGGGATGCGCGTCTCACAGCTTACCTTCACCGAGCTGACCACGCCGGCCGACCGCCCCTACGGCGAGGAGCGCGGGTCGAAATACCAGAACCAGGACGGTCCCCAGGCCTCCCGGATCGGCAGCGATCCGGAGTTCGACGACGATGATGCGGACGGCGATGGGAGCGGCGATGCCGAGGGATCGAACGCCGACGAAAGCGACGCCGAGGACGCGAACGCCGACGAAAGCGACGCCGAGGACGCGGACGTCAACGAGAGCGGCGGTGTCGGGGAGGCGTAACGCCATGCGCTTCATCGAGGAGGTGGTGGTCGAGGAGTTCCTCCCGACCGTCCGATCGATGCTCGCCGCGGACCTCCGCGACCGCGGCCTGACTCAGCACGAGGTCGCCGAGGCGCTGGGCATCTCCCAGTCGGCGGTCTCGAAGTACGCCCACGGCGAGGTCGCCCGCCACGACCGGATCGTCGCCGACGAGCGCGTCCGGGAGCTCGTGGACCGAGTGGGTGAAGGGCTCGCGACCGGCGACATGAGCCGCGTCGCGGCGCTCGTGGAGATCGAGATCCTGATCCGCCGGCTGGAGGCGGGCGACCTGCTCGCGGAGCTCCACGAGGAGGCGATGCCGGCGCTTGCGGACGCGGACGTCGAGTTCGCGGTCCACGACCCCGACAACGCGCTCCGGGAGCGCGAGCGCGTGATCGCGTCGGTCCGGCGCGGGCTCCGGACGCTGCGAAACGCCTCCGGCTTCGCGGCGCTCATCCCGAACGTCGGCGCGAACGTCGCGGAGGCCCTCCCGGACGCGGAGACGATCGACGACGTCGCCGCGATCCCGGGCCGGCTCGTCGACGTCAAGGGCTCCACGATGGTCCCCGGCGACCCCGAGTTCGGCGTGAGCGAACACGTCGCCACCGTCCTGCTCGCAGCGCGGGCGGCCGGCGCCCCCGTCCGCGGCGCGGTCAACCTCCGGTACGACCCGGACCTCCTCGCGGAGCTCGGCGAGGACCATCCGACCGTGGAGTTCGACGCCGAGGCTCCCTCCACCGAGGCGATCCGGGACGCCCTCGATGGCTGGACCGGCGAGACGCCGGTCGTGATCTACCAGACGGGCGCGGTCGGCGTCGAGCCGATCGTCTACGTCCTCGCCGGCGACGCCGTCGAGGCCGCCCGGATCGTCCGGGAGTATTTATAAGTCACCGGGAAAGGCGGGCGCGGGATTTTATAAGAAGTGTGATGTCGTGTTGTGTTTAATTCACTATTATCTATAAAAATAGAATAATATCCAATACAATGTCTCTGAAACGGACAGAATCCGGGTAGAGTATTTATAATAGGACAATAGCCAGTATATATGAACGTGAAGAGATCGCGAAGATGTTGACGCGACTCGACACGCGGCGCGTCCGGTGGCTGATGTGGGGCGTTCTCGCGTTCGGGTACGTGCTGATGAGTTTCACCCGCGTCTCGACGGCGGTGCTGGCGGAGTCGCTGACGCTCGCGTTCGACGTCACGGCGACGGAACTCGGGCTGCTCCACTCGTCGTTCTTCTACCTCTACGCCGCCATGCAGTTGCCCGCCGGACTGCTCGCGGACCGATACGGTCCGCGCCGCGTGGCGGGGGCGGGTACGTTCGTGATGGGCCTCGGTGCCGTCACGTTCGCGACGAGCGACTCGTTCCTCGTCGGCTTTCTCGCCCGTGCACTCGTTGGCCTCGGCGGGAGCGTCATCTTTCTTGCCATCCTCAGATTCGCCGTGACGTGGTTCCGTGCGGACGAGTACGCCACCGTGACCGGAATGACCATCGGCGTCTCGGCGCTCGGCGGCATCGTCGCGACGACGCCGCTCGCCCTCGCGGCGTCCGTCGTCGGATGGCGAGCATCGATGATCTTCGTCGGGGCGTGCTGTGTCGTCAGCGCCCTCGGCATCTTCCTGGTGGTGCGCGACCGACCGGCCAGCCCCGTCGGCGAATCACCGGAGTCGACCGATGCCTCGGCGGAACCGGCCGACGACGCAGCCACGTCACTCCGTGCCGATTTACGGTCCGTCCTCGAGGGCCCGAACGTGTGGGTTCTCGGCGTGCTCCACTTTCTGATCCTCGGCGTCAACTTCACCGTCATCGGCCTGTGGGGCGTCCCGTACCTCGTTCATCTCTACGACCTCTCGGTCGCACGCGCCTCACTGTACGTCCTTGCAGGGAACGTCGGCCTCCTGGTTGGGTCACCGCTGTTCGGGTGGGTCGCGGACCAGGTCGCCGCGGACACCATGCTGGTGTTGTGCTCGTCGCTCGTGTTCTGTCTCGTCTACGGCACCATCACGGCCCTCGGGACGCCGCCGCTCGGTCTCGTCGGCGTCCTCTTCTTTGCGGCCATGTTCGTCAGCGGCGGGACCTCGCTCGTGTTCCCCGTCGGGCGTCGGCGGCACCTCGACGAGGTGAGCGGAACGGTGAGCGGGGCGATAAACAGCATCGGTTACTTCGGGGCCGCCGTGGTGCCTGCGGTGATGGGTGCGGCGCTCGACGTGTTCTGGACCGGGAAGACGGTCGGCGGCACGCCCGTCTACTCCTTCGTGGGCTACCGCGTCGCGTTCGGGATCGCCACGGCTGCCGGCCTCGCGGCCCTCGCGTGTGCGCTGTGGATCCACCGGACGCGGCTGACCGTTGAGTAACGGGAAACGTGACACGTTGTTCCCCAGTTGTCGGATTCACGTCCGCCGTGAACGGCGGGACTTTCTCCTTGAATCAGGTAGCGGGCGGAAGCCCGTCGTCCTCACTCCAGCTCGGCCCGAAGCGCCTCGTTCATCGCGTCGACCGGCGCGTCCCGGCCGGTCCAGATCTCGAACGCCTCGACGCCCTGGAACAGCAGCATCCACGCGCCGTCGATCGTCGTCGCGCCGGCAGCGGCCGCCTCCCGGAGCAACCGCGTCTCGATCGGCGAGTAGACGGCGTCGAGGACGGCGAGGTCGGCGTGCAGCAGGTCCGCGCCGACCGGCGTCTCGTCCGATTCCATCCCGACGCTGGTCGCGTTGACGAGCACGTCCGCCGCCGGAACGCGGTCGGGAAGGGTGTCGAGCCCGCCCCCGGTGGCGTCCGGAACCGCCTCGGCGAGCGAACGCGCGCGCTCGGCGGTCCGGTTCGCGATATGGACGCGTGCGCCGGCGTCGGCGAGCGCGAACGCGGCGGCGCGGCCCGCCCCGCCGGCGCCGACCACGAGGGCGTCCGTGTCCGCGAGCGCCACGTCGTGGTGGGCGAAGGCGCGCTGGACGCCGGCCGCGTCGGTGTTGTAGCCCCGCGGTCGGGGCCGTGTGTCGTCGGATCGGGACCGGGCGTCGTCGGACGTCGCGTCGTTTCCGCCGTTCGTTCCGGGGTCGAAGTCGATCGTGTTCACCGCGCCGATGCGCTCGGCGAGGTCGTCGGTCCGCACGTGCTCGACGACGTCCCGTTTAAACGGGATCGTGACGTTGAGCCCGCTGACGCCGAGTGCGGCCGCGCCGTCGATCGCCTTCCCCACCGCATCGGGGGCGGGTTCGAAGGTGACGTACCGCGCGTCGATCCCCAGCTCCTCGTAGGCCGCCTCGTGCAGCGGCGGCGACAGCGAGTGCTCGACCGGGTTGCCGATCAGTCCGTAGACGTCCATACCGGGATGGGCGGCGCGGGGAGCAAAAAGCCGCGGTTCGGTCGGTGCCGACCGCGCAGCCCGGACCGACGCCGTTTTGCCGCCCGTGCCGGAAGGGACGGGCGTGCCACTCGCCGCGCCGATCGTCGACGTGTTGCTGTTGGCGGCCGGGATCGCCCTGCTGTACGCCGGCGCGGAGCTGCTGGTGAAGGGTGCCGCCGAGCTCGCGTTGGGCTTCGGCCTGCGCGCCTCGACCGTCGGCGTGACGGTGGTCGCGTTCGCGACGACGACCCCGGAGCTGTTCGTCACGCTCGTGGGAGCGGTCACCGTCTCGACGGACATCGGCCTCGGCGCGATCCTCGGGTCGAACGTGGCCAACATCGGCCTCGTGCTCGGCGTCTCCGCGCTCATCCGGCCGCTGGACGTGACCGAGACCGTCTTAAAAAGCCACGTCCCCTTCATGATCCTCGCCGCGCTCCTGCTCGTGGGACTCGGACTCGACGGACGGCTGGGTGTGGTCGACGGCGTCGTGCTGCTCGCGGCGCTGGTCGCGTTCACCTGGGTCGTCCTGCGGCGCATTCAACGGACCCAGGCGTCCATCTCAGCGGCCGAGCGTGACCGGATGCCGGACCCGGCTCTCCTCGACGTCGGCTACATCGTCGGTGGGTTGATCGCGCTGCTTGCCGGCTCCAGCTGGCTCATCGACGGTGGACGGGGGTTGTTGATCGCTGCGGGCTTCTCCGAGCTGTTCATCGGGCTCACCGTGTTAGCGCTGGGCACCTCGCTGCCCGAGCTCGCCGCCTCGGCCGTCTCCGCGGTCCGCGGGGAGGCCGAGTTCAGCGTGGGCAACGTCGTCGGATCGAACATCTACAACGTCCTCGCCGTGATCGGCGTCCTCGCCGTGATCACGCCCGTCGAGATCTCGGTCGGGGTACGGTCCTTCGAGTTCCCCGCGCTCGTCGCGTTCACCCTCCTGGTCGTCGCCTTGATGCTTCGCGGCCGATGGATCTCCCGAGCGGACGGCGCGATCCTCCTCGGCGCCTACGTTGCGTTCGTCTACCTGCTGTTTCCCTAGGATCGACTCCCGGCGGCAGAGAGGGACGCTGCCGTCCACGTCGACCGATCACGAAACACACACGGGGATCCGCGACGATCGCCACCCATGGACTACGAGGAGCCGCAATTCTTTCGCGTGATGCAGTACGCGGCGACCGCGGACCGGGACGTCATCGATATGGTGAGCGGGAACCCGGACTGGGAGCCTCCGCAGGCGCTCCGGGATGCGCTCCGGGAGTACGCCGGCCTCGATCCGGCGGCGTTTCAGTACCCGGCCAGCGACGGGCTCCCCGAGCTTCGGGAGGCGATCGCGGAGCGGCGAGGGGTCGACCCGGACCAGGTCGTCGTCACGGTCGGCACCGGCGAGGCGAACTACCTCGCGATGGCGCGCGCGTTCGAGCGCGACGCGGGCGACGAGGCGATCCTGCTCGACCCGGTCTACCCGTACTACCCCGGCAAGGTCGAGCTGCTCGGCGGGACCCAGCGGCTCGTCCCGACCGCCCGCGACGGCGGCATCGACCTCGCGGCGATCCGGGAGGCGATGAGCGACCGGACCGCGCTCGTGATGGTGAACACGCCGAACAATCCGACCGGCGCGGTCTACGATCCTGAGGCGGTCGCCGAGGTCGTCCGGCTGGCCGAGGCACACGACGCGCTCGTCGTCGTCGACGAGGTCTACGACCGGTTCGACCACTCCGGGCGCTTCGAGAGCGCCCTCGCGATCGACTCCCCGAACCGGATCGTCACCGGGGGCTTCTCGAAGTCGCTGGCGATCACCGGCTTCCGGGTCGGCTACGCGATCACGCCGCCGGAACACGCCGACTCCCTCCGGGCGCGCCACATGCTCGTCAACGTCACCGGCCCCGCGCCCTCACAGTACGCGGTCCACCACGCGTTGCAGTCGACGGGTCGGGAGTACTTCGAGGCGTCGCGCGAGCTGCTTGCCGACCGGATCGACGCGTTCACCGACGCCCTGGAGGCCGCCGGCGCCGAGTACACGACGCCGGACGGCGGCTTCTACGTGCTCGCGCGGTTCGACGGCTTCCCCGGGACGATGGCGAACGTCAAACGGCTGATCGACGAGGCGGGCGTGGCCGGGATGCCCGGCGAGACGTTCGGGACCGCCCGCGAGGAGTGGATCCGGTTCGCGCTCGTGACGCCCCGGGCGACGGAGGCGGCCGAGCGGCTCGCGGATTACTTCGAGTGAACCGGTTCGGGAGCAGCGCCGATACCGCCGGGGGCGACCCCGCGCTCACGCCTCGCGGAGTTCGGCCTCGACGAGCGCCTCGTTCAGGTCCTCTCGGACGCGCTCACCGGTCTCCCGGTCCATCGCGGTCGTCACGACGCGGTTCTCCTGGACGCTCGAACCGTCGCGGAGGAGGAGCCGAACGTTCCCGTTCGTATCCGCGCGGGTCGCCTTCGCGCGGAGGCCGGTCCGCGAGCCCGTGCCGCCGGCGTCGATCGGTCCGGGAACGATCTTCTTGACGTGCGGGTGTTCGGCCACCGTCCGGATCGCGGTCCGGCCGGTCCGCCCGCCGATGAGCGTCGAGTGGGTGCCGCCGATCTTCTCGCCGGGGGCGGCGTCGACGACCGCGAGCGAGCGCTCCCCGCGCCGGTCGCGGACCCACTCGACGAGGCCGTCGCCGTCGCGGCGTCCCGCCGCCGGGACGCGGTAGAACTCGTAGTGAAGCTGCGCGCGCGCCTCCCGGAGGGGATCGCGCTCGCCGGCGGCGTAGACGGTCTCGGGGCGCTTTCGACGCACCTCGTCGGCGACGCGCCCCGCGAAGTTCCGGATCTGTACGACGCCGCGCTCGCCGGGATCCTCGCGCTCGGGCGTCGTGGTGACCGTCGTCCGGCCGACGACGTCGTCCGCATCGAGCATCGTCACCTCGGCGCGATCGGGCCGGAACTCGATGACCACGCCGTCGCAGTTGGCGGTGTTGCAGGTGAGACAGTAGTCCCCCGGTTTCTCCAGTGGCGTGCCACACCGCCGACAGTCCATGTCCGATCCCAGGATCGGGGCGAGTAAAAGCGCGTTGTCCGCGGCCGGTTCCGAATCAAACCACGCCACCAAGTCACAAGACCTACACGGTCGCCGATCGATCCGATCGACGGAGCGAGACCCGTGGCCAACCAGGACGCGCGCGTGGACATGACGTCGGGCCCGATCGCGCCCAGGCTGTTCACCCTGGCCTGGCCGCTCGTGCTCGGGAACCTGCTGCAGACGCTGTACAACCTCGCGGACATGTTCTGGGTCGGCCGGGTGAGCCCGGAGGCGGTCGCGGCGGTCTCGCTGATGTTTCCGCTGTCGTGGATGTTCGTCTCGACCGCGATGGGCGTCACCGCGGCGACGATCGCACTGGTGTCCCAGCACGTCGGGGCCGGCAACGACCGGCAGGCTGACCGGATCGTCGCCCAGACGTGTCTGCTCGCGACGGTCGTCTCGGCGGTCCTCGCGGTCGCCGGATTCCTCGGCCGTCACTGGCTGCTCTACTGGATCGGCGCCCGCGGGCAGGTGCTCGTCGAGTCGCTCGCGTACATCGAGGTGATCCTCGCGGCGCTCCCCCTGACGTTCCTGTTCTTCGCGTTCCGCGCGTCGCTGCAGGGCGCCGGCGACACCAAGACCGCGATGTGGCTCGTGGCGGCCTCCGCCGGCCTCAACATCGTGATCGACCCGTTCCTCGTGCTCGGCTGGGGGCCCGCCCCGGCAATGGGAACGCGAGGGGCCGCGGTGGCGACGTTCGTTTCCCGGCTCTTCGCCGCCGCGATCGGGATCTACGTCCTCGTTCGTGGCGACTGGGGCGTCCAGCTGCATCCCCGTGACCTCAGGCCGGATCCCGCGATCCTGCGGCGGCTCGTCGACGTCGGCTACCCGGCGACGCTGGACGGCTGGGCGCGGTCGTTCGCCGCGGTGGCGATGGCCGCGCTCGTCGCCCGGTTCGGCCCCGTCGCCACCGCGGCCTACGGCATCGGCGTCCGGCTGATGTCCGTCTCCTGGACCGTCTCGGGCGCGGTCGGACAGGCGACCGCGACCGGCGTCGGACAGAACCTCGGCGCGGAGATGCCCGACCGCGCTCACCGAGTGACGATGGTCGCCACGGCGGCGACGATGGCCCTCCTGACTGCGGCCGGGGGCGCCGTGTGGCTGCTCCCGGACGCCGCGATCGGCGTGTTCATCGACGAGCCCGCCGTGATCGCCGAGGGCGTCGTGTTCCTCCGCGTCATCGCGCTCTCGTGGGGATTCTTCGGCGGCCTGATGGTCCTGCAGGGCGCGTTCCGCGGCGCGGGCGACACCCGGATCGCGATGGTCCTCTCGCTGCTGTCGCGATGGATATTCCGGGTCCCGCTCGCCGCAGCTCTCGCGTTCGGGACCGTCACGATCCCCGTGATCGGCCTCACCTACACCGGGCTCGACTGGGGCGTCGTCGGGCTCTGGTGGGGCTACGCCGCCGCGGCCGTGATCTCGTTCGGGATCGGGCTCGCGTGGTTCCTGCGCGGGACCTGGCGGGAGGGCGTCCTCGAGGGCGAGAACGGTTCGGACGCCGCCGATCCTGACCTCGTCCCGATCGACGACGACTGAGCGAAGCGGGAACGGCGGCCAGCCACCGCGGGAACTATTTATAAATACCCCTCGGGACGGCGAGGAGACACTTATAAATGAATCGGAAATCGGGATCGGGGCTTCGGACTCGGCGTATCGGGATCGGGATTACGGACTCAGCGTATCCGAGCCGGGATCACTCGTCCAGCTGCTCGCGAAGCAGCGCGTTGACCTCGCCGGGGTCGGCGGAGCCGCCGGTCCGCTGCATCACCTGGCCGACGAGGAAGTTGATCGCGCCCTCGTCGCCGTCGTTGTAGTCGGCGACCGCCTCGGGGTTGTCGTCGATCGCGTCCGCGACGGCGGCCGCGACCTCGCCGGTGTCGGCCGTGCCGAGCCCCTCGCGCTCGACGATCGCGTCGGGGTCGTCGCCGTCGTCCAACATTCCACGGAGCACGACCTCCTCGGCGTTCTTCGTCGTGAGCTCGCCGGCGTCGACGAGCTCGATCAGGCGGGCGAACTCCTCGAGCCGGTCGTCGACGTCGGCGATCGCCATGTCGCGGTAGTTGAGCTCGCCGAGGAGGTTGTCGGCGACCCAGGTGGCCGCCAGGCCCGGGTCGAACCGGTCGGCGACGTCCTCATAGAAGTCCGCGACCGCCTTCCGGGAGGTGAGCTTGTCGGCCGACTCGGCGTCGAGGTCGTACTCCTCCCGGAACCGCTCGCGGCGGGCATCGGGCAGCTCGGGGATCGGGATCGACTCCCGCCAGTCGCTCACCTCCAGGGGGGGCAGATCGGCCTCACGGAAGTAGCGGTAATCCTTCTCGGCCTCCTTCGAGCGCATCGAGACGGTGATGCCGCGGGACTCGTCCCAGTGGCGCGTCTCCTGGTCGACCGCCCGGCCCCGGCGCAGGGCGTTCCGCTGGCGGGTGACCTCGTAGGCGAGCGCCTTCTCGGCGCCCTTGTGGCTCGAGATGTTCTTCACCTCGGTGCGGTTGGCCTCGGCGAGGGCGTCCTCGGTGATCGAGCCGTCGTCGGCGACCGCCTCGCCCGGGACGAGCGACACGTTCGCGTCCACCCGAAGGCTGCCGTCGCGGGTCGCGTCGAAGACCCCGAGGTACTCGAGGACCTCCTCGAGCTTCGCGAGGAACGCGCGCGTCTCCGCGGGCGACCGGAAGTCCGGCTCGGTGACGATCTCCACGAGGGGCGTGCCGGCGCGGTTGTAATCGACGAGCGTGTGGTCGGCGGTGTCGATCGACCCGCCGGCGTGCTGGAGGCTACCGGGATCCTCCTCGAGATGCGCCCGGGTGATCCCGATGGTGCGACGCGAGCCCTCGACGGAGACCTCGAGCTCGCCGTCGGCGCAGACGGGGGCGTCGTACTGGGTGATCTGGAAGTTCTTCGGGAGGTCCGGGTAGTAGTAGTTCTTCCGGTGGAAGGTCGTCCGCTCGGGGATGTCCGCCTCGAGCGCCTTGCCGATCTTGACGGCGGCCTCGACGGCGCCCTCGTTGAGCACCGGCAGGGCGCCGGGCAGGCCCAGGCAGACCGGACAGGTCCGGGTGTTCGGCTCCTCGTCCTCGGCGGCCTCGGTCGAGCAGCCGCAGAAGATCTTCGTGTCCGTCTCGAGCTGCACGTGCACCTCGAGTCCGATGACGACCGCTCGCTCCTCGGTCGCGGTCCGCGTACTCATTGGGCAGTCGTTGTGAACGCGGGGTGTAAAGCGTGTCGAGTCGGGCGGCTCGGGGCTCGCGACCGCGGATTCCCTGCCCGCAGTCACCGACCGCGGATTCCCTGCCCGCAGTCACCGACCGCCGGTCCCTCGCTCACGACCACCGCCCGCCGATCCCTCGCTCGGACCACCGACCGACGAGCCCCTGCTTCCGGTCCGCCCACGCCACGATCACCGTGTGGGGGAGCGTCAGGACGGCGACCGCGACGAGATACACCGCGATCGACTCGACCGGCGTCCCGGGACGACGGGGAACGGCGAGGAACAGTCCGGCGACGACGAGCAAGCCGCCCGCGGTGAGCGGGGCGGCGTCACGGGCGAACCGCCACAGGGGCAGCCCGACCCGGCCGGCGGCGAGGTCGGCGTTCGAGCGCTCGTCGAGCGCGAGCAGCCGTCCCACGTGCCGGAGCGAGTGCCAGAGACAGAAGTAGGTCCCGACGGCCAACACCGGCGGGACGGTCAGGAAGAACGCACACAAAAGCAGCGTCTCGGCAGCGTCGAGCAGCCAGCCGCCGACCGCTGTCCGGGGCCGGACGATGGCGACGGACCGCCGCGTCGTTCCGGCGTCGGTGCCCGTCGCCGGTGTGCCGTCACGGGACGTCGCATCAGCCCGAAGCGCCAGGGCGCGACGCGCGCCGACCGCGAGCGTCACGACGATGGACGCACCCACCACCGCGGCGAGCGCGGTGCGCGCCCGGCCTCCGGCGAGCGCGTCGAGCCACGCGGGCGAGGTTCCGAGGAACGGGTCCAGAAGCAGCGAGACGACCGTCAGAAACCGGTCCGGGAAGGCGATGAGCGGGACGAGGATCGGGAGCGTCCCCCGGACCGCCGCCGTCGCGAGCCGGACGGTCGACGACCCGAGATGGTCGACGCCGACGATCCCGATCAGGGGATACAGCTCGCCGGTGCCCCAGTGCACGACGGTCAACAGCAGGAACGCGACGACCGCCACGCGGGGGACGAGAAACCACGCGAGTGCGTAGCCGCCGCCGAGGACGGCGTAAACGATGCCGACTCGCGTCAGGGCTCGATCGGGAGCCCGTCCCGTCCGCACCCGCGCGACCATCAGGTGGTCGACGGCCCCGTGGGGGAACCCGATCACGAGAACGCTCGCCGCAAGCGGGATCCACCGGTAGCGGGGCGGGACCGTCGCTCCGAACGAGAACGCGATCGTCAGGACGCCCGCGGCGATCCAGCCGGGGACCACCGCGAGGTATGCCAGAGCGTGAGCCGTGGGGGCGGCCCCGTTGCCGGTCGACACCCGCGACGTCGTGGCATCCATGGAGTCACGCCTCCTTTCGAGCGTCCGTCGATCGGGATGTAGCGCCGGTCGATCGGGGTGCAGCACCTGACGATCGGCGGGCACCGTCCGCCGTTCGGCGGTCGATCAGATCGTCGTACAACAGGTATCCCTGCACGAGAAAGCAGTTCGTCACGAGGAAGAACAACCCCTCCTCGACCGGTAATCCGCCGATCGTGAGGCCGGTCGTGTAGTCCGGAGCGATCGTCCAGATCCCCGCGTCGATCGCGATCCGGTCGACCAGACAGAGGTAGCCGGTCGGCACGAGGACGCCGACCGCGACCGTTCGGCCGCGACGACGGAGGCTCGGCCAGTCGTACGCCCACTGGATCGCGAGGACCGGCCCCGCCCACAGGAGGATCGCGCCGAGGTAGAGCCGCGTTTCGGCCCCGGCGATCACCAGCCAGCCGCCGACCGCCGCGACCGCCGCGCCCGAGAGGAGTCCGATGAGGCGGACGCCCGGAGACGGTCGCGGCGCGCCGCGGGTCGGTCCGTTCGGCGCGCCGCGGGTCGGTCCGTTCCCGTTCCGCGTGATCCACCGCACCCACAGCAGCGTCAGCACCGGTTGAAGCACGAAGAAGGCGTACTCGCCGACCGGAACGCCGAGGAACCGTCGACCCACGGCCCCCTCTCCGTACCACCACACCCCGATCGCGATCAGGCGTGCGTCCCAGGGCGTCGTGTAGCCGACCGCCAGGGCGATCAGGACCGCGAGCCCGCCGAGGAACCGCCGGTCGAGCAGCGATCGGCGAGACGCGAGGAGGCCGAGACCGACGATCGGCGGCAGGAGAAACGCCAGATGAACGTCGACGTACGTCGTTGGAGCGGCCATCGGTGAATCCGGACCGATCCCCCGTCCCGGATCGGGAGCCCGATATCCGTATCGATAATCCGGCCCGTAGCTTCTTAATGCTGTGCGAAGAATTCGGTCGTGCGCACGACAGGTGCGCGAGAGGGAACGGAGCCCACCAAGCTTCAGCGCTCCCTCTCGAACGGCCCCCACGGTGGGAGCGGTCGAGGGTTATCGACGCGAGGGTAAAGATGTGGCGTGTTGACACGGTATATCCCGTCTCTTGCCCGATCCATCGGCGTTTCCGACGGGGCAAGCACTGCGTGTGTGGGATACCCAAATGGAGATCGGACTCGAGTGTACGACGTGTGGATCGACCATCGAATACGTCTCCGACGAGGCCGAGCCGAACGTCAGGGTTCGCTGTGACTGCGGCGCGTTATACGCGGTCACGGTGTCGATCGTGCGGCACTAGCCGCTCGGCGACGTCCCGGTTACCATCGACGGTGCGTTTTTCCATCGCTGGACCCCAGCGTGCGTATGGAGCGGACCCCGAACGGAACGCCCGTGGGGGTCGACGACCCCTACGACGTCGCCGGGATCTGTGACCACCTGACCGACGACGGACGGTGTCGGTACGCGCTCGAGCATGCGGGCGCGGACCCGGCGTTCGCCGCCGAGCGACGGCGCGATGGATACGCCTGTCACGTCGGCGAGGACGGGAACTGGGCCGCGTGTCCCCGGTACCGGTCGACGACCGACGGCCGTGCCTGTCTTCGGTGCGGACTGGAGTCGCTTCGACTGGCGCACGAGCCGACCCACCCGTTGATCGAGGAACATCACCTGCAGTACGCCGGAAGCGAACCCGGGATCGGAACTTCCGCCGCCGACGAGGGCGGCACGGACGACAGAGCTAGTGAGGACGACGAAGGCGGCGAGGACGACGAAGGCAGCGAGGACGACGAAGGCGGCGAGGACGGCGGGACCGGCAACGCGACCGGCGACGCGACCGCGTCCGAGGCAGGTCCCCACGAGATCACGGTCTCGCTCTGTCGGTGGTGTCACGCCAAGGTCCATCGATCGATCGCCCGGATCGACGACGACGCGAGCCCCGATCCGGACGCGATCGCCGAACGGGAGCGTCGCCGCAGCGCCGAGCAAGCCGAGCTGTCGTTCACGTCCGCCCGCGACCGATACGCCGACGGGACCGAGGGCGACGGCTCGGGGAACAGTTAGTCGGCCGGCTTGGGCCGAATCACGTCCGCCAGCGCCACGAGCAGGCCGAGCAGCCAGCCGGTCGGGATCGCGAGCCCGAACCACATCAGGACGTAGCCGGTGCCCTCGAGGGTGAAGTTGGCGCGCAGCCAGTCGTTGATCCCGCCGACTGCCAACAGCGTGTCGAGGATCCAGACGGCGAGCTCGGTGCTGTTCGGGAAGATCACCTCGCCGAGCGAGGGGGTGAAGAGGGCGGCCACCACCGGCGGGAGGAACAGCGCCGTCATCGCGAACGGATACGCGAGGAGGACGCTCGTGACCCGGCCGCCGACCTTCGAGAAGAGCGCAGCCAGCCCCGCCGAGACGACCGCGACCACGCTGGCGGCCCCCACGGCGAGGAACGCCTCCGTCGAGAGCTGGAGGCGCGTGATGACTGTCAGCGTGCCCCAGGCGAGCGTCGCGACGAGAAGGACGCCGAGAACGCCGATGCGCGCCACCGCCGAGTCGAGTCGGGTGGCGTAATACCGGGTCGCGAAGCCGATGAGCAACAGCGGGTAGCCGAACAGGACGAGCGGAATCCCGATCGCCGCCCACAGCTTGTAGGCGATCCGCTGGGGCGTCGTCTCCGGCTTCCACTTCCCGAGCACGCTGCTGGCGTCGAGCTGGCGTGGGAAGGCCACCTCCATCCACGTGTCGTGTAGCCGGGTGACGTCGATGCGGACCGCGCCGATCAACCCCGGTGACCGTCGTTCCATCGGCGTCAACTCACGCGTGAGGTAACGTGAACTTTGTGCCTCGGGACGGCCGCCGCCGGACGGTTCGACGATGGACGCGCTCGGCGCCCCACCGCCGGACGAGCGCCGTCGGGCCGGGACGGTTGCGGATCGGTCAGTTCCAGGGCGCAAATGACGGGTCGACCTTCCGGGATCGCGTTTCGATCCCGTCGATCGCCGCCAGCTCCGCTTCCTCGAGCTCGAGCGACAGCGATTCCCAGTTCTCGCGGATGTGGTCCGCGCTCGCGGCCTTCGGGATGGCGGTCACGTCGCGCTGTCGGAGCCAGGCGAGCGAAACCTGCGCCGGACTGACGTCGTGTGTCTCCGCGATCTCGACGATCGTCGACTCCTCGAAGACCTCCTGGCGCGCGATCGGGGCGTACGCCACCGGATGGACGCCGTGGTCGGCACACGCCTCACGCCAGCGCCGCCGGGGGAGCAGGGGATGACACTCGAACTGGTTCGCGAAGATCGGCGCCGTCGTCCGGTCGCACGCGTCCGCGAGCAGCTCGGGGGTGAAATTGGAGACGCCGATCCGCTCGGTGACCCCCTCCTCGACGAGCCGGTCGAAGGCCTCAAGCGTCTCGGCCGGGTCGTACGCCTTCGCCGGCCAGTGGACGTATAGCAGGTCGAGGTAGTCGGTGTCCAGGTTCTCCAGACTGTCGTAGGCGGCGTCGATCGCGTCCCCGTAGGCGAGGTCGTCCGGCCAGATCTTCGTCGCGAGGAACACCTCCTCGCGGTCGACGTCGGCGTCCGCGATCGCCTCCCCGACGTAGGTCTCGTTGTCGTACATCCGAGCCGTGTCGAGATGCCGATACCCGGTTTCGATCGCGGTCGTGATCGCGTCGACGCACGTCTCCCGGTCGGCCAGCTTCCAGGTTCCGTATCCGAGCATCGCCATTCCGTCGCGGGTGGGCACCGCGCGTGATCCGTCGCCGTGCCGCGTCAGGTTCGTCATACCCGAGCCGACGAACGCGGTCGAGAAAGAGGTTGCGGGGCGGAGCGCGACCGTTGAGGGTCGGCCGATCAGGCGCCGCCGGTCCAGCGGGCCGACCCCTCGAGGAACCGTTCCTTGCCGAAGGTCGCAAGCAGCGAGAGGTCCTCGAGATGGAGGAGCTTCGGGAAGGCGGCAAGGTTCCCGCCGTTGATCTGTGCGAGGGTGTCCTCGTCGGTGGCCCGGAGGTCACGCATCAAGCGGTCGTATCGGTCGTTGGAGGCGAGATAGAGGAGTTCGGTCATCAACAGCCGCTGTCGGGCCTTCGGCGCGACATCGCGGTGCCAGAGGTCGTCGTAGGTCGATAGCTGTGCGGCCGAGGTGTCCGACTCGGCGGGGCTCAGACAGCGGTCGATCGCCGCCGCCGCCGCGCGGGCGGACTTCATCCCCTTGTGGATCCCCTCGCCCCAGAGGGGGTCGATCGAGGGAACCGTATCCCCGATCGCGACGAAGCCGTCGGTGCTCATCCCGGCCGGCTGCTGGATGTGCGCGGAGCCACGATGGATCTTCCCCTCGATCTTCTCGGCGTCGGCGAACCGCGGATCCGACTCGAGCCAGCGCTCGAGGTACCCGTCGATCGTGAGGTCCTCGTCGGCGTGCTCGCGGTGGCGGTCGTTCTGGATGTAACAGACTCCGACCTTGGCGGTATCCCCGCCGGTGTGGAAGATCCACGAGTACCCACCCGGCGCGACGTCGTGGTCGAGCCGCAGCATCATCGCGTCGTGGAGGTCGGCGTAGCCCGGATGGTCCGTCTCGATCCCTTCAAGCTCCCACTCGATGCCGATCGCCTGGTTCTCGCGACGCAAGTCACAGACGTCCAGCGCCTTCGCCAGCGGCGCGGCGGGGCCGGTCGCGTCGACGACCACGTCGGCAAACACCTCCTCGGACCCGTCGTACCGGACGCCGACGACCGACCCGTCCGACTCGATCGGCGCGGTCGCCCGGGAATCGAACCGGTACTCGACGCCCTGCTCGCGTCCGTCGGCGACGAGCCACCGTTTGAACTCCGCGAACTCGAGGACGGCACCCGGCTGGTTCTGGACGTAGAAATCGTTGGGCGACTCGAGAACCACCGAGTCGGTGAACTGCATCACGACGTCGTCCGGGACGCCGAAGGCGGCCATCATCGACGGGAAGGTTCCCGCGGTGGATTTGTTGCTCTGGCGCGGGAACTCCGCCTCCGGTTCCGTCTCGAGAACGAGGACGTCGTAGTCCCGCGCGGCGAGATCGCGGGCACACTGGGCGCCCGCTGGGCCGGCCCCGGCGATGACCACGTCGAAGCGATCGCTCATACCCGAACGTGTCGCGTGCCGCTAATGAGTGTTGTTGATGCGTCCCGGCCGTCCCGTGGTTTTCGTCCCCGCGAAAGGGTCGAAAACGGCGTTGAGAGGGTCCGATCACGCGCCGCTCGGGCGGGACGCGGTCAGGCACCGACACCGCGGGACGATCGGCGATCGGCGACGTCGGCCGACGTCGGCTCAGTAGAACTCGCGGACGAGGTCCGTGGCGTCCTCCGGCGCGCCGTCCGGGATGTCGGACATGTCCGCGCCGATGCCGTGCTGTTCGGCGTACGGCACCGAGTTCTCGTCCTGGTAGATGACGCCCTGATACTCCTTATCCGCGTCGAGGATGACCTCCTTGGCGTCGTCGTAGTCGTGGCGGTCGTGGTCGGTCTCCTCGAGGTCGACCAGCGAGTCGCGGAAGTAGTCGTAGGTGTCGACGTCGTTGAACGTGACGCACGGCGAGTAGACGTTGACGAAGCCGAACCCGTCGTGTTCGATCGCCTCCTGGATGATCTCCTGGTGGCGCAGCGCGTCCGAGGAGAACGACTGGGCGATGAAGCTCGCTCCGGAGGCGAGCGCGAGCGCGTGCGGGTTGACCGGCGGCTGTTTCGGCCCCTCGGGAGTCGTCGACGTCTCGAAGTCGGACCGGGAGGTCGGGGAGGCCTGTCCCTTGGTCAGCCCGTAGATCCGGTTGTCCATCACGACGTAGGTCATGTCCACGTTCCGGCGGACGGCGTGGACGAAGTGGCCGGCGCCGATGGAGTAGCCGTCGCCGTCGCCGCCGGCGACCATCACCTCGACGTCGGGGCGCGCGAGCTTGACGCCCGTGCCCACCGGGAGCGCGCGGCCGTGAACGCCGTGGAGCGCGTAGCTTCGCATGTACGTCCCGATCTTGCCCGAACAGCCGATCCCGGCCACGACGAAGGTGTTGTCGGGATCGTTGCCCGTCTCAGCGAGTGCCTTCATCATCCCGTTCATCGTGCCGAAGTCGCCACATCCGGGACACCACGTCGGCTGCTTGTCGGATTTGAAGTCGGTGAATCGAACGTCTGAGCTCATTGGTTACGCCTCCAGGGTCTCCTTGATGTCACGTGCGAGTTCGTCGGCCTTGAACCGCACGCCCGTGTACTTGTTTATCCGCTCGACGCGCTCGAGAACGTCGTGTTCGACGAGGTCCGCGAACTGTCCGGTCGCGTTACACTCGACGACGATCGTCTCCTCGGCCGCCTGCACGTCCTCGGTGAGGTCCGGCCGGGGGAAGATGTACGGCACCGAAATGACGCGGACGTCGATGCCGTCGGCCTCGAGTATCTCGAGGGCCTCGATGAGTGCCCCCTCGTTCGAGCCCCACGAGACGACGAGCGCGTCGGCTTCGGGGTCGCCGAACTCGCGCGGGTTCCAGTCCTCGCGTTCCTCGGCGGTCTCGACCTTCCGGTTGCGCTTGTCGACCTGCTCGACGCGCATGTCCTGCTCCTCGGTCCGGCGACCGAGTTCGTCGTGTTCGAGCCCCGTCGACATGTGGGCACCGCCGCTCGTTCCGGGGAACGCACGCGGGGAGATCCCGTCGTCGGTGATCTCGTGGGGCTTGAACTGCTCGGCGTCGGTCTGGTGGTCGCCGATCGTCTCCTCGTCGACGAGGAAGCCGCGGTCGACCTCGACGGCGTCCATGTCGAACGCGTCCGGTTCGTAGGTCTGTTCGGTGACCGCAAGCGAGAGGTCCGCAGTGAGATAGACCGGCGTCTGGTACTTCTCGGCCAGGTTGAACGCCTCGACCGTCTTCCAGAAGCACTCGTCGATCGTCGTCGGCGCGAGGACGAACCGCGGGATCTCGCCGTGGCCGCCGTAGAGCATCCCGTTCAGGTCGCCCTGCTCCTGTTTCGTCGGCATCCCGGTGGAGGGGCCCGACCGCATCACGTTACAGATGACGAGCGGGGTCTCGGAGGTCGCGACGAGGCCGAACGTCTCCGTCATCAGGTCGATCCCCGGCCCGGAAGTCGCGGTCATCGACCGGGCGCCGCCGCGGGCGGCGCCGAGCGCCATATTGATCGCCGAGAGCTCGTCCTCGGCCTGCACGACGTGGCCGCCGTATCGTTCGATCCGGCCGGTGAGGTACTCCATCACGTCCGTCGCGGGCGTGATCGGGTAGCCGGAGTAGAACCGGCAGCCGGCCGCGATGGCGCCCATCCCGATCGCCTCGTCGCCGTTTAAGAGCACGTAGTCGTTGTCGGTCGTCTCGAGCTCGTAATCGAACTCGTGGTCGAACTCCTCGGCGACGTAGGATTGGCCGGCGCGTGCGGCCTCCTGGTTGTTCTCGACCAGCTTCTGCCCCTTGTCCTTGAACCGTTTCTCGAGTGCCGAATCGAGGTTCTCGATCGGGAAGTCGGTGACCTCGCAGGCGGCGCCGAGCGCGACCACGTTGCGCATGATGGCCCCGCCGGCCTCCTCCGCGAGGCGCTTGAGCGGGACGTCGAGGCCGATCATCTCCTCGGGGATCTCGGCGTTCTGCATCGTGGTCCGCTCGCCGTCGTAGATGATGACCGAGTCCTCGTGGAGCTCCGGGAGGTTCTCCTCGATCGTTCGCGGGGTTAACGCGATCAGTACGTCCAGTCGGTCGACGACGCTCTGTACCCTGTCGACGGACGTCCGCACCTTGTAGGCGGTGTACCCGCCCCGGATCCGGGAGGCGAAGTCCTTGGAGGTGAAGACGTGCCGACCCGAGCGAGACAGCGCCTGGGCGAAGATCTTGCCCGTCGAGTCGATGCCATCGCCGGCTTCCCCGCCGATGGCCCAGTTGAAGTCCGCGACCATACTATTTCGGTCCTTCTCTTGCAGCAATCAAAAGGCTTCTGAAAGGCGACCCGGCGTGAAGGTGTACGAACGACCATATTATACTAAATGAGAGCACAAACAAATATTTTCCACCCGTATTTAGACTCATATATATCCAAACGTCAACCGACGCTATCGGATCGGCGAGTTTTGCGACCCCGGGAATTCGACGACTGTCGAATCATCGAACGCGTTGCCGGTTCCATCGTCATCGGTTCCCGCAGCGTCGACCGGGACGGGAACTGGTTTGTGTCTCAACGCGCAACCGGACGTATGGACGCAGCCGTAGTCATCGCGTCGATCGACGAGGTCGGCACGGACACGATCGCGGTCGAGTTCGAATCGCCCGACGGGTTCGAGGCCGAGCCCGGACAGTTCATCAAGCTCACCGGAACCGTCGACGGCGAGGAGTACTCGCGGTTCTACACGCTCTCCTCGCCGGACGTCGAGGGGACCTTCGAGACGACGATCGAGATCGACCACGAGGAGGGCGGACCGTTCTCCGCGTACCTCGCCTCGCTCGAGCCCGGCGACGAGCTCCAGATGAGCGGACCCTTCGGGAGCGACCACTACGAGGGCGAGCGTCGCGTCGTGGTGCTTGCCGGCGGCCCCGGCATCGGCCCCGCGGTCGGGATCGGCGAGCGAGCGCTCGCCGACGGCAACGAGGCGGCGATCGTCTACCGGGACGACGCGCCCGCACACCGGGAGCGGCTCGCCGATCTCGAGGATCGCGGCGCGACGGTTCGACTCCTCGAGAACGGTACCGCCGACCTCGCCGACGCGGTGACCGACGTCGTCACGGCCGATCCAGATGAACAGGTATTCGTGTACGGGTTCGCCTCGTTCATCGAGGACGTCGAGGCAGCCCTCGAGGCGACCGGATCGGGGGTCGACGGCGCGAAGGTCGAAAACTTCGGCTGAGAACGGCCGCCGAAACGAGATCGGTTCGGGCCGACTCCATAAACGATTTTCGTATATGCCAACCGAAGCCACGAGCGGAAGTACCACACGTTTATAGCGGATGGTGCGAATCATCGACACGTATGTCAGACTCGGACGAGGGACCGGAACTGGAAGCGCGGCTCGCCGAACAGGACGTGTTCGAACCGCCCGCGTCGTTCGTCGACCAGGCGAACGTGACCGACCCGGCGATCTACGAGGAGTTCGAGGAGAACTGGCCGGACTGCTGGGAGGCCGCCGCCGACCTCCTGGAGTGGGAGGAGCCGTACGATCGGGTGCTCGACGACGACTCGCCGCCCTTCTATGAGTGGTTCACCGGCGGGAAGCTGAACGCCTCGGCCAACTGTCTCGACCGACACCTCGCCGAGCGCGGCGACGAGGCGGCCATCGAGTGGGTCGGCGAGCCGGTCGACGAGGCAAATCGAACCTACACCTACGAGGAGCTCCACCGCGAGGTCAACGAGGCCGCCGCGGCGCTCCGCGATCTCGGCGTCGGCGAGGACGACGTCGTCACGCTGTACATGCCGATGATCCCGGAGCTGCCGATCGTGATGCTGGCCTGCGCCCGGATCGGCGCCCCGCACAGCGTCGTCTTCGCGGGGTTCTCCGCGGACGCGCTCGCGACCCGGATGAACGCCGCCGACTCCGAGTACCTCGTCACCTGCGACGGCTACTACCGGCGCGGCGACCCCCTCGACCACCTCTCGAAGGCCACCGAGGGGCTCGCTGACGTCGATCACGACACCGAGAGCGTGATCGTCGAGCGGCTCGCGGCCAACGGCGATGGCTTCGACCACGACCTGGCAGCCGACCAGACGACCTACGACGACCTGCTCGCCGGCCACGAGGGCGACACGGTCGAGCCCGTCACGCGGGACGCGGAGGACATGCTGTTCCTGATGTACACCTCCGGAACGACGGGCAAGCCGAAGGGCGTCAAGCACACGACCGGCGGCTACCTGGCGTGGGCGAGCTGGACCTCGCAGGCGGTCCTCGACGTCAAGCCGGAGGACACCTACTTCTGTTCGGCCGACATCGGGTGGATAACCGGCCACTCCTACATCGTCTACGGGCCCCTCGCGCTCGGGACGACGACGATGATGTACGAGGGCACGCCGGACCACCCCGACCGCGACCGGCTCTGGGAGATCATCGAGGAGTACGAGGCGACCCAGCTGTACACTGCCCCGACGGCGATCCGGGCGTTTATGAAGTGGGGCGAGGAGTACCCTGCCGACCACGACCTCTCGAGCCTCCGGCTGCTCGGCACCGTCGGCGAGCCCATCAACCCGCGCGCGTGGAAGTGGTACTACAAGCACATCGGCGGCGAGGAGTGTCCGATCGTCGATACCTGGTGGCAGACCGAAACGGGCGGGATGATGATCACCACGCTGCCCGGGATCGGCGACATGAAGCCCGGATCCGCCGGGCCGCCGCTGCCGGGACTCGACGTCCGGATCGTCGACACCGCCGGCGAGGAGATCGGTGCGGGCGAGGCCGGCTACCTCACCGTTCAAAAACCCTGGCCGGGAATGCTGCGCACCCTCTATAACAACGACGAGCGCTACATCGACGAGTACTGGGCCGAGTACTCCGACGTCGACAGCGACGACCCCGACGACTGGGTCTACTTCCCCGAGGACGGCGCGAAGATCGACGACGACGGCTACATCACCGTTCTCGGCCGCGTCGACGACGTGATCAACGTCTCCGGCCACCGGCTGGGCACGATGGAGATCGAGTCGGCGATCGTCGGCGTCGAGGGCGTCGCCGAGGCCGCCGTCGTCGGCGGCGACCACGACATCAAGGGCGAGGCCGTCTACGCCTACGTCATCACCGAGGAGGGCTACGAGGAGACCGACGACCTTCGCCAGCGAATCATCGACGGCGTCAACGAGGCGATCGGCCCGATCGCCAAGCCCGAGCAGGTGATCTTCACGCCCGAGCTCCCCAAGACGCGCTCCGGGAAGATCATGCGCCGCCTCCTCGAGAACATCGCGAACGACGAGGAACTCGGCAACACGAGCACCCTGCGCAACCCCGAGGTCGTCGAGGACATCCAACGGACCGTCCAGGGCGACTGAGGCGGTAGCGGGGTACCGCTTGCAATCTGTTGAGTGCGTCACTCCGGCTGTCGAGTGCTCCGAATCAGTCCCCGAGTTCTCGGAGTTTCTTCTGCACCTGCGCGTAGACCTGCGGGTGGAGGTTCATCCCCTCGTCCACGAGGTCGTAGAGGAGATCGACCGCCTCATCCGCTGTCACCACCCCACCTTTGGTACAACTGAGCAACAGCGTCGTCACCCACCAGCACTCAACCCCGTGGCTCCGGGCGACCTCGATCAACCCTTTGTCGTTGGCGAGGAGAACTTCCTCGTCGTCGTCCGCCAGCAGGATCACGGACGCGTCGGCCACCGCGATCCCCTCCATCGACGCCACCTCAGCGGCCCGGATCGGCGTGTCGTGAACGGTCACGTCCGCCAGAAACTCGTCGAGGGTCGCCGTGCCGCGCTTGCCCTCGGTGAGGACTTCCTCGCGGACGTCCTCGGTCGTTCGAATCTCGTCGAACGTAGTCGAGACGAGGTCGAGTCGACTGACCCACGCGAGCGGAATCAGCGCGGACGAGCCTACGACGACCATTAGATGCGGTCGAGGTCGCGTTCGAGGTCGTCGGTCGTGTACCCGACGTCGATGCCCTCTTCGGCGGCGAGCGTCAGTATCTCGACGTAGGAGACGTCCGCCAGTTCGGCTGCTTTTCGGAGCGTAATGGTATGGTCTCGAAGCTGGTCGAGTGCCCGTTCCGTGCGCCAGTCATCCAGGCCCTGTCGGATGAGGCGACGAAGCACTTCCGAGCGATCGGCACTCATCTCCGCTTCCAGTTCGGCGAGTGCCTCCTCGTCGTCTTTCGGGATGCGCGTGGTGACCGTCTTCATCGTTACGATCCAGTACGTTACGATGCACAATAGATGTAACGGTAGGCGTCGTCACGCCGCACCGCAAATCGGTGCTCGGGGAACCAAAGTGGCGATACGTATCGGGACGTGTTCTGGCCGTACCACGAGCGCATCAGTGACGCCCTCGACGAGGCGGCGCGATCGGAGGGCTGGGAATTCCTTGAGGATGTAATCGATGCCCATAATCCGACCGAAGATGACGAGATTCCGCTCGTGACGCCCACGGTCGCGAATGCCGTGGAGCGGAATCTGATCCGCACGCGGTTGACCGACGGCACAGGATGGAACTACGTCGCACATCCGTGGCCGTGAGTACTCGCTTCGCGTGTGGCTGCGTGAGCGCCGTCCGTCCATACCGGACGATGCGAGTCGGGTGCGCGTGGCTGATCGCTGTGGGTCTGGACTACAAATAGAGGATGGGATAGTCCCGGGCGGATTCGAACCGCCGTCATGGGCTCCAAAGGCCCATATGATTGGCCAGCTACACCACGGGACTATGAGACTACAATTTTTGTTCGATCCTATGACGCCTTAACGATGTATATTTTCGCCGGAGTTCCGTGGACGGCGCCTCGTCGAACCAAAGCCAGTATACTTCGTCCTGTATGGGATCGTATATTGCGAACGAGTCGACTTCGTCCGGCTGATATTTGACGCTTTTGTACTCCGTACCGCCTTTATGAATCGAGCCAAGCAGATTAACACGAAGAGTCTCGTCCCGGCTTGAATCATCAAATCCCCGTTTTACTTGCACCTTCACGAGCTGGTCATCCAAATCGGCGATCACGTCATACGGGCAGGGGATCCGTGGCTCTGCGACGTTGTATCCGAGACGGAGGAGTTTCGTACTCACGATGTTCTCTGCGACTTCTCCAGCTCGGTTCGAACTGGCGCCTCTGGCCTCAGCCATACACGAACGTAGCTCGGTGTAGGCGTTAAATAGGTGGGAAGATCGATCGCGGCCGGTCGCCTCAGTCCGCGCCCTCGAAGGCCGCCTCGAGGCAGGCACAGGCGTCCGCCTCCGCGTCGAAGCAGTCCGGACACTCGGGCTCCCGGTCGATGATCGTATCGAGCCGATCCGCGACGGTATCGTCGATCACGGCCTCCAGCTGGCGCGCCTCGGCGCGGAACTCCTCGACCCCGAGCACGTTCGCGAGGAAGCGCTCGATGATGCAGTAGGTCTGGAGCGCGTCCCGGGCGCGGACGATCCCCTCCTCGGAGAGCTTCACGCCCTTGTACTTCTCGTGGTCCGCCAGACCGCGCTCCTCGAGCTTGCCGATCATCTCGTTCGCGCTGGCGGGACTCACGTCGAGGGCGTCGGCGATCGACCCCGTCGAGGCCGGCCCGTCCTCCTGGTTCTGGATCAGGTAGATCGTCTTGAGATACTGGTCGGCGGTGTTCACGGCTGACCCTCCTGGATCGTCGCGGTCGGTCGGTCGTCGGTGTGGGCTCTCGTCTCCCTCATCGTTCCTCCATGATCGCCGTGACCTCCTCGACGCCCTCGGCCTCCTCCTCGCGGATCGCCGACAGCGTCGCGATCAGTTCCTCGCGGTCGACCGAGAACTCGGCGTCCGAGGCTTCGATCGCCTCGATGAGGTCGTCGTAGAACTTGTAGGCCGTCTCCTCGTTACAGAGCGCGTCGTAGAGCACGCCGTCGAAGTCGTCGGGCTGGGTCCGCCCGTAGCGGGCCTCGACCAACCCCTCGATCTCGTCGAAGGGAACGCTCTCGACGCCGAGGTCCTCGATGAGGTCCTCGAGTCGTCGCCGGTGGTCGGCCGACTCCTCGGCGGCGTGTTCCAGCAGGTCCTCGACCTCCGCGTCGAGCTCCGCGTCCAGGCTCGAGTAGTGGTGGTACGCGCGCGCTTCGACGACCTCCTCGAGAACGATTCCGATCTGGAGGAGGCGCGCGAGCTGATCGTCGGAGGTGATCCGGTTTCCGACGCTCATCGAACACCCCCGATCGGCGATACCGGTCGCATACACGTCTCTCAGGTGGTGACCGACTTAAGAAGTTCCCCTCGAACCGGGCCGAATCCCCAACCGAAGCGGCGGGCCAGCGACGCGGTGCGTTCCGAACCGGGGGGTCCGAGCCGCGCCTACCGCAGCCGCGCCTGCACGAGGTCCTCGAGGTCGTCGCGGAACTCGTCGACGCGGATCTCCTCGAAGACGGGCACGAAGAAGCCCTCGACGAGCATGTTCCGCGCGGTCTCCTCGTCGATGGAGCGGCTCTCCATGTAGAACAGCTCCTCGGCATCCACCTGTCCCACGGTCGCCGAGTGGGACGCCTCGGTGTCGTGGTTGTGGATGATGAGCTTCGGGGACGCGTCCGCCTCGGCGTCGTCCGACAGCATCAGCGTGTTCTCCCGCTGGTAGGAGGAGGTGTTCCAGGCCTCGCGGCCGACGTCCTGGACGCCCTCGTAGACCGACCGGGCCTCCTCGTCGAGCACGCCGCGCGTGACGAGGTCGGCGGTCGTGTTCTCGGCGTTGTGCCAGACGCGCGCGTTGAGATCGAGGTGCTGGTCGCCGTGCCCGAAGAAGGCGCCGACGATCTGGGTCTCCGAATCGTCGCCGTCGAGCTCCGTCTCGACGTCCGACCGGGTGAGCGCGGACCCGAGATTCCCTTCGATCCAGTTGATAGTCGAGTAGGTGTCCGTCGCGCCGCGCTTGAGCGTGTACGTGTAGGTGTCCGCCGCCAGGTTCTGCAGCGAGCCGTACTGGACGTAGGCGTTCTCGCCGGCGACGACCTCGACCAGGTTCGAGAAGTACCGGTCGGCGTCGGCCGGACTCGCGTCCGCCGCGGCGTCCGTACCGGATTCGATCCCCTCGAGGATCGTGACCGACGAGGATTCCTCGGTGACGACGAGCGTCTGACTGAACAGCGACCGGGAGTTCATCTCCGCCCGGATCGTCACGTCCTCGGCGTCGACGCCGGCGGGGACGTAGACGAACGTCCCGGTCGTGAACAGCGCGACCGAGAGCGCGGTGAGATAGTTCTCCTGTGGATCCAGGACGGACCCGAAGTTCGCCTCGATGACGTCGCCGTACTCCGCGAACGCCTCCGTGAAGGGGAGGACGACGACGTCGTCCTCGCCGTCGCGCTCGGTGACGTCGGCCTGATCGAGCGGATCGACCAACGATTCGAAATCGAGCGCCTCGAGGTTCGTCCAGCGGCGGCCGGGCGTCTGAATGACGTCCGGCAGATCGAGCTCATCGAGCGCCTCGAGCGCGTCCAACCGCGTTTCGAGGAGCCAGTCGGGCTCGTCACGTTCCTCGGCGATGCGTCTGACCGTGTCCTCCGAGAGGCTGTCGAGTACCTGCGTGCTCATGTTATCCGAGTGAACCCTCCATCTCGAGTTCCACCAGTCGGTTCAGCTCGACGGCGTACTCGATGGGCAGCTCCTCCGTGATCGGCTCGATGAAGCCCGAGACGATCATCTGCTTGGCGTCGTCGTCGTCGAGACCGCGCGACTGGAGGTAGAAGATGTCCTCGTCGCCGATCTTCCCGACGGTCGCCTCGTGGGCGACGTCGACGGTCGATTCGTTGATCTCCATGTACGGCATCGTGTCGGAGGTGGACTCGTTGTCGAACATCAGCGCGTCACACTCGACGGCGGTCGAGGAGCCCTCGGCTCCGTCGGCGATGTGGACGAGCCCGCGGTAGTTCGTCCGGCCGCCGTCCTTGGAGATCGACTTCGACTCGATCGTGGATTTGGTGTTCGGCGCGTTGTGGTAGACCTTCGCGCCGGTGTCGATGTCCTGGCCCTCGCCCGCGAAGGCGATCGTGATGTGGTTGTCGGAGGCGCCGCGGCCCTTCAGGATCGTCGACGGGTACAGCATCGTCGCCTTCGACCCCATCGATCCGGAGATCCACTCCATCCGGCCGTTCTCCTCGACGATGGCGCGTTTGGTGTTCAGGTTGTAGGTGTTCTTCGACCAGTTCTGCACGGTCGAGTACTGGACGTGGGCGTCCTCGCCGACGAACACCTCGACGCCGCCGGAGTGGAGGTTGAACGCCGAGTACTTCGGCGCCGAGCAGCCCTCGATGTAGTGGACCTCGGAGCTCTCCTCGGCGATGATGAGCGTGTGCTCGAACTGGCCCATCCCCTCGGAGTTCATCCGGAAGTACGCCTGGACGGGCATATCGACGGTCGTGTCCTCTGGCACGTAGACGAACGATCCGCCCGACCAGATCGCCCCGTGGAGCGCGGCGAACTTGTTGTCCGACGGCGGGACGCACTTCGTCATGAAGTGCTCGCGGACGAGCTCCTCGTGTTCCTGGACGGCCTTGTCCATATTGCAGAAGATGACGCCCTTCTCCTCCCATCGGTCGCGCATGTTCTGGTAGACGACCTCGGACTCGTACTGGGCGCCGACGCCCGAGAGGGCGTTCTTCTCGGCCTCCGGAATGCCGAGCTTGTCGAAGGTGTCCTTGATGTCGTCGGGCAGCTCCGTCCAGTCGTCCACGCCGGCCCGGACGTCCACGTCCGGCCGGATGTACGGGATGATCTCGTCGACGTCGACCTCCGAGAGGTCCGGCTGTCCGGGCCAGTCGGTCGGCATCGGCATCTCGTGGAACTGCTCGAGCGCGCGAAGGCGCCGCTGGAGCATCCACTCCGGTTCGTCCTTGTCCTCCGAGATGAGGCGGATGGTCTCCTCGGTGAGCCCCTTCTCCGCCTGGAAGGCCGACTTCTGTTCCTTCTTGAACTCGAAGCGGGCTTCGGTGTCGGTGTCTTGCAGGTCTTCTGAACTCATTGTGTGTTGGTTACGTCTCCTGTCGGATAGGTGTATGCGTAATCACGAGACGTTACGCCGCCTCGTAGGCTTCCTCGCGGACCCAGTCGTACCCCTCGTCCTCGAGCTCGGTCGCCAGCTCGGCGCCGCCGCTTTTGGCGATCTTGCCGTCGAGCATCACGTGCACGTGGTCGGGCTCGACGTAGTCGAGGATGCGCTGGTAGTGGGTGATCTGGAGGATGCCGGTTCCCTGTTCGTCGCGAAGCGCGTTGATCCCCTCGGAGACGTCCTGGAGGCGGTCGATGTCGAGCCCCGAGTCGATCTCGTCGAGGACCGCGATCGCCGGCTCCAGCAGGGCGGCCTGCAGGACCTCGTTCTGCTTCTTCTCGCCGCCGGAGAACCCGGCGTTGAGGTACCGCTGCATGAACTTCTCGTCCATGTCGAGCAGGTCCATCTTCTCCGTGAGCAGCTCCTGGAACTCGGCGACGCCGATCTCGCCGTCGTCCGCGGGCCCCTCCATCGGGGAGGTCTCGTAGCCCGCGTCCTCGTCCTCGCCGTCCGCGTCGGCCTCGTCCTCGCCCGCGAAGAGCTCCTCGCGCTCATCGTGTTTCGCGTTGAGCGCCTGCCGGAGGAAGTTCGTCATGGTGACGCCCTCGATCTCCGCCGGATACTGGAATCCGAGGAAGATGCCGAGCGCGGCGCGCTCGTTGGGCTCCAGCTCCAGGAGGTTCCACCGATAGTCCTCCTCGTCGAGTTCGACATCGACGTCGTCGACGTCGTCCTCGTCGAGGTGAAGGATGATCTCGCCGTCGGTGACCTCGTAGGCCGGATGTCCGGCGATGACCTTCGCGGTCGTCGACTTGCCGGAGCCGTTCGGCCCCATCAGCGCGTGGATCTCCCCGGAGGCGACCTCCAGGTCGACGCCACGGAGGATGTGTTCTCCGCCCTCTTCGGCCACTTCGGCGTGGAGGTTGTTGATCTCGAGAGTTGCCATGGCTATATTGATTCCTCGTACGTGAATACTGGTCGCTACCGCGGTTAATGGTTACGGATTCCCCCGTGCAAACGGGTGTCAAGAGAAAATTTTCTTTTCGAAACGAAAAACCGTGTGGATCAGCGGTCGGGATCGGCCCCTCACCTCACATGAATTGACCGAGGCCGCTCTGCTCCTGTCCGGTTTTGATCTCATCCCAGCTCATCCCGAGCGCCTCGATCACTCGTGATATCGGTCCCTTCAGCGTCTTCTCGAGCATCAGCTCCCAGTCGATGGAGAACTCCTCGGGGATCTCGTCGGCGTACTCATAGCAGATCACGTCCGGATCGCGTTTGAACTCGCCGTACAACGGATCGGTGTGGGGATCGAGCCCCCGTTCGTCCTCGATCCGCCGCCAGAAGTCCGGGTGAACCTTCTCGAGGTAGAGCCGCTTCGGCTTGGATCCCCGATCGAAGTTCGTGTCGAGCAGCAGGTTGGCGTATTTCGCCCCGCGGACCTGCGCGGTGTCCGTCTCGTAGGCGTCCAGACGCTTCCCGATCCCGCCCGGGATGCCGATCTCCTCGAGATCCACCTCCCCGGAGAGGAAGTCGTCGATGACGTCCGAGAGGTACGTCTTCACCTCCGCCATGTCCTCCTCGATGTCGTCACCGGTGACGATCGTCTCGATGACGCGCTTTTGCACCTCCTTCGTGATCGGCGCGATGTCCGAGCGCTTGTACTCGAAGCCGGTGATGTCGATGTCGTCGACGTCCTTCCCCTCCTTCCAGACGATGTGACCCGCGTACCGCTTCTTGCGTCCCGCCTGGAAGAAGCGCCGGTAGAGCTTCTCGAACTCGATCTGGAAGCGGTGCATCTCCGCGTTCAACTCCTCGCGCGCGAAGTCGTCGTATCGGCCGTTGATGTGGTCCTCGATCGCGAACGACTGCTCGATGGCGGACTCGACTCCGGTTTCCTGTCCGAGCTCCAACATAACGCTGTCAGTGTCCCCATATGTCACTTCCATATCAATTTCCGACGCCGCCTCCTCGGTGAAGGAGATCACCTCACGGCCCGTCGCCGTCACGGCCGCTGCGCCCTCCTTGTCGTAGAGTCGGAATCGATCCCATCCCGTGACGCCGTACAGCGACTGACCGACGAACTGGAACGTTCCGTTGCGCCCGGCAAGCAGCGTGTGGTTGTCGGCAACGGTGACGCAGTAGACGCCCTCCTCGGCCTGGCTCGTCGACCCGCTCCGGTGCATCCGGAGCGTGTTCTTCGTGTCTTCGCCCACGTAGATCCGCCAACTCCCGCTGTCTCGCGCGTACTTCGCGGTCAACCCCAGGTGCGCACAGAGCCTGAGAACGTCGTCCCGAAGCCGGTCGCTCGAGGTCGTATACCGCCAGGAGTTGGACTGTCTATCTCCGTCGCCGTCGATGAGCGTCTCCAGGAATCGCCGCTTCTGTTCGCCGGTCGCCTCGAAGACGAACTCGGGGATCCGCTTGTCGAAGCTGTCCCCGCCACAGCGTTCTCGAAGCAGCTCCCCGAGGAGCAGTGACGTGAACTGATGTGCGCGGTCGTCGACGTAGCAGTCGAGCCCCATCCCGTCGAGGAGGTCGCCGATCCCTGCGTGATGGCCGCCGCCGTCCGGGATCGCGTTCTGGGCGATCTTCACCGTCGTCGCGGATCCGCGGTGGTGGTTCCCGAACGTCTTCTCCTCGGACGTGTAGACGTTCCCCTCCGTGATGTACCACGCCAACAGGTCGAGGAAGTCGTCGCCGTCGTAGGTCCGTGGGACCCACTTCCGCCCGGATTCGCGGTGGATGAAACTCGTCTCACAGACCGACTCGACGTACTCACGGTGGTCCTCGAACTCCTCGGCAGTAAAGACGTAGCCGACCTGCCCGAGGTCGGCCTTCGGGACGCGCCGGGGCGTCCAGCCGAGCTCGGCGGTGAAGGTATGTCCGTGTACTTCCGGCCGGACCCACACCTCGTACTCGCCGGTGATCAGTTCCGTGAGATCCACCTCCTCGATCCGATCGCCGTCAGGCCCGTCCCAGCCGTGCGGGAGCTCGTAGTTCGTCGCCCGATCGAGGTCGCCGGCCTCGACGAACTCGTAGCCGTCTTCGGTGATCCCGTTCGTCTCGTTCTTCCGGACGAGCATCCGGTGGTTCGGCGTGACCCGAAAGTCGATGTTGGAAGTCTCGATGTCCACGAGCTCGCCGCGATACTCCGGATACGCGTGGGTCTCCTCGACGCTCTTGACTTCCATTTCCTCCGTCTCCGGATCGAGCGAGTACACCTCGTCGCCGACCTCGAGGTCCGTGATCGACCGTACGCCGTCCGGCGTGAGGACGTCGGTGTCCGGCGTGAAACAGTTCATAATAACCTTGACAGCTGCCTGCTGTCGGTCGTACTGCTCGTACGGCTGGGTGCCCGGATCGTGGTCGTTTCGGAGCTCCTTCTTCCGTTCGCGCTCGGAGAGCAGTTCGTCGACCATCTCGCGCATAATGCCGTCCGGCTCCTTGCGGAAGTGGGTCCCGTTGGGCGCCAGGTACGTCTCGCCGTCGTACTCGTCGGGATCGACTTTCGTCTCCGGGCCCGCGTTGATCGTCACCATGCACATCGGGTAGAGTGATTTCAGATCGAGTACGGTCACCATCTCCTTGACGCCGGAGATCGGGTCGAAGACGGCGCCGCCCTCGAACTCCTCGGACTCCTGTTGGCCCTTCGTCGGGAGCGCGAACTTGCCGTGGGCCTTGTGCAGGACGTAGACGTCGACCGCGTCGCCGGGCGTGGGCGCGTCCTCGAGCTTGCAGCCGACGAACTTCTTCACCTCGTTCCAGAAGTCGATCAGGTTCTGCTTGCGGTCGATCTCCACGCAGAGCTCGACGTCACGAAGGTTGTACTCGAGCAGCCGTTCCGGGTCCTGCTCCCACAGGTCTCCGATGTCGCCGGCGTATCGTTCCTTGCCGACGTCGAGTTCCGTCTCCCCGACGGCGTCGAGCCGGTAGGACTCGAGCTCCGTGAACTGCGTGCGCTTGTAGGCGTACAGCAGGTCGAAGACGACCCGCCCCTTGATGTCCGGGCCGCCCCAGCCCGATCGCCAGACCTCGCCGATCCGCGAGAGCCGGTCGACCGAGAGGTCGTGGTCGGTCCGGGAATCGAGCCGTTCCAGCCGATCGAGGAGGTAGGGCGCGTCGAAGTCCTCGAAGTTCCACCCGCAGAGGACGTCGGGGTCGGTCTCGCGGAGGTAGTCGATGAACGCCGCCAGCATCGCCTCCTCGGTCTCGAAGGACTCGACGCGGGCGTCGATGCCGCCGTCCTCGATCCCCTCGTACTCCGGTAGATCCTCGGGCGGCGACGCGTCACCCCCGGGAGCCTCGTAGAGCCAGACGACGTACTCGTCGTCGTAGGAGTCGTGGCTGGTCAGACAGACGATCGGTTCCTCACCGTCCTCCGGGAATCCTCGCCGGTCGTCGACCTCGATGTCGAAGGTGTTCACCCGGACGTCGGCCTCGACGGCGGCCGGTTCGAGGTGGTTCTCTGCGACCTGGATCCGGCCGTCCTCGAGCCGCCGCTCCTCGACCCGAAGCCCGCCGGCGATCCCGTTGTCGATCAGAAAGCGGTTCGGGAACAGGATGTCGGCCTCGAAGGTCGTCTCGAAGTCGTCACGGATGTTTCCGACGTCACGCGGCGTGCGCGTGACGATCCGGGTGAGCGGCTCGCCGCGGATGCTCTCGTAGGCGACGTCGTTGGCGTCCGATTCTCGGGTGCCGATCACGACGTCGTACTCCTCGACCGGGTCGCGCTCGAGGTCGGCCGTCGGCACGTAGAAGTAGGGCTCGACGCCGAGCACGCGGAGGTGTTCACGGACGTCCTCGCCGTCGGGGTTCGGCCGGCGCCCGAACACGTGGACGACGGGATACTCGTCGCTGCCGCGCCCCTCGACGGCGTAATCGACCTGCGTGACCGCCAGCTCGACGGTTCCGGTCGAGTCGGGGAACTTCGCGTCGTCGACGTCGACCACGTCGTTGACGTGGCCGCCGCCACCGCCGGCCACGACGCGAGCCTCCTCGCGAACGACCTCCGCCGACCGGCCGTCGTCGGTGCCGTCGCCCGCGTCGGTGGCGGCGTCCCCGCCGGATGAGAACTCGGTGAGCCCCGTCTGCGTCATACGCCGCCTTTGTCGCACCCGGCTAAAAAGGTCGACCATTCGGGAGGGGCGCGTCCGGCCGGTCCGGGTTCGAACTCCGACCTCGCCGACGGAAAGGCATATATTGTGGTACATCTTAGCACGTTCCATGACGTCCACCCCCAATGCGGACGAGAGGCAGCGCTCGGACGGTCAAGCAGGCGTGACCGACGTCGAGGCCTATGAGGACGGGGGCAACGTCGTGCTTTTCGATCCGGATAACCCGCTCGCGTGGGTCGAGTCCAGCAACACGGTTCGGCTTCGAGACGTGGCCTGACTCGATGTAGCGGTCCGTCCGGCTCGCCGATCCACCCGCCGGTCCGTCCGGCTCACCGGTCCGACCCGTTTGTCCGGTTCCCGCGGTTCGCTCGACCGGCTTGAGTCGTGGATCCGACCGGAACGCCTTTCCTTGCCTCGCTCGGACCGGGAGACGTGCTTCCGAGGGAGGGCGATGACGACGTCGAGTTCGCGTTCGACGAGACGAGCCCCGCCGAGGAGGAGCTCGCGCCCGACCAGCCCTCGGTCGAGAACTACGAGGATCGCTTCCCGGAGCCGGACGCCGACGATTTCGGACTCGGTTCCGACCTCGATCCGCGGACCTACCGGACGTTCATCGTCTGCGTGCTGTTGAGCAACGCCGCGCTCTTCTGTGTCAGCCTCGGCGCGATGCTCGTGTACTTCCGGGGCCAGTGGTCGATCGGTCTCGGCCTCGCCGGACTCGGCGTGCTCGCGGGCATCCGAACGTTCCAGCACTACCGGTCGTGGCAGCAGTATCGGCGAGAGCGCGACACGGAGGACGAGGACGCGGACGGGTCGGATGGGTCGAACGAGGGCGCGGACGAGTCGGATGGGTCGGACGGGTCGGAAACGACCGATCCGAATCCGGACGGGTCGCAACCCTAATCCACGTTGCGGCCCTGAGTCGACCCGTGAAACCGGTCCGTGACGCGTCCGGCAACCGCTATCTGCTCGTGAAACGGTCGGCGGACTCGAGTCGGGTTCGCGACCCCGAAACGGGCGAGGAGCGGTACGTTCCGACCGCCGACCTGGAACCGATCAGCGACGAGTCCGGGCTCGAAACCGCGGCGGCCGCGGTCGCGCCGGCGTCGGTGCGCCGCGTCCTCACCGCGGTCCACGACGACCGGTCCCTGGGGCTCCTCGTCGCGCTGGTCGACCGCGGCCCGCTGTCGGTCCGGGAGCTGCTCGACGGGACCGAGTACTGCGAATCGGACCTCCACGGCCTCCTCTCGGAGCTTCGCGCCGCGGGGCTGATCGTCGAGGCCGATGCCGCCGGGGGACGCGGCTACGCCGCGACCAGCGTGGCCGAGGAAGCGGTCGACGGGCTCCGATCGATCGGGGCGGAGTGACGATCAGTCGTCGTCCGACTCGGTGATGAGCGCTCCCGCCGCGGCGGCATCGGTCCGCGAGACCGTCGACCGGTTCGATCGGGGGTCCTTCTCGACCGTGACGAGCTCGTCGGCCGCGCCGATCAGCTCGTCGTCGTGGCTCACGATGACGATCTGCCGGACGCCGAATCCACGCATCTCCTCGACGAGGTCGACCAGCCGGGCGACGTGGCCCGAGTCGAGGAAGACCGTCGGCTCGTCGAGGATGAGCGGCGGCGTCGGCGTCGCTCCCTCGATCCCCTCGGCAAGAAGCCGATAGATCGCACAGCGCAGCGAGAGGTTGAACAGCGCCCGCTCGCCGCCCGAGAGCTGCTCCGGCTCCAGCGGCTCGCCGTCCTTCTGGTAGACCGTGAGCTCGTACTCGCCGTCGAGGTCGATGTGCGAGTACGCGTCGTTGCCGTAGACCAGGTCGAACGTCTCGTTGAGCATTCGCTCGAGCGTTCGGACGTTCCGCCGTCGCAGTTCCGCGCGGAGGTCGCCGTACATCGACTCCAGCTCCCGCGTCTCCTCGTGGACCGCATCGAGGGCTGCGACCGTTTCCGCCAGCTCGTCCCGTTCCGCACGGGTCGACTCCAACGTCTCGATGTCGCCGGTGACGCTGCCGATCCGCGTCTGGATCCCGGCGCGGCGGTCGGCGAGGTCCTGCAGCGTCTCCGCGACGTTCTCGAGGTACTCCTCGGCCTCCCGTTTGCGGGACCTGGCGTCGTCGATCGCCCCCTCATCGACCGCCTCCCGGAGCTCGTCGCGCCGCTCGCGTTTCTCGGCGAGCCGATCGCGGCGTTCGTCGGCGAGCTCGGCGAGGGAGTCGCGCTTCTCCTCGAGCCGCTCGATCCGGTCCTCGAGGTCCGCGATGGATTCCAGCTCGGATTCGATCGTCGCGAGGCGCTCGCGCCGCCGTGTGACCGCCTCGAGCTCGGCCTCGAGCGTTTCGACCCGGTCGTCGGCGTCTGCGGCGTCCTCGCGTTTCGCCGCGGCGACCTCGCGAGTCGAGGACGCCTCCTCGCGGAGCTCGTCGGCCCGGTCGCGTTTCGCCGCCGCCTCCTCGCGGCGGTCCGTGGCCTCCTCGCTTCGCGTTTCGATCCGTTCGGCGAGCCGCTCGCGTTCGGACTCCAGCTCGTCGATCCGGTCCTCGGCGTCCGCGAGACCCTCGAGCGTCCCGACCTCGTCCTCGAGCACCGACAGCCGATCCCGCGCCGCCTCGAGCTCGGTCTCGAGCTCGGCGACCCGATCACGGTCCTCGTCGATCCGGTTCGCGTGCGGGGAGTCCGCGACCGGCTGGCCACACTCCGGACACTTCCCCGCCGCGAGCAGCTCCTCCGCCTCCGCCACCCGGTCGCGCGCGTTCTTCAGCTCCGTCTCCAGCTCGGCGATCCGTTCGCGCAGGGCAGCGCGGTCGTCCGTGCGATCCGCGAGCCGGTCCGCGGCCTCGCCGCGGTCAACCTCGACGCCGTCCGCGGCGTCGAACCGGTCGGCCAGCTCCTCGATCTCGGCATCGATCTCCGCGGTCCGTTCCTCGTGGTCCTCGACGGCGGCCTCGGCCTCCTGCGCCCGTTCCTCGAGGTCGTCCGCCTCCGCCCGGGCGTCGGCGGCACGGTCCTCGAGATCGTCGGCCTTCTCGGCCAGGTTCCGGGCCTGGTTCCGATAGCCGGTCGCGTCGGTCTTCGCGTCCGTTCGCTCCTCCCGGAGGTCAGCCTCGCGCTCGTCGAACTCGGAGCGACGCCGTTCGATCGCCTCCGCGTCGGCCGTCTCGAGTTCGGTCTCGGCGAGCAGGTCGTCGATCGACGATCGGTGCTCGGCGATCCGGTCGCGGGCGTCCGAGATGGAGTCGCGGTGGTCCTCGCGTTCGGCTTCGGCCTCGCGGATCGTCTCGGCCAGCGACTCGACGTCGTCCTCGATCCCCGTCAGCGTCTCGCGTTTCTGCTCGTACTCCTCGAGGACGGCGGCCACCTCCTCACGCGTTCGCTCCGCGGCCTCGCGTTGGGTTTCGTAGTGGTCGATCTTCCCGGTGACCTCCTCGAGCTCGGTCTCGAGTTCCGACAGCGTCGCGTGGAGGTCCCGCTCCTCGAGCCGCTCGATACGCGACTCGATCTCCTCCAGGACGGCCCGTTTCGCGGTCCGCACGTCCTCGACGCCGAGGCGTGCCTCGCCGGCTCGCTCGCGGTACTCCTCGAGAACGCCGAGCTGCAGCAGGTCGTCGATCGTGTCCTGTCGCTGGCTCGGGGTCGCGTTGATCAGCTTGTTGACCTCCCCCTGTCGGACGTACGCGCAGTTGACGAAGGCGTCCGCGTCCATCCGGAGCAGTTCGGTGACGAACTCCCGAACCGCGCGCGCGCCGTCGCGTGCCGGCCCGTCGGCCGCCTCGGTCTCGAGGGTACAGCGATGGTCGACCCGGTCGTCGTACACACGCAGCTCGCGGTCGATCCGGTAGGTCGTGCCCTCGTGGGTGAACGTGAGCGAGACCGAGGTCTCCTCCGCGCCGTTCGTGACGACGTCCTCGAGCGTCCCCTCGAGCGCGCGCGAACCGTAGAGGGCGAAGAAGCACGCCTCGAGCAGCGATGACTTCCCGCTGCCGTTGACGCCGTGGATGACGGTGACGCCCTCCGTGAGGGACAGATCGGCGTCCCCGTACGGTTTGAAGTTCCGAAGCTGGATCCGGTCGAACCTCATCGGAACTCCTCCATCGAGGCTTGATCGTCCTGTTCCGTCGAATCCCGATCGTCCGCCTCCATCGAGGCTTGGCTGCCGCCGGATGCATCGGCGGCGTTCGGTCCGTCAGCCGTCGCGTCCGTGGCTGGTTCCGGGGCCGTGCCTCCGGCGGTCTCGGTTCCGTCCGGCGACGCCGCCGGAGACGTCGTCGCTGCCAGCTCGCCGGCCTCGAGACGTTCCTCGAGCCGATCGGTGATCGTCGACCTGACCGCGCTGTCGGCGATCGTCTCGGACCGGACCGTCTCGTCGACGTCCATCGCCGCGGGCGACAGGTCGAGGTCCGCGAGGCGCTCGCGGACGGCGTCATCGGGATCCGCGAAGCTGACCTCGACGTCGGCCTCGTCGTCGATCTCCCGTCGGTCGGTGACGCGAGCGATGAGGGCGCCGTCCTCGACCGCCGCCTCCTCGACCGCCGCGGGCGTCACCGGCTCGCCCGAGCCGGTCACCTCGACGATCACGACCGCGTCGGTCAGATCGTGCTGCCGGAGCTGCTCGCGGACCCGGGTCGCTCCCTCGCCGTCGCGGAGCTCCACGTCGACGAAGACGAACGGCCGCGTCTCGAGGGCCCGGCGCCGGACGTCGACGTCGTCCGCGAAGGTGATCAGGTTGTATCCCCGTCCCTCGCGCTCGCTCGCGCTCGCGCGCTCGGTGGATCCCGGATAGGTCACCCAGGTATCACGGACCGTCGCCTGTCCCGGCTCGTGGTTGTCCCCGAGCAGCAGCGCGTCGAAGTCCACGTCGCTCTCCGCGAGGACGGTCTCGGTGTCCCAGTCGGCGTGCGCGAACGGCTCGAACAGGCCGTGGGCGACCAGGGCCGCGTGGTCCGCTTCGTGGGGATCGAAGGCGTACTCGAGGTCGTCCCGCCGCGAAGCTGGAACGTGATCGAGCCCGTAGAAGGCGACGTCCTCGATGACGGTGGGCGAGTCGTCGAGCCGGGTGGCGAGCTCGAGCCGCTCGAAGAGGTCGATCCACTGTCCATGGCGGGTGGACTCGTGGTTCCCCACGATCGCGAGGAAGGGGATCCCCGCGTCGTCGAGGCGGCGGAGGGCCGACAGCGTCCCAAGCAGGTCCGGGAGGTCCGGCCGCCGGTCGTGAAAGAGGTCGCCCGCGTGAACCACGGCCGCGACGTCCGACTCGATCGCGTCCGAAACGACGGCCTCGAACGCCTCGAGAAAGTCCCGCCGACGGACCGACGAGTGGTACTGTCGATACCCGATGTGGGTGTCGCCGGTGTGGATCACCCGAGTCATAGCCGCGTCACCCGCGTCATTGTTCCGACCCTTGAGCCGTCCGCCTTTTAGCCGTTCCGCCGCCGGAGCGGAAGTGGTCCCGGTCGGAAGGGCGATCGGCGTCGGCATCGCCGGAAGCGGTGTCACCGGCGGCGGCACGGCGAACGTCCCGGTACGCCGATCGCGCGGCTCGCCCGCGGTCGGCGGCATCGGTCGCGTCGTCCGCGGCGGCCGCCTCGATGGCGTCGTCGAGCCGGTCGAGACCGACGGACTCGAGGAAGCCGGCGGCGCGCTCGAGGTCCCGACGGGCGGCGTCCGCCTCGTCGATGACCGCGAGGTAGGGCGGTCGATCGGTGTCGGTTCGAGTGGCGAGCAGCTCGAGCGTCCGCTTGACGCGGCGGGTTCCGGGGGCAGTCATACGGACTGCTGCGTCGGTTCCGTATAAAAGCCGTGGGAAGGGGTCGGCTCGGGGGTATGGAAGGGGGGGAGGGAAATGCGGAACTGGCGACCTACAGGGACAGGGAGTAGAGCCGCTTTCGGGCGTCGGCGAACGAGAACCGGGAGTCGACGACGTCCTCCTCCTCGAGCCGGGAGAGGGCATACCGAACGGTTCGCGGCGGGAGCAGCGTCTCCTCGGCGAGCTGGCTCTGTGTCAGCGTGTCGTTGTAATCGAGCACTTTCGCGACGAGCTTGGCGCTCGGGGGGAGATCGCGGACGGGATCCCAGCGGTCAGCGATGTCGTCGGTATCGGCGTTGTCGGCGTGGACGGCCTCTGGTGCGCTCATTGTGGTTGGACGTGAGTGATGCTAGTAAATAATATTTACTATCGATGAATATTACTCTTGGGAATCTCGCGGCGGCGGAGATGGGCGGCGATCACGCTTACATCCGGCGTTCCCGTCCCGGACGTTCCGCCCGGTGACGGACCCCGACGTCGGTGTCGATCGGCGACGATCACGACGGGGTCTCCGAAAGGTGGCTGACCCGAAGCCTCTTAGTGATGACCGGCGTAACACGGTTCGATGACCGACACTGTGGACGACGTCGAGATGCCCTACGACGAGGATTCGACGTCGCAACAGGAGAAGATCGAGGTGCTCGAGGAGCGGCTCGAGATCCTCGAGTCGCAGAACGAGGAGATGCGTGACCGGCTCCTCGACGCGAACGCCGAGAACAACAAGTACCAACAGAAGCTCGAGCGGCTCACCCACGAGAACAAGAAGCTGAAGCAGTCGCCGCTGTTCGTGGCCACCGTCCAGGAGCTCACCGACGACGGCGTGGTGATCAAACAGCACGGCAACAATCAGGAGGCGCTCACCGAGGTCACCGCGGAGATGCGCGAGGATCTGGCCCCCGACGACCGGGTGGCGGTCAACAACTCCCTGTCGGTGGTCAAGCGGCTCGAGAAGGAGACCGACGTCCGCGCCCGCGTGATGCAGGTCGACCACTCGCCGGACGTGACCTACGAGGACATCGGCGGCCTGGACGACCAGCTCCAGGAGGTTCGCGAGACGGTCGAGATGCCCCTCAAGCAGCCCGATATGTTCGCGGACGTCGGCATCCAGCCGCCGAGCGGCGTTCTGCTGCACGGCCCGCCGGGGACCGGCAAGACGATGCTCGCGAAGGCGGTCGCCAACCAGACGGACGCCTCCTTCATCAAGATGGCCGGCTCCGAGCTGGTCCACAAGTTCATCGGCGAGGGTGCCAAGCTCGTTCGCGACCTCTTCGAGGTCGCCCGCGAGAACGAGCCCGCGGTGATCTTCATCGACGAGATCGACGCGATCGCCGCCAAGCGGACGGACTCGAAGACCTCCGGCGACGCCGAGGTCCAGCGGACGATGATGCAGCTGCTCTCCGAGATGGACGGCTTCGAGGAGCGTGGCGAGGTCCGCATCATCGCCGCGACCAACCGGTTCGACATGCTCGACGAGGCGATCCTCCGGCCGGGCCGGTTCGACCGGCTCATCGAGGTCCCCAAGCCCGACGCCGCCGGCCGGGAGATCATCTTCCGCATCCACACTCGGAAGATGAACGTCGCCGACGACGTCGACTTCGACGCGCTGGCCGAGACGGTCTCGGACGCCTCCGGCGCCGACATCAAGGCGATCTGTACCGAGGCCGGGATGTTCGCGATCCGCGACGACCGGACCGAGGTGACGATGGCCGACTTCGAGGCCGCACACGAGAAGCTCCAGCAGACCGAGGAGACCGATATCGCCGACTCGGTCGCGTTCGCATAGCGGGCGATTCCGCGGTCGTCCTCGATCCCCACATCGACGGTCACGCCGATGCGAATGTGGTTTTCCGTTCGCTCCGTTTTGAACCGCGTGTGCCCTCAGAGGCCGACGAAGAGCGCGTACGGAACGAGAAACAGCGCGATGAGGATGAACGCGAGCAGCGCTCCGTACCCGAGTCCGACGCCGAGGAGCGTCCGGAAGCCGGGGTGAGACAGCGTATCGAGGTCCATACCGGCGGATCGACCCCCGCTATCTTAAAAGGGTCGGCCGCGGTCCACCGGCGGCGACGTGGCTGCGGCGGGGCACACAACTCCGCCGAGCGTCACTGCACCAGGCTCGCGCCGTCGAAGGCGGTGCGTTGGAACGACACGTCGAGCAGCTGGAGCAGCGTCGGCGCGATGTCGAGAATGTCGGCGTCGTCGATCGTGACGCCCGGCTCGTCGATCAGCAGCGCGGCGTCGTCGAAGCTGTGCATCCCGGTCCGCGGCCCCGGGTCCTCGAAGACCGCCTCGTGGCCGAGGAAGTCGGCCTTGAGGTCGAAGCCGTCGTGCGGGATGGCGACCAGGTCGGGGGCGATCTCGTCGTGGTCGCCGCGGAAGGCGGTCTCGGTCTCGACGACCCGCCGAACGACGGGCTTGCCGGCCGGCGACTCGAGCTCCTCGAGCTGTCGTTTCAACTCCGCACGCGTCTCCTCGTACTCCGCTTGCGGAACCGATCCGCGGGGCTCGCGCCCCTCGAGGTTCAGGTAGAACCGACCCGGCCCGAGCGAGTAGGCGCGGGCGTCGTCGTCGATGTCGGCGAGCGCGTCGTGGTCTCGGTCCCGAAAGACGAGCCAGTCGCTTCGTTCGAGCCACTCGTTGCAGTTGACGACCCGGTCGATCGGCGCGAACCCGTGGTCGGAGGCGACGACGAGGGTCGTGTCGCGGTCGAGGGCGGTACGGATCTCGCCGATACACTCGTCGAGCCGCTCGTAGAACGCGAGGAACGCCTCGCGGTCGGGCCCGCCGGAGACGTACTGGTCGAACAGGAAATGGTTGATCCGGTCGGGAGTGAGATAGACGCCGACGAACAGGTCCCAGTCGTCGCGTTCGACGTACTCGCGGAACGCCTTCTGGCGGCGGTCGAGCGTTCGACGGGCGTGGTCGAGGAAGTCGGATTTGTCCGTTCGATGGCCCAGCTTGGCGTTGACGTCGATCAGGTAGTCGATGGAGTCCAGATACGATCGCAGCTCCTCGGGCGTCGCGGCCGCGTCGACGTCGGGCGCGAGAAAGCCCGACACCATCCGCTGGACCGTCCGTTGCGGCGGGAACGTCACGGGAACGTTGAAGACGCTCGCGTCGCGACCCGCCTCGGTGACCAGGTCCCAGATCCGCTCGTGCTGGACGTCACGTCCCATCGGCACGTAGGTGTCGTACGAGCCGATCTCCCGGTCCTGGTAGCCGTAGACGCCGGTTTCTCCGGGGTTCGACCCGGTGGTTATCGCCGGCCAGCAGGCGGTCGTCTCGGGCGGGTAGATGCTCTCGATCGACCCCGCGGATCCCGATTCGATCATCGCGGTCAGGTTCGGGAACGTCTCGGGTTCCGAGGCGATGAGCCGATACGGCACGCCGTCGATCCCGAGGAAGACCACGCGAGGGTCGTCCGTTCCGCGCAACCGGTCGATCAGCCCCATACGATCCATACCACGTAGCGCGGTAAAAAGCGTGGAGGTTTTCACCGCCCCGCGGCACCACGGCATATGGAAACGCGACGCGCCCTCCTCGTCGACGCGTTCACGACCGATCCGTTCACGGGCAACGCCGCTGGCGTGGTGCCGGACGCGACGGGGCTTTCGGACGATCAGGCCCAACGGATCGCGGCCGAGCTGGGGGCCAGCGAGACGGCGTTCCTCTCCGACCCAACCGCGCCCGAGGCCGACCGCCGGGTTCGATATTTCACGCCGACGCAGGAGGTCGACCTCTGCGGACACGCGACGGTCGCGAGCCACGCACACCTGTTCGCCGCGGGCGCGATCGAGGCCGGAACGCACCAACTGGAGACGAACGTCGGGGTGTTGCCGATCGAGGTGACCGCGGACGGTCTCATCCGGATGACGCAGTCGTCCCCGACCGTCGAGCCGGTCGATCTCCCGTACGACCGGGTCGGCGAGGCGGTCGGGATCGATCCGGCCGCGCTCGCGGACGTGGGTGCCGACCTGCCGCTCGCGCGCGCCTCGACGGGGCTTCCGTTCCTGATGGTTCCGGTGAACTTCCTCGAACGGCTCCTGGAGGCGGATCCGTCGATGGAAGCGATCGAGACGCTGACCGACGAGGTCGATGCCGCCGGCGTCTTCGCGTTCACCTTCGATACGGTCGCGGCCGACGCGACGATTCACGCCCGGGCGTGGGCACCCGGAGCCGGGATCCCCGAGGACCCCGTAACCGGCACCGCGAGCGGCGCCTGTGGAGCCTACCTCCACCGGCAGGCGGCGTTCGACGGGGATCCTCCCGAGGAGATCGTGGTGGAACAGGGTCACGTCCTGGACCGTCCCGGCCGCGTCCGCGTTCGCGTCGCGAGGACGGACGCGTCCGCCGCGAGCGTCTCGGTCGCGGGGTATGCATCGCAGGCCCTCGACGGCGAGATCGCGGTTCCCGAGCCGGACGACGACGACATTCTCGAGGCGTGAGATCAGGTCTCGCGGCCGCGGTCGTCCTCCTCGGCGTCGATAACGTCCTCGAGGCGGTCGCCGCCCATGTCCGCCGCGACCGCGACGCCGAGCAGCGAGACGACGACCCCGCCGACGATGAACAGCGCCAGCCGCTGCGTCGGCGAGACGACGACCCCGCCGGCGGACAGCGGCGACAGCAGCCGTTCCTGCTCGAGGAAGTAGCCGGCGAATCCGCGAACCACGAGTCCGACCGCGACCGCGACGAACGGAAGGTTCAGAAAGTGGCTCCGGATCCCCTCGTCGCGGATGAGCTCGTCGAGGAGCCGCCCGGTCGCGGCGGTGAGCGCCGCGCCCGCGAGCCACGGAACCGCGGCGTATACGAGCTGGATCGCCTCGACCACGAGCGGTTGGGATCCGGGCAGCTCCGAGATCGAGAGCGCGCCGAGGAAGATCCCGACGAGCGAGAGTCCGGCCGCGACGACGTAGGTCACGATCGACACCTGACCGGCGTACAGCGCCGCCCGGACGCGGTCGGGAACGCCGGCGAGGTACTCGTCGATCGCGAGCCCTTTATAAAGAAGCGCGGTCCCGAGCAGTCCGGTGAGCCCGGCGACGGCGACCTCCGGGGAGAACCAGAACAGCAGCGACGGGACCACGAGCAGCCCGATGCCGACCGGAACCAGCACCGTCGACCGGAGCTCCTCGTCGGCGAGGAACTGTTTGAGGAGGTAATACGACGATTCCAGGTCGTGGGCCTGTCGGACGACCACGCGGTCGACGGAGTCGACCGGAAGCCGCGATTCGACGATGGGGAGGACGCGCTCGTCCTCGGCCGAGTCGACGACGACGATCGCCGACTCGGGGTCGTGGCGCTCGACGAGCTCGTCGATCTGGGCGGCGATGGACCGGTCCGCGCCGACCCGGGAGTCGGTACGCCCGGAGACCACGGCGACGACCGCCTCCTCGCGGCCGTCCCGAAGCTCGCGGGCCACGCGAAGCGCCTCAAGGATGCAGTTGACGCTCGCGTCCTCGGGGTCCGCGAGGCCGATCTCCGTGACCAACGAGCGGACGGCCTCCCACCCGGAGACCGGCATCGGAACCGTCGTCTTCCGGGCCACCTCACCCGATCGGTCCACACAACAGACCAACGACGTCACGTTCGTCACCAGGGGCGGGTGCGGTAAAAACCCTCATACTCGAGGTGACGACCGCACACGCCGAGATGTGACCGCACACTCGGGACCTGATGAACGATCCGGCAGCGCCAAAGCGGCCACCGCGTCCGAACGGCCACCGCGTCCGAACGGTCACCGCGCCCGAAGGTCGAGGTCGGCGGAGTCGGAGTCGGCGACCACGCCGGCGATCCCGGAGCCGAACGCGTACGCGACCGAGCGGATGCCGACTCCGATCCGGTCGGTGAGCCCCCGCCGGGGTTCGAACTCCCGAATCTCGACCGCCCGATCGCGGTCGAGCCGCTCGGCGAGCCGGTCCGCGACGTCCTCGCTCGTGCCGAGGTCGTCCACCAATCCCCGATCGCGGGCGTCCGGACCGAGGAAGACGCGGGCCTCGGTCTCGCGGACGGCGTCGGGATCGAGGTCACGGCCCTCGCTCACCGTCGCGACGAACTGCCCGTAGAGGTCGTCGACGATCCCCTGGAGGTACTCGCGCTCGGCGTCGTCGGTCTCCGAGAGCGGGTTGCCGGCCTCCTTGAACCGGCCGGCCGCGAACTCCTCGTATCGGATCCCCAGCTTGTCGGCCAGTTCCGCCGCGTTGGGCCGCGAGCCGCGAACGCCGATCGAGCCGACGAGGCTCGCCTCGTGGGCCCACACCTCCTCGCAGCCGGCGGCGATCCAGTAGCCGCCGGAGGCACAGACGTCCCGCGCGTGGGCGATCGTGACTCCGTCGAACCGCTCGGCCGCGCGCCGGATGTCGTCGCTCGGCAGCACCTCGCCGCCCGGCGTATCGAGCGTGAGCAACAGCGCGTCGACCGCCGGGTCGTCGTCGGCGCGGTCGATCGTCTCGACGATCTCGTCGGCGGTCGCGCCGGCCGCCGCGGCGACCGGCGAGGGACGCCCGCCGTCACGAGTGATCGGCCCCTCGACGGTCACCTCGGCGACGTCGTACCCCGCGAGGGCGTTCGTGACGGCCGAGACGCCGACCTTTCCCGCCGCGGCGGCGAGAACGATCGTCAGGAGAACTCCCGCGAGCTCCGGCCCGGTCGTCGGGATCTCGAGGAAGGCGATCCAGCCGACGGCGACCCCGACCGCGGCCGCGAGGACCGCGGCGACGAGGGTCAGGGTGCCTCGAAGCGTCTCGTTGTGGATTTCCATACGGAACGGGTCGGGCCGTGTCGGGTTAAACCTCCTGACGGCGTCGCTATCGGACGTCAGAGACTGGTGACGTGACCCCGAAACCCGAACGGATCGAGAAAAACCGCGTCAAGCGACCGTGATCCGGCGCCGGTCTAGAGCAGCCCCGTCTTCTGGAGCTTCATCAGGTCCTCGGTGTCGAGGGTCTCGCCCTCCTTGAACTTCTGGTAGATCTCCTCGGCCTCGGCCTTCTCCTCCTCGCGCTTCTCGGCGCGCTCGTCCTTGCGCTCCTCCTCCTCCTGCTTGTCGAGCTCGCGCAGGCGCTTCTGGACGCGGACGAAGTCCTCGTGGTGGCGGTCGGCCGCCTCCTGGGCCTCCACGAAGAGCTCGTGCATCTCGTCGGCCTCGTCGCGGATGTCGTCGGCCTCGCGGTAGGCCTCGATCATCTGGTTGTGGTGCTCCTGGGCCTTGTCCGCGAGCTCGGTGACCTTCTGGTGGTGTTTGGAGGCCTCCGAACGGACCTCTTCCGCCTCCTCGATGAGGTCCTCGAGTTCGCCGGTGTCCTGCACCTTGTCCTTCTTCTCGGCGAGCTGCTCGCGCTTGTCCTCGATCTTCTCGATGAGTTCGCGTTCGTCCTCGGCCGAGAGCACCTCGGTCTGCTGGCGGAACTCGAGATCCTCGATCTCCTCCTCGAGCTCCTCGATGGACTTGCCCTCGTCGAGCTCGAGGTCCTCCTTCAGCTCCTCGACCTCGTCGAACAGCTCGTTGGCCTCGGCGTTGAGCTCGTTGCGGCTCTCCTTGTGCTCCTGGACCTGCTCGTTGAGCTCGTCACGCTTCTCGCGGTGTTCCTGGGCCTCGTCGACCTTCTCGCGTGTCTTCGCGTTGAGGTCGTCGCGTTTCGAGGCACGCTCGGAGGCCATCTGGTTCAGCTCGTTCCGTCGGTCGCGCAGTTGCCCCGCGCGTTTGATGAGCTGTCCCTTCGAGCCGTTCTCGAGTTCGTCCTCCGAAAGGTCGACGTTGTCCGATTCTGCAAGCGCTTCGATTTCGTACTGTTCGATGACTTCCTGTTTCGTTACCATTTTTTATCACTCCATCACCGCTCCGGATATGGCAGACGCTCGCCCCGATGCGTCCGACCGTGGATAAGAATTCCCGATCATTCGTCGTGCGGTTCCACCAGCGCCGGATGCGTTCTGGTACCTACTCCTTGTTCCGTATGATATATAAATACTTCGGTGGTAGGAGTGTGAAAAGAGGTACCATACCCCCCGAATTCGGGCGTTTCGACCGATATCGTCCGAGTCCCGGGGATATATAAATGACAACCACTCACACGGTCCGGCGGGATGGCCGGCTCCGATGGTCGGGCGGGATCCGAACGGCTTTCGACGGGGGGCAACGACGCGGCTGTATGGAGGCAGCGACACGATGACCGAGCTCGTCGAGACCATCGCGGCGCGCGGCCACGACAACGTCCGGGCCGAGCACGCGAGCACCTTCGAGGTGACCACCGACGACTGGCTCACGCCCGCCGGCGACTGCATCCTCGCTGTCGAGGCAGACGCAACGCCCCGGAAGTTCGGTCCCGCGTTCAAGGAGGCCTGTCGAAGCCACGAAGCGACGATCACGGCGACGCTGACCGTCGAAGGTCCCGACCGGATCCACGAGGAGACCGTCGTCGGGTCGGGCCATCCGGACCTCACGCTGGTCGACGACCGATCGGCAGTCGCGCGAACGAGCACGTACGTGGACGACCGGACGGTGATGGTCGACGCGGACAGGGCTGCTGCCGACTTCGACCGGGATCTCGTCGCGGCGCTCGCGGACGGCGCGCCGTGTACCCTCCGGCTCGCGGTCGAGGCCTGACGATCAGGGTCGTCGCCGACGCGACCCCGTCACCCCCGAATGTCTTAAACGGAGCCCGACGAACGGTCCCGTAATGGCCGAGGAACCCGACCGAAACATCAGCGGCGGCGCCTCCGGCGGCGGCACGCCGGCGAGCTTCGAGCCGGGCGACGAAGCGTCCCGCGCGGAGGCGATCGTCGACGAGCTGGGCGACCTGTACTGGCAGAAGGAGTACGGCGGGCGGGACGGCTTCGAGTGCCTCGTCCGGACGATCCTCTCACAGAACACCTCGGACGTCGCGAGCCAGCCGGCCCACGACGACCTGGTGAACCGATACGGTCCGCCCGAGGAGTTGGCCGAGACGCTGACCGATGCCGATCGGGACGATCTCGCCGAGACGATCTCGGCCGCCGGGCTGTACAACCGGAAGTCGAAGGTCATCCAGGAGGCCGCACGGTGGGCGCTCGAGGAGTTCGGCTCGACCGCCGCCTTCGACGCGTTCGTCGCCGAGAGCGACCCCGACGAGGTACGCGAGACGCTGTTGTCCGTCTCCGGCGTCGGTCCGAAGACCGCCGACTGCGTCCTGCTGTTCGCGGGCGGACGCGGCGGAGTCTTCCCCGTCGACACTCACGTTCACCGGATCGCGCGGCGGATGGGGATCGCGCCGCCGGACGCCGACCACGAGGCGGTTCGGGAGGCGATCGAGGCCGCGGTCCCGGCCGAGAAGTGCGGCTTCGGACACACCGCGATGATCCAGTTCGGACGCGATTACTGCACTGCACGCAAGCCCGCGTGTCTGGACGGTCCGAAGGCGTGTCCGCTCTACGACCGCTGTGACCGGGTCGGGATCGACGAGGTGGACGGTGGGGTCCGGGACCCCGCCGACGCCGTCGAGGGGTAGTCGGGACGGAGGGTCGACCTCGAGAGGTAAGACTAAGGCACGCGGCGCCCCTCCGGTCGATATGGACCTGTCGGCACTCGACCGACACACGCCACGGGGCGCCGCCGGGGCGACGCGGGAGGCCGCGGTGCTCGCCCCCGTCCTCCACCGAAACGACGAGCCCTACCTCCTGTTCACGAAGCGGGCGGACCACCTCGGGGAACACCCTGGACAGATGAGCTTCCCGGGCGGGGGCCGCGAGCCCGTCGACGGGACGCTCCGGGACACTGCCCTCCGGGAGGCCGACGAGGAGATCGGCCTCGCCGCCGAGGAGGTCGACGTCGTCGGTCGGCTCGACGACATCACGACCGTCACCGACTACGCGGTTCGCCCCTTCGTCGCGACGATCGTCGACCGGGAGTACGTCCCCGACGAGCGCGAGGTGGCCGAGATCGCGGTCCTCGCCGTCGACGACCTGACCGATCCGGCGAACTACGAGTCGGAACGCCGTGAAACCGACTACGGGAGCCTCCGGATCCACTACTTCCGCGTCGACGGCTACACGGTCTGGGGGGCGACCGGCCGGATGGTCGCCCAGCTGCTCGAGCTCACGACCGACTGGCGGATCCCCGAGCAGCCGGACCGCGTCGTCGACCCGGACGCGGACGTCTCGCCGTGACCGGTCCCGAGGGCGCCAGTTGCCGACGCTCGGCTCGACAGCAGGTGCCGTCGTCAGCCGTCGGCATCCTCGCCGAGTCCGTCGAGCGTCGCGCGGATACGGCCGCGGAGGTCGTCCCCGTCCACCGGTGCCCACGTCTCGAGGTCGTAGGTGACCTCCAGGAGCTCCTCCAGCCGTGACCGGTCGGCCGAGGCGACGGCGTCAGCGACGTCCGTCGCCAGACGGTCCCGCACCGTCCGACCGAGTGCCTCGCGCTCGAGCCGACGATCGGGAACGTCGAGGATGTGGGGGAGGTCCTCGGCGTTCGGCGGCACCGAGGGAAACGCCGCCGGGCCGGCCACCAGGAACGTCTCGTCGGCCGGGTCCACCCCGGCATCCGTGCCCTCGACCGGGACGAGATGATAGCCGCGAACGGCCGCGTCGATCGTCGCTCGGAGCGTCCCGTCGTCGACGTCCACGCCGCGCTTGAAGGCGAGTTCGGAGAGCCCCCGCCGCAGCTCCGGGCGCGTCATCGCGCCGAAGAGGTCCACGATCCCGGCGAGGTCGTCGCGAGCCGCGACGCCGGCGTCGTCAGTCCCAGAATCAGCAGTCCCAGAATCAGCAGTCCCAGAATCAGCAGTCCCAGAATCAGCAGTCCCAGAATCAGCAGCCTCGGAAGCCGCAGCCTCGGGATCGTCAGTCTCGGGAGCGTCGGTCATTCCTCGACGACCTCCTGGTAGCCGGCAGTCGCGACCGTCCGGAGGTCTGCAGCCGCGGCCTCGCGGAGGTCGGCGACCGAGATCGGCGAGTCCCGCCACGGAGGAAGCCGGTCGTCGGCCGCCGGCGGACCGATCGCGTCGGCGTAGGTGTCGACCTGTTCGAGCTCGGCGTTGCGATCGAACTCGAACGCGTTGAACGAGGCGTCCGTCGCGTACGCCCGGACGAGGTCCCGCGCGGCGGCGACGTACCGGTCGGCGAGCGCGTCGTGATCGACCTCGATCCCGCGGTCGCTCAGGATCCGCAGCGTGGCGTCGACGACGGCGTCGCTCATATCCGCGAGCCCGGTCGGCCCGCCGACGGACCGGTGGTCGTGTTCGTATCGTCCGAGATCGACCTGCGCGGAGCCATCGAACCCGCCGTGCTCGAAGGCGTCGCCGAGGGTGCCGATCTCGAGGCCCCACCCGCGTTGGACCCGCAGGTCGGCGACGAGGTCGCTCGTCGCTGCGAACTCCCCGGCGAGGGCGTATCGGAACGACGCGAGGTAATCGATCACCGGATCGTCGTGAGCGTCGGCGAGCGCGCGAACGAGCGGGCGAAACAGCAGGCGGAAGAGCCGGCCGTAGAGGCGGTCGTCCTCGATCCGCGCGTAGTACCCCTTCGAGAACGCGTACCCGTGTGTGAGCGGAAACAGCAGCCGGGCGACGTAGGCCGGCGAGTAGCTCAGCGTGTCGGCGTCGTGGACGACGACGTACTCCTCGGACAGCGCCGGGCCGAGCCCGACCCAGACGTCGCGTCCCTTCCCGCGTTGACCGTCGAGGCCGTGGTCGGCCAACAGCCGTTCCAACCGCGGGCCGTCGCACCAGATGATCTCGGTCGGCAGGTCGAACTCCCGGAGCCACTCCCGGACGGACTCGACGCGGTCCGGCGAGGCGCGAAGCGGGACCACGACGCGGGCGGGATCGACCGTTTCGAGGGCGCCGAGGACGCGCTCGACCGCCAGCCCGCCGAACTCCCGTTCCGTCATCGGGACGACGACCGCGGCGCGGTCGGTCGGCGCCTCGGGCGTCCGGTCGCGCAGGGCGTGCAGCGTGGTCACGCGCTCCTGGACGTACTCCATCGGCGGATCACTGGGGCGGACGGGGGAAAAACGACCCGCTTCCGTCGGCGACGTCTCACTGAACGCGGCACTCCGGTCGACTGGCGCGCGGTCGAGAACGTCCGCTCCGTCGCCGACCACGTCGGATCCGACGTGTTGACGAGCCGAAACGACCTCGGGCACGGTATTTAACACGTCCGGTGACATACGTCGGCGTATGAAGTCGACCCGGAAGGGCCTGCGCGACGGCGACCTGAAGAAGGACACCTACGAGCGGCTCACGTGTGCGGAGTGTGATAAGGTGCTCAAAAAGGAGAACGACCCCGACGAGGTGTTCGCGGTGAGGGTCTGTCCCGAGTGTGGCGCCACGTACAAGGAGCTCCGCTAGACGCCGGGACGCTCGATCGGTGACGAAACGCACTCGAAGACGAACGCTCCTCGGTGACGAACCTACTCGAAGACGGCATCGAACGCGTTCGCGCCGAGCGGGTCGAACGTGCCCGCTGCGACGTTCTCCCGTACGTGGTCAGGATCGCGAGCGCCGACGAGCGCGCTCGTCACGCCGGGCGCGCTGCGCGCGAAGTTGATCGCCCGCTGTGCCGGCGTCTCGCCCGCGAGTCGGTCGGCGATCGGCTCCGGGATCGCCCCCGGTTCCGCCAGCGATCCTTGCCCGATGCTCGCGCTCGTCACGACGTCGATGCCGGCCTCGTGAGCGCACTCCAACAGCGACCACCGCCCGGTCTCGTCCCGCTCGTTCTCGGCCGATCCGCCGCTGGACGTCGCGTCTTCGTCCGTTCCGTCGATGGTCGCCTCGTCGTCCGTCCCATCGCTCCCCGGCGCCGGCTGCGTCGCCCGCGTGAACGCGTCGGCCATCCGGACGTTGAACGGGAGCTGTACGGCGCGAAAGCCGTGAGCGTCGGCGTCGACCGTCGCGGCTGCCCGCTCGGCGCGCTCGATGATCGCGGGCAGCGAGAGCGCCGCGTCGTGGTCCGGCGGGACGCGAAAGGCGTCCCAGGTCGCGACGCCGTAGCCGCCGATGTCGCCCGCGAGCCGCCGCCGTTCGAGGCGCTCGAAGGCGGTCTCGAGGGCGTCATAGACCGCCTCGGGCGACCGTTCGGCGAGTTGTGTCTCCGGGTTGTGGACGTAATAGCAGTCGATCGTCTCCACGCCGATCGCGTCCAGCGACCGGTCGAGCATCGCCTCGATGAACGCCGGGGCGATCGCGTGGCTGCCGTGGACGAGGTCGTCAGCGGAGAGGATCCCGGTCTCGAGGAACGTCTCGCGGACGTAGGCGGCCGGATCGTCGGGACGTTCGCCGTCGAACGGGACGAAGCCGGCCTTCGAGGCCACGACGACCGACTCCCGATCGACGGCGGCCTCGGACAGGGCCTCGCCGACGACCCGTTCCGAACGCCCACAGCGGTAGTTGCTCGCGGTGTCGACGTGGTTCACCCCGGACTCGAGCGCGACCCGTATCGACTCGCGGTACCGGTCGTCGACCGCGTCGGTCGGGTCGCCGAGGTAGGTCCCGATCCCGATGCTGGAGGCGACGCCGGGACCGAACCGGCGAAAGTAGGTCCGACCGAAGGCGTCGCCGAACCGGTCCCGATAGCGCCAGGTGCCCTCTCGTGTTGCCATCGCCGCTCGTAGGGTCGCCCGCGGCATAACGGCCGCGGCTCGGGGAAATGGCGGCTACGGCTCGGAGAAACGGCGGCTGCGGCTCGGGGGGACGGCGACCGCAGCTCGCGAAGACGTCGACCGCTGTACGAAGCGGCGACGAAACTCACGCGGTCCGGATCGCCCCGCGGTTTATAAGTTATCACGCGCGAAACGTCCGCATCGAATGAGTCGCAACGACGAGGTCGCGAGCGTCCTCGAGGAGTTCGCCGACCGGCTCGAGGCGACCGGAGTCGAGTACAAACCCACCGCCTACCGGCGGGCGGCCGAGAACGTCCGGGACCACCCGACGCCGATCGAGGCCCTCGTCGAGGATGGCGCGGAGGCGGTACGGGGGATCGACCGCGTCGGGGACGCGATCGCGGCCAAGATCGTCGAGTACGTTCGGACCGGATCGATCGAGGAACTCGAGGAGCTCCGGGCCGAGTTGCCGGTGGAGATCGGCGCGCTCACCCGGGTCGAAGGGGTCGGCCCGAAGACGGTGGGAACCCTCTACGAGGAGCTCGGGATCACCACCCTCGACGAGCTGGCGGCCGCCGCCGAGGCCGGGAAGATCCGCGAGATCACGGGCTTCGGCGAGACGACCGAGGAGAACATTCGCGAGAACGTCCCGTTCGCCCGGCAGGCACGGGAGCGCGAGCGGCTCGGGGACGCCCGACCGATCGCGGACGCGGCAGTGACGTATCTGGCGGACGCCGACCCGGTCGCGACCCTCGAGGTCTGCGGCTCGATTCGGCGGTGGCGGGACACGATCGGCGACGTCGACCTCCTCGTCGGGAGCGACGAGCACGAGGCAGTCGTCGCGGCGTTCACGGACTGGCCCGAGGCGGACGCGGTCATCGAGGCCGGTACGAACAAGGCGAGCGTCCGGACCGACGGCCTCCGCGTCGACCTCCGCGTGGTCGCCGTCGCGGAGTTCGGCGCCGCACTACAGTACTTCACCGGCTCGCGGGACCACAACATCGCGGTCCGGAACCGCGCGCTCGACCGCGGACTGAAGGTGAACGAGTACGGCGTCTTCGACGTGAGCGACGTCGCGGACCCCGACGCAGGCCAGCGCGTCGGCGACCGGATCGCCGGCGAGACCGAAGCCGGCGTGTACGCGGCGCTGGACATGTCGTGGGTCCCGCCCGAGCTCCGGGAGAACACGGGCGAGGTTGCGGCCGCGGCGGCAGGATCCCTGCCGGCGTTGATCGAGGAGGGCGACGTCCGTGGCGACCTCCACACGCACACCGACTGGTCCGACGGCGACGACTCGATCGAGACGATGGTCGCCGCGGCCGCCGAGCGGGGCTACGACTACCACGCGGTCACCGACCACGCGACCGGCCCCGGAGTCTTCGGCAACGCCGGGCTCGATCCGGACGACCTGGCCGAACAGGCGAAGGCCGTCGACGCGGTTCGGGAGGACGCGCCGATCCCCGTGTTCCACGGGGTCGAGGCCAACATCACCGCGGACGGCGACCTCGCGACCGACGACGGGACGCTCGCGAGCCTCGATCTCGTCGTGGCGTCGCCCCACGCCGCGCTCGGGACGAGCGACGACGCCACCGACCGACTCATCCGGGCGATCGAACACCCCGAGGTCGACGTCCTCGGTCATCCAACCGGTCGGCTCATCAACAGACGCGAGGGGTTAACCGTCGACTTCGAGCGGCTCGCCGAGGCCGCCGTCCGCGAAGGCGTGGCGATCGAGGTGAACGCGAACCCGGCCCGGCTGGACGCGAACGGCGAGGCAGTCCACGCCGCGGTGGATGCCGGGGCGACCGTCGTCATCAACACGGACGCCCACACGCCGCGGGAGTTCGACCACGTCCGGTACGGGGTCCACACCGCCCGACGCGGCTGGGCCGAACGCGCGGACGTGCTCAACGCGCGCTCGGCGGACGGGGTCCGATCGTTCCTCGAGGAATGACCGGCGGCGAGTCGAGCGAGGACCGCGAAAACGCCGGAGCGAGGACCGATGACGACGGACGCACGACGGGAAACGATGGACACACCACGAACAGCGACGGATGCACGACGGGGGACGGGGATACGGCGTCGGATGAAACGACCGGATCGCCGACGGAGGAGGACGGCGCGAACCGACCGCCGCGGGAGACGCGGTTCCTGGTCGACGTGATGTGTGGGACGGTCGCCAGATACCTCCGGTTCTGCGGCTACGACGCCGCCTACGCGCTCGACCGGGGCGTCGAGGCCGACGACCGGATCGCGACGATCGCCGCGACCGAGGAACGAACGCTCGTGACCCGTGACCGCGAACTCGCGGAGCGCGTCGACGGAGCGCTGCTCCTCGAAAGTCGGGAGCCGGCTGACCAACTCACGGAACTTGCGGCCACCGGCGTGGACCTCGAGCTCGCGGACGTCCCCACGCGCTGTGGCCGATGCAACGGACGGCTCGAACGCGTGTCGGGGGCGACCACTGGCGAGAGCGATCGGCCGGGATACGTCCCGTCCGACGTCGTGTCCTGGCAGTGCCGGAACTGTGGCCAGTGGTTCTGGAGGGGAAGCCATTGGCGTGACGTCCGAGAGCGGTTGCGAACCGCGCGACGAACCGCGGCGAAAAACGGGTGTGGGTCGAAGAACGGAAACGCTACTCGATGAACTCGACGTCCTCGTCGTCCGTGGACGCGTTCGACGCGGCGAACTGATCGGTGGACGTCCCGGCGGGATGGTCGACGGATCGACCCGATCCGTCGGTGCTGTGGTTCCGGCTTCGGTTCCGATCATCGTCGCGATCCCGTTCACCGGTCCGATTTCGGCCGGGATCCGGCCAGTCGGTCGAGAACCCGTCATCGCCGCCCGTCCCTCCGTTCGAGGACTGATCGGTCCCGGTCGATGGCGCCCCGGATCCGCTCGAGGGTGTCTCGGATCCGCTCGAGGGTGTCTCGGATCCGGCCGGCGTCCGGATCGATTCGGGGTCGGACCCGCCGTCGCTGACGCTCGCGGCACCGGGTCCGGCCGGTCCGCCGGAGGAGGTCGGGGTGCTCGGCCCGCTCGGCCGGCTCGACCCGCCTGCGCTACTCGTATCGTCGAAGATGTCCGTCGCGGAGTCGTCCGAGACGGGAGCCGTCGCGGAGTCGTCGGTGGCGTGTGAGACCTCGGCTCCGCTGCCGCCGAGGGTGTTCGCGTCCGGGTCGTTCGTCTGCGTCTCGACGGAGCCGTCGGGAGTCCCGCCGAGGAGCCCGACGCCGCCGAACTCGTCGAGTTGTCGGCGGTCGACCTCGACGACCTTCGTTTCGCCCTTGTGGGTCACCTCGAGCGTGACCATACCGCCGGGGTCGTTTCGGGTCTTGAAGTTGGCGACGCCGACGAACAGACACCAGAAGACGGTCGCTCCGCCGAGGAAGTAGATGCCGGCGGTCGGCAGCGTGAGATCGACCAGCTCGGGGCGTGGGCTGTTGACCCAGTGATACGGGTAGGCGTACGAGAACACTACGACTCCGAGAGCCATAATCGACGCGCCGACGACCGCCGACGCGCGCGTCCGTCGCCCCGCGGGCAGCACGCTCATCACGCCCAGCATCGCCAACGGGAGCCCGGTTCCTCCGAGGATCCCCCCGTACCAGCGCGCGTCCGCGAGGCTGTACGCCTCCATCGACGGGATGAGGTCGGTCCCGGCCGCGATGATGCCGGCGACGATGAGCAGGATCCCGACGGCGAACAGTGCCACCCCGAGATACAGCCGTCGGAGGCTCGCGGTCGATCGACCCCGCCCCCCATAGACCTCCGAGAGACTCGTCATACGCGCCCTTCGTCGTCCATCCCCAAAACACTACGTCAGACGGGCGCGTGACGTCCGGCGGTTCGACCCGTCGAGGCGTCGGTCGGAACGGCGGACTCACGAACTCGGTTGGCGAGGAGCGACGGTCCACCTTCGAAAGTATTACCGTCGTGCCCGCGGAACCGACGGCGTATGAGCGAGGACGCTGACGAGGAGGCGCCGGACGAGCCCGCCGTCGAGCTCGGCTCCGGCGAAGCGGTCGAGGGACAGCCGGTCACGCGGGTCGCCTCCCGACTCGTCTGGCCGAAGTCGAAGAGCGACGTCATCGACCAGGAGGGCGACGCGAGGATACGGACGCCCGACGGCGCGCGGGAACTGGCAGACGTGCTCGAGGAGACGGACGAGACGCTGTTCGACTCCCGCGGCGCGTTCGTCGGGACGGTCGCGGAGACGGTCGGCCGCGGTCCGGTCGCGACCGAATAGCCGATCCGCGTCGAGCTCGCATCCAGACCGACCCGACCGACCACCGATCCCTTTTACCACGCACCGTACGAACCACGGGTATGACGCTCCCGTTTGACCCGGCCGAGATCGACGGCGAGGACTTCGGCGAGGAGGAGCAGCTGCTGGCGATGGACCACGAGGAGGCGATCGAGCGCGTTCGAGCCGTCTGTTCGGACGCCGGATTCGGGGTGCCCGTGGAGTTCTCCCCGTCGGAACTGCTCAACGAGAAGGTCGACGCCGACCGGGATCCCTACTACGTGCTCGGCGCGTGTAACCCGACGATGGCCGACCGGGCGCTTGACGCGACCGGCGGCGACGTCGGCGCGCTGTTTCCCTGTAACATGGTGATTCAGGAGGTCGATCCGGGGACCCAACGCGTCTACCACGTGTCGATCATGCGGATCGCGCGGCTCCTCGGGCTGCCGGAGGCGGACGCGGCCGAGGAGATGGACGCGATCATCGCCGATACCGGCGAGCTCGTCGCGGACGTGTTCGACCAGCTTGCCGAAAGCGAAGCGGCGATCGACGCGTAGCAGCGGCGGTTCCGCTCCGGGTCCCTGCGTCGGCGACGGATCGCGGACTCCCTCACGTGGTCGCGTCCGAATCGCGGAGGAACGAGCTGAGGTCGGTCTGGAGGCCGGCCGCCATCGTCGACTTTCTTCGAAGGTCGCCGAGCGAGATCGGGAGATGGTCGGTCACGCCGCGAACCGCGTCGCCGAACGTCTCCGCGGTTCCGTGTTCGCCCTCGAAGGCGTCGCGCACCGACTCGCGGACCTGCCAGACGCCGACGGGACCCCAGTACTCGTCGGAGACGTGCCGCAGGACGAGCACCTTCGCCTGCCGGCCGCGGTCCGAGAGGTGCTCGAGCGCGCCGAGGCGGGCCGCGTAGTACGCGCCGGCCGTCTCCTCGACGTAGGCGGTTCGACCCTCCCGTCCCTCGTGGGCCGCGGCGAGGTACGTGCCGGCCTCCGGGTCCGGGTTCCAGACGCTGCCGGGCGCCTTCATCTCGACGAGTTCGTACTCCCACCGGCCGGGCGCGAGGATGACCCAGAAGGCGTTCCCGAGGTACTCGTTCCGGTGGATCTCGACCCGGTCGACGCTCTGCGCGTCCCGGATCGTTCCGCGGAGGTACTGGCCGATCGTGTCGTCGACCGCGGTGATCGACCAGCGCGTGGGGACGAGCCGCCGGTCGTCACCCCGCCCGAGCGCGCCGGCGGAGAGGATCGAGTTGATGTCGTAGACGTCGAACCCGCGGCGGTAGAGGTAGGTCATCGCCCCCTGTGCCCGCCAGTCGTCGTCCTCGAGGGTCTTCTTCACCGGGCGGGGAACGTGGGGGTTCTCACCGAGGCTCGCCTCCCTGGCGCGGGCGCTCGGTCCGACCGGGGCTCCGAGGTCGCCACGGTCGACGTCGAGGTCCAGATCCGGGGTCGAGTCGAGGCCGATCTCCACGTCGACGGGGCGGTCCGCGATCGCGACCTCGCGCTGGGTTCCGAGCCAGCCGTCCCAGGCGTCGTGGACGGAGTCGGCCGCCGTCGTCCGGTTGGAGTTGAGCAGGCTCGTCCGACGCTCGAAGACGTCGGCGATGGAGACGCCCTCCTCGTACCACGCGCCGGAGGTCCGGAACGCGTCGGCTCGGTCCTCGCGGCCGACCGGCGAGAGGATCCCCGTGGAGACGTTGGGATACTCCGCCCGGCCGACGAAGATCGACGGTGAGACCGATCCCACGAGCGAATCGCCCGACAACGACTCCTCGAACCGGTCCTGAAAGGTCTCGACGTGGTCGAGGATCGCGTAGTCCTTCCGCTCCGCGAGTCGCCGTCGCTCGGCGCGCTCGTTCCGCTCGAGTTCCACGAACTCGTCGAGCCGCATTCGATCGCGGCTTCGGCGGCGACCGGCTTGAAGGTTGCCCGCTCGGGAGAATCGAAACGGTCTAGTTCGGAATGCCCATCGCCTCGATCTGCTCCTGATACCGGTTTCGGATGGTGACCTCGGTCACCTGCGCGACGCTGGCGACCTCGCGTTGGGTCTTCTTCTCGTTGCACAGCAGCGAGGCCGCGTAGATCGCCGCCGCGGCGTACCCGGTCGGGGATTTGCCGGACAACAGCCCCTTCTCCGCCGTGGTCTCGATGATCTCGTTGGCCTTCGACTGGACCTCCTCGGACAGTTCGAGCTCGGAACAGAATCGCGGAACGTACTTCTTCGGGTCGACCGGCTTCATTTCGAGGCCCAGTTCCTGGGAGATGTAGCGATAGGTCCGACCGATCTCCTTGCGCTCGACGCGGGAGACGTCCGAGATCTCCTCGAGCGAGCGAGGAATGCCCTCCTTCCGACAGGCCGCATAGAGGGTGGAGGTGGCGACGCCCTCGATTGACCGACCTCGAATGAGGTCCTCCTTCAGCGCACGCCGGTACATCACCGAGGCGACCTCCCGGACCGAGCGGGGGACGCCCAGCGCGGAGGCCATGCGGTCGATCTCCGAGAGCGCGAACTGGAGGTTCCGCTCGCCCGCGTCCTTCGTCCGGATGCGCTCCTGCCACTTGCGCAGCCGGTGCATCTGCGAGCGCTTCTTCGACGAGATCGACCGTCCGTAGGCGTCCTTGTCCTTCCAGTCGATCGTCGTCGTTAGCCCCTTGTCGTGCATCGTCTGCGTGGTCGGCGCGCCCACGCGGGACTTCTCCTGTCGCTCGGAGTGGTTGAACGCCCGCCATTCCGGCCCGGGATCGATCTGTTCCTCCTCGATGATGAGGCCGGTTTCTTCGTGTATCAGCTCGCCGTCGGCCGTCCGCGTCAGTTCCTCGGGGTCGAGGTCGTCGACGTCGACGTCCTCGGCGACCACCTCGTCCGCGTCCGCGCTCGTCCCGTCCTCCTCCTCCTCCTCGGCCGTTCGTTCGTCGCCATGTCGCGTGCGCTGCCGGTCGTGCTCCCGCTGGCGGGTGGGCCGTGTCATCGCATTTATATAGTATCCCTTCCGGGCGTGTTAAATGTTCGCCTGAAACAGGGGTCGAGGCGCCGACGGGACCGTGATCGGCGCCGGCACGATCCGGAACGATCGAGGCCCCTTTATCCGGCGCGGTACGAGGACCCGACGATGCCGACCATCGACTGCGATCCGTCCGAGGCCCGCGAGCGACTGGCGGCGGCCGGCGTCGAGATCAAGCCGGGGAACACCCCGCACGAACGCTGGCGAGCCGAGCGTGACGGGGCGGTCGCGGTCGCCTACGACGGGACGGTGGTCGTCCAGGGATCCTCGCCGACCGCGCTGACCGCCCTGCTGCGGGACGCCGGGGATCGCGCCCACGTCTACTTCGACGGGGCCTCCCGCGGGAACCCCGGTCCGGCCGCAGTCGGATGGTGTCTCGTGACGAGCGACGGGATCGTCGCGGAAGGGGGCGAGCGGATCGGTCGCGCGACGAACAACCAAGCCGAGTACGAGGCGCTGATCGCCGCCCTGGAGGCGGCCACCGACTTCGGGTTCGACGAGATCGACGTCCGGGGCGACTCGGAGCTGATCGTCAAGCAGGTCCGGGGCGAGTGGAACACGAACGACCCGACGCTGCGTGAGTACCGCGTCGACGCCCGGACGCTCCTGGAGAAGTTCGACCGATGGTCGATCGCGCACGTTCCCCGGTCGGTAAACGAGCGGGCCGACGACCTCGCCAACGAGGCGCTCGACGAGTGACCGCTTTGCTCATCCGGAGATGCCGAACCGGTCAACGACGAGCCAGTGGACGACGAGCCGGACCTCCAAGCGATCCCGTCGACGGACCGCGGATCGACGGGTAAAAACGACGTGATGCCGTTCGATCGGATCGAGATGACCGATTTCGCGCCGACCGAACGGTCGATCGACACGGAACCCGAGGACGGAGCGGCCGGCGACGATACCGCAATGACGGCGTCCGGCGACGACCAGGGGACGGACCGAATCCCCGACGTCCCGCCGGATGCCGTCGAGGAGGCCGAGCGACTGACGCGGCTCGCCCGGAACGCGGCCGATCCGGAGGCAGCCGACCTCTACCGGCGCCGGCGCGACGAACTCGCGGCCGACCACGACTACACGCCGCGAGTACGCGAGGAGGACGACACCCTCGTGCTGTACCCGAGCGAGTGGATGGCGGACGGAACGGTACAACTCAACCGCATCGAGGAGACCGACCGTGCCGTCGAGGTCTCCCTGTCGGGGCCGGGCGACGCCGACCGATTTGACGAGATCGCGGCCGCAAACGACGCGGTCGTGGACCGGATCGCGGCCGAACACGGTCCGGATCACGCCGCCAACGTCCGGGCGTTCGCGGACTTCATGAGCAACCACTACGTCCGGCGCGTGACCGACGCGACGGCCGCGGAACGAGAGGAGTTCCGCACGGAGTATTACCCACGGAACGCCTGGCCCAGCGCGGACCAACGGGAACTACTCGACCGATCACTGGCGCTCGTGGAGGAACTCGACGACGCGGAGATCGATGACGAGACCGGCGACTCGTGATTGCTCCGTCCTCGCCGCCCACTTTCACCACCCATCATAGCCGCTCACCGGATCCGACGCATCTCCGACGCATCCCCGACGCGTCCCCGGTACGCCGCCGGCACGCGCCGACACGTCGCCGACGCGTCCCCGACACGTTGCCAACCGCCGGTACGTCGCCGGGAGCTCCCCCTACCGGCTGTCGTCGACGAGCTGCCGCAGCTCGCCGGCTCGTTCGGCGTCGGTGACGAACTTCGAGAAGACCCATTCGAGGCGGGACAGGACGACGCGTCGCCCCGCGTCGGTCAGCTCGTACTGGTTCGTCCGCTTGTCGAGCTCGCTCTTTTCGATCAGCCCGATGTCGACCAGTTCGTCCAGGTTCGGGTAGAGCCGGCCGTGGTTGACGTCGTCCCCGTAATACTCCTCGAGCTCCCGCTTGATCGCGAGCCCGTACATCGGCTCCTTCGAAAGGATGACCAGGATGTTCTGTTGAAACGCGGTCAGCTCGCTGACGATGTCCCCCTCGTTCCGAACAGCTTGCGCCTCTGACATACTGGCAGCCACGGGATCCGAATATATAACGCTTCGCAACCGGAATGGGGTTTTCAGCAAGATCGAGTTGAAATCGCAAGATTGCGACGGATCCATTTATAATATTCTACGTTTAGTATATGGATAAATCCATAGTAAGTTGTTTTTCGTTCAAAGCACAGTCGACGTCGAGTCCCCAGCACCGACCGCTCCGACTCGAAAGTGCTTTGGGCCCGTTTCCCGGACGGGCGGGTGTATGACGAACCTCTGGGAAGACCTCGAGACCGGACCGAACCCGCCGGAAACGATCTACGCCGTCGTGGAGTGTCTGAAGGGCGAACGAAACAAATACGAGTACGACAAGGACGTTCCCGGCGTCGTCCTCGACCGCGTGCTCCACTCGAACGTCCACTATCCGTCGGATTACGGGTTCATCCCGCAGACCTACTACGACGACGAGGACCCCTTCGACGTCCTGGTGCTCGTCGAGGACCAGACGTTCCCCGGTTGCGTCATCGAGGCGCGTCCGGTCGCGCTGATGCAGATGGACGACGACGGCGAGCAGGACGACAAGGTCATCGCCGTGCCGAGCGAGGACCCCCGCTACGACCACATCCAGGACCTCGAGGACGTGCCGCAGCAGACGCTCGACGAGATCGACGAGTTCTTCGCGACCTACAAGAACCTCGAGGAGGGCAAGGAAGTCGAGACGCTCGGGTGGGAGGACCGCGAGGCGGCCCTCGACGCGATCGAACACGCGCAGGACCTGTACGACGAACACTTCGCTTAGTCCCGACGACGAACGTTTCGCCGAGTCCCGAAAACGGCCTCGACGACCAGCCGAAATTCTTCCGCTGCCATCGCGGCGGTATGCTCGGCACGAATACGGCGTCGTTCGTTCGATGAGTTATGCGTATGGGTAATTATATCCCCGTCGGAACCCTCGGATGACACACGATGGCAGCACGATCTCCCCGGTTCGGAATCGACCACCCGACGATCGTTCCGACGAACGCGACGGACGAGAACCGGACCACCGATCGAGCGAGCGAGGACGGCGATTCCGGAACCGAGCCCGAGTCGGAATAGCCGACTCCGCCGTTTCGAGATCCCAAAACGGAACGTCCGATGGTCACGACCGCCGCCGTCGGGGATCCTCGGTCGATGTCACTGACTACCGCCACCATTCGGTTCGGAAGTTTCTTGAGTCGGCTCGCAGACACCCGAGTATAGGCAATGGCTGTACTCTGGCTGGACGACGTGGACGCTGACGACCTCGAGACGGTCGGCGGCAAGGCGGCCTCGCTCGGTGAGCTTACCGGTGCCGGATTGCCCGTCCCGCCGGGGTTCACGGTGACCGCCGAGACGTATCGAACCTTCATCGAGGAGGCCGGGATCGACGAGGAGCTCTTCGCGGCCGTCGACGTCGACCCCGAGGACTCCGACGCGCTTCGAGCCGCCGAGGAGCGGGCGTCGGAACTGATCCTCGGAACCGACCTACCCGAGTCGGTTCGCGAGGAGATCGTCGAGAGCTACCGCCAGCTCGGCACGGACGACGAGGAGGCGTTCGTCGCCGTTCGATCGTCGGCGACCGCCGAGGACCTCCCCGACGCGTCCTTCGCAGGTCAACAGGAGACGTATCTCAACGTCCGGGAGGAGAAGCTCCTCCAGCGCGTCAAGGAGTGTTGGGCCTCGCTGTTCACCCAGCGTGCCATATACTATCGGCAACAGCAGGGATTTCCCCACGAGGACGTTGACATCGCCGTCGTCGTCCAGCGGATGGTCGACGCCGAAAAGTCCGGCGTGATGTTCACGAGCCACCCCTCGACCGGCGATCCGCAGATCATTATCGAGGCCGCGTGGGGGCTCGGCGAGGCGGTCGTTTCGGGCTCCGTCTCCCCCGACAACTACGTGTACGACCGCGTCGAGAAGGCCGTCTCAGACGTCACCGTCGCGGACAAGAAGACGATGATGGAGAAGGACTCCGAGACCGGCGAGACCGTCGAGCGCGAGGTCCCGGCGGACCGCCGGTCCGAGCGCGTGTTGAGCGACGCGGAGATCGAGTCGCTCGTCGAGCTCGGCGAGCGCGTCGAGGACCACTACGGCCAGCCGCAGGACGTCGAATGGGCGATCGTGGGCGAGGAAGTCTTTATGCTGCAGTCGCGTCCGATCACGACGATCTCCGAGTCCGCGTCGGACGCCGGTGCGGAGGACGCGGAGCTCGCCGAAGACGTCGACACGGACGCCGCCAACCACGCGAGCGGGACGGTCGACGAGACCGACGAGGACGAGGACGTCCTCGTGCAGGGCCTCGGATCGAGCCCCGGCGTGGTCTCGGGCACCGTCCGGATCGTCACGAAGCTCGACCATCTCGATCAGGTACAGGAGGGCGACATCCTCGTGACCGAGATGACGATGCCCGATATGGTGCCCGCGATGAAACGTGCTGCCGGGATCGTCACCGACGAGGGCGGTATGACGAGCCACGCGGCGATCATCTCCCGGGAGCTCGGGGTGCCGGCGGTCGTCGGGACGCGAACCGGGACCAAGCAGCTCGAGAACGGACAACAGGTCACGATCGACGGCGACAAGGGAACCATCCGCGCCGGCGCCGACAGCGAGGCCGAACCGGCCGAGGAGTTCGAACCCGTCGAGGCCGCGCGACCGCAGACGCCCGTGAAGCCGATGACCGCGACCGAGGTCAAGGTCAACGTCTCGATCCCCGAGGCTGCCGAGCGCGCCGCGGCGACCGGCGCCGACGGCGTCGGCCTGCTCCGGATCGAGCATATGGTGCTCACGCTCGGGAAGACGCCCGAACGCTACATTGCCGACCACGGCGCACGGGCCTACCAGGACGAGCTCATCGAGGGGATCCGGACCGTCGCCGAGGAGTTCTATCCCCGGCCCGTCCGCGTCCGAACGATCGACGCCCCGACGGACGAGTTCCGTGACCTGGAGGGAGGCGCCGACGAACCCCGCGAGCACAACCCGATGCTCGGCTGGCGCGGGATCCGACGGAGTCTCGACAAACCGGACGTCTTCCAGCAGGAGCTGGCGGCCTTCGACCGGATCTACGAGATGGGGTACGATAACGTGGAGTTGATGCTTCCGCTCGTCAACGACGCCGCGGACCTGGCGGCCGCCAAACGACAGATGCGCGAGGCCGGGATCGATCCGAACGAGCGACGATGGGGCGTGATGATAGAGACGCCCGCCAGCGCGCTCCGTATCGAGGAGCTCGCGGCGGCGGGCATCGACTTCGCGTCGTTCGGCACGAACGACCTCACCCAGTACACGCTCGCGGTCGACCGGAACAACGAGCACGTCGCCGAACGGTTCGACGAGACCCATCCGGCGGTGCTCGAGCTGATCGGACGGACCATCGAGACGTGTCGCGAGCTCGGCATCGACACGAGCATCTGCGGACAGGCAGGATCGAAGACGGAGATGGTGAACTTCCTCGTCGAGGAGGGCGTCTCCTCCATCTCGGCGAACATCGACGCGGTGCGTGACGTGCAACACGAGGTCAAACGCAAGGAACAACGGATCCTGCTCGATTCGGTCCGGTGACGGGACCGAACATCTCGAAACCACCGGTTAGGACCGCAGCGTCCGGACCGGCAGACCGGCGAGAGCCCGGACGGCAAGCGATCACGAACTGGAAATGAGTCACGACCCCGACGAATGAACGGCCAGCACACACCACAATCGTTCGACCGCGTCCTCTCCTCGATGTGTACGGAACCACATCCGGCCGCTCGGACGGCAGCCGAACGGTTCCTGGCGACGAATCCCGGCGATCCCGCGACCTACGGGACGGTCGCGGAGTTGGAATCGAGGGCAGTCGATCTCCTCTGTACCGTCGTCGATCACCCCGCGGGAGGGCCCGAACACGGCTACCTCACGTCCGGCGGGACGGAGGCGAACCTCCAGGCGGTCCGAGCGGCCCGTAACCTGGCGTCGGGTGACGACGTCAACGTGGTCGCGCCCGAGAGCGCGCACTTCTCGTTCCGAAAGGCCGCGGCGATGCTCGAGGTGGAGCTCCGAACGGTCCCGCTCGACCGCGACCATCGAGCCGATCCGGAGGCGGTGTCCGCAGCGGTGGACGAAAACACGGCGCTCGTCGTCGGGGTGGCGGGCTCCACGGAGTACGGACGGGTCGATCCGATCCCGGACCTGTGCGCGATCGCTCACGAGGCGGACGCACGAATGCACGTCGACGCGGCGTGGGGCGGGTTCGTCCTGCCGTTTCGCGACGTGTCGTGGACGTTCGCGGACGCGCCGATCGACACGATGACCATCGACCCCCACAAGTTCGGACGGGCGGTGGTCCCGGCCGGCGGGCTCGTGGTCCGGGAGCCGGCGACGCTCGACGCGCTGGCGATCGAGACGCCGTATCTCGAGACGCACGCGCAAGCGACCGTAACGGGAACGCGAAGCGGGGCCGGGGTTGCCGGGGCGGTCGCCGCGATGGAGGAGCTGTGGCCGGACGGCTACCGGGAGACTGCGGCACGATGCCAGCGGAACGCCGAGTGGCTCGCGGCGGCCTTCTCGGATCGGGGCTACGAGGTCGTCGACCCGAGCCTCCCGATCGTTGCCGCCTCGATCACGACGCCGACCTTCGAGAAGCTCCGCTCGGCGGGCTGGAAGATCGCACGAACCGAGCGCGGCGAGTTGCGGATCGTCTGTATGCCACACGTGACGCGGGACGCGCTGGAGGCGTTCCTGGCGGATCTCGACCGGATCGCCGGGTCAAACGGAAAGAGGCGAAGAGCGGACGGGTGACCGTCAGTGGCAGACGGGTGGCCAGCAGTGGCAGACGGGTGGCCAGCAGTGGCAGACGGGTGGCCAGCAGTGGCAGACGGGTGGCCAGCAGTGGCAGACGGGTGGCCAGCAGTGGCGGACGGGTGGCCAGCAGTGGCGGACGGGTGGCCAGCAGTGGCGGACGGGTGGCCAGCAGTGACTAACGGATGATCGCGGGTGGCGAACAGGCGACGGTCGATCGATCCCCGCACGGTCGTCGCGCACCCGCCTCGGCGCACGGGGTCGGTCGCGGTCAGCGCATACGTCGGGTGCTGCCATATCCGTGATAAACGTACGGACGGGCGACGCCGGCCGCGGCGCAGACCAAACAGGTTTTAAGAGCCCGTGTCCAACCCGCCGATAAGGTAGATACCATGGAGATGCCACGCCGCTTTAACACGTACTGTCCTCATTGCGATTCCCACCAGGAACACGAGGTGGAGAAGGTTCGATCCGGTCGCCAGACCGGTCTGAAACGCGACGCCCGTCAGCGGCGCCGGGCGCTCGCGACGATCGGCAACGCCGGCGGATACTCGAAGGTGCCCGGTGGCGACAAGCCCACCAAGAAGACGCACCTGAAGTACCGCTGTTCCGACTGCGGGAAGGCCCATATGCGTGAAGGCTGGCGCGCCGGCCGCCTCACGTTCCAGGAGTAACGATGGCGGGGAACTTCCTTCGCGTCGCCTGCGGGGACTGTGAGAACGAACAGACCGTCTTCGAGAAGGCGTCCTCAAGCGTCGCCTGTGCCGTCTGCGGCACGACGCTGGCAACGCCGACCGGCGGCAAGGCCGCGATCGAAGGCGAGATCGTCGAGACCGTTGAGGCGCGGTAACCGCCTCGAACCCCAGAATGCAGTACAGCGGCTGGCCCGAACCCGGTGAACTCGTCGTCGGCGAGATCGACGAGATCGCCGACTTCGGCGTCTTCGTCGACCTCGACGAGTACGAGAACAAACGCGGCCTCTGTCACATCAGCGAGGTGGCCTCCGGCTGGATCAAGAACGTCCGGGACCACGTCCGGGAGGGACAGACGGTCGTCGCGAAGGTGCTCGACGTCGACGAGTCGTCCCAGCAGATCGACCTCTCGATCAAGGACGTCAACGAACACCAGCGCAAGGAGAAGATCCAGGAGTGGAAGAACGAACAGAAGGCCGACAATTGGATGTTGTTGGCCCTCGGCGAGGACGTCTCCGACGACCGCTACAGCACGGTCGCGAACGCCCTGCTCGCGGAACACGACTCGCTGTACGATGCCTTCGAGAGCGCCGCGATCCACGGCGAGGACGCGCTCGCGGACGTCGATCTGGACGACGACGTCGTCGAGACGATCGTCGAGACGGCGCGGGAGAACGTCTCGGTCCCGTACGTCAACGTGACCGGGTACGTCGACCTCGAGAGCTTCGATCCCGACGGCGTCGACCGGCTGAAGGAGGCGCTGCAGGCCGCCGAGGGGAACGGGGACGTTCCGGACGAGGTCGAGTTGACGGTCTCCTACGTCGGGTCGCCGGAGTACCGCATCCAAGTCAAGGCCCCGGACTACAAGACGGCCGAGGACCAGCTTGAGGCGGCCGCCGAACGCGCCCGCGAGTCGATCGAGGCGACCGGCGGTAGCGGCGAGTTCCACCGTGAACGACGCGAGGACGACGAGTAACTCGGTCGGGACCGTGATTCCCCACACGCCCGGCGACCATCGTCCGCGGGACCTGGAGGGCCGAACGTGAAATCGCCGATCCGCCGCTGCAGCGAGTGGCGGACGACCCACGAACGGCCGGTGTACACCTTCAAAGAGCGGTGTCCCGACTGTGGAGCCGCGGCCGAGAACAGTGCGCCGCCGCCGTTTTCACCCGAGGACCGCCACGGCGAGTATCGACGCCGAGCACGGCGACGATCCGGGGAACGCTCCGTTGACGGCGAGGACGCGGAATCCGAATAGCCACGCACTTATGCGCCGCGGCCGGGAGTGTACGGTATGGACGACATCGAGATCGACGTGGTCGCGACGCCGGAGCTCGAGGACCCGGTGCTGATCGAGGGGCTTCCGGGCGTGGGCCACGTCGGGAAGCTGGCGGCCGAGCAGCTTCTGGAGGAGGGTGACGGCACGCTCGTACGGCGGGTCTACACCACCGAGTTTCCCCCGCAGGTGACCGTCGACGACGACGGCGTCACCGAGCTGACCTGTGCGGAGTTTCACGCGGTCGAGACCGAGGGCACGGACCTGCTGGTGTTGACCGGGGATCACCAGGCAGCGACGAACGCCGGCCATTATCGGCTGACCTCGGCGTTTCTCGACGTCGCCGAGGAGTTCGGCGTGCGCCGGGCGTACGCGCTCGGGGGCGTCCCGACCGGCGAACTCGTCGAGGAGTACACCGTCCTCGGCGCGGTCAGCAACGCGGAGCTGCGCGAGGAACTGGAGGCCGTGGACGTCCAGTTCCGCGCCGACGAGCCGGCGGGCGGGATCGTCGGCGTCTCGGGGCTGATCCTCGGACTCGGCGAACGTCGCGGGTTCGACGCGGCCTGCCTGATGGGTGAGACGAGCGGGTACCTCGTCGACCCCAAGAGCGCCCGGGCGGTGCTTGAGGTGCTGCAGAAACGGCTCGGCTTCGAGGTCGCGTTCGACTCCCTCGAGGAGCGAGCCGAGGAGATGGAGGAGGTCGCCGGCAAGATCCAGGAGATGCAGGACGGACCGGCGGTCGGCGACGACGAGCTGCGATACATCGGGTAACGCTCGGTTCGTCGAGGTGATCATTGCTTCGTCGATCGTCGATCCGTTTGACGACGTTTTCGGTCGATGGTTCGGATGAAATCACACGACGTCGACGAGTGACGACCCTTCGGCAGGCCTATACGGATCGACGATGATCGTGTGTGTATGGGAACCGCACGCATCGCCGGAGTCGGGCTCACGCCCTTCGGCAGTCATCCCGACCGAACCGGGCGTGACCTCTTCGCGGAGGCAGCCGCCGCCGCCATCGCCGACGCGGGGGTTCCGCGAGCGAACGTCGACGCGCTCAACTACGGGAACTTTATGGGATCGCTCGCCGAGCGGCAGGGCCATCAGGCCCCGCTGATGGCCGAGGCCGCGGGGCTGTCGTGTCCGGCCACGCGGTACGAGGAGGCGTGTGCCTCCGCCGGGGTCGCGGTCCGGGAGGCCGTCCGGACGGTCCGGTCCGGCGAGGCGGACGTCGTCGTCGCCGGCGGGATGGAGCGGATGAGCCACCTCGAGACCGCTGACGTCACCGCGGGGCTGGCCACGGCGGCGGACGACCTCCTCGAGGTCCGTTCGGGGATGACCTTCCCCGGGGCGTACGGGCTGATGGCGCGCGCGTACTTCGACCGGTTCGGCGGGACGCGGACGGATCTGGCGCACGTCGCGAGCAAGAACCACGATCACGCGATCCCGAACGAGTACGCCCAGTTCCGCCGGGCGGTGAGCGTCGAGGAGGCCCTGTCGGCCCCGCCGGTGGCGACGCCGCTTCACCTGTTCGACGCCTGTCCGATCACGGACGGTGCAAGCGCCGTCGTGTTCGTCTCCGACTCCTACGCGGCCGCCCACGACGTCGAGGCGCCGGTCGCGGTGAGCGGGTCCGGACAGGGGACCGACCGGCTGGCGCTGGGCGACCGCGACCGACTCGCGGAGACGCCGGCCGCGACGCGAGCCGCGGAGACGGCCTACGGGGAGGCGAGCGTCGAACCCGAGGACGTCGACGTCGCGGAGGTCCACGACTGCTTCACGATCGCGGAGGTGATGGCCACGGAGTCGCTGGGACTGTTCCCGGTCGGCGAGGGGATCACGGCCGCACGGGAGGGGGCCACCGCCGCGGACGGCGCGATCCCGGTGAACCTCTCGGGGGGCCTCAAGGCGAAGGGCCATCCGGTCGGCGCGACCGGCGGGTCACAGATCGTCGAGCTGACGCGGCTGCTCCGGGGAGATCACCCCAACAGCGACCACGTCCCGGACGCCTCGATCGGGGTCGCGCACAACGCCGGCGGAAGCGTCGCGACCGCGGTCGTCCACGTGCTGGAGGTGGTCGCGTGAGCGACGCGCCCCACGACGCCGGCGGGACCGACGCCGCGGACGCCGCGGACGCCGCGGACGCCGCGGACGCCGCGGACGAGACGGGCACGGACGAGACGGATGGGACGAACACGGAGGGTGGAACGACGAGCGGGATCGTCCGAAACACGGGATACGACGAGTGGCTCGACGCGGTCGCGGACGGCGAGGGCTACGCCCTCACGTGTCCGAACGGGCACGCGTCGCTGCCGCCGCGGCACGTCTGTCCCGACTGCGGCGTGACCGACCTCTCGGAGACGGCGCTTCCGTCAGCGGGGACCGTCGAGACGTTCACCGTCGTCCACGTGGGCACGCCGGCGTTCGCCGACGAGACGCCCTACGTGACCGCGATCGCCGACTTCGGGTCGGTTCGGCTCACCGGGGTCGTTCGCGGAGTCGATCCAGAGACGGAAGCGGACGACGAACAGCAGACGAACCCGGAGCCGATCGCGATCGGCGATCCGGTCGAGGCGGGCGTCGAGCGGCGGTCAAACGGGGACCGAACGCTCGTCTTCGATCCCGTCGAGGAGTAGCAGGGACGTCGGTCAGGCGAGGTGGTCCGCGACGACTCCGAGGAACGCCTCGGGATGTTCGACGTGGGGCAACAGCTTTGCACGGTCGAAGACCACGAGCGGACAGTCGACCGCCGTCGCGAGCTCGCGACCCTCCGAAAGCGGCGTGAGCTCCGTCTCGCGCCCCCACACGAGCGTGACCGGGACGGCCGCCGTCTCGAGCGCGTCCGACAGGGTCACCGCGGCGTTGAGGTGGCCCGCGATGAAGGAGGCCGGCGCGAACCGGGCGCCGGCGACGTGGGCGGTCCGCCACTCGTAGTCGATCCAGTCCTCCCCGACCGCGTCGGGGTCGTCGTAGCCGTGGTCGGCGTTGAAATAGCGGATCGAGGGCTTCGAGGCGATCAGTCCGAAGAGCGCCTCGCCGAGGACGGGCGACCGGAGGAGCTCGCGGAGCCACGTCTTCGGCGGGTCGGGGCCGGCAACGGTCGTCGGAACGACCAGCAGGAGGCTCCGCAGGTCGACGTCCGGATCGCCGGCGACGTCGGCGACGTAGGCGGCCGACAGCGAGGAGGCGATGACCCGCGGCCGGTCGAACGTCGCGAGGAACTCCCGAAGGAAATCCGTGTACAGGGCAGCCGAGTAGCGCAGCGCCGGGCGGTCGGACCGGCCGAATCCGGGCAGGTCCGGCGCGATCACCCGGTACTCCTCGGCGAGGGCGTCGAAGACCGCTCGCCACTCGCCGGCTGAGCCGGCGGCGTTGACCCCGTGCACGAGCACCAGCGGTTGGGCATCGGGGTCGCCGGCGACGACGTAGGCGACGTCCATCCCGCGCCACCGATACGACCGTTCCTCGCCGTCCAAGGCGGGCTCGAGTGCGTCCGGATCGATGCGGGAGCGTCGCGTCCAGGCCGCGACGGCGCCGGCACCGAGCGCGAGTCCGCCGAGGAGTCGTGGTCGGTTCATACGGATCCTTGACGCGTCCGTGACTTATACGTCGTGGGCTCCGATTCAGCGATCCTCGAGGCAGTCCTCGATCGGAGCGACCATCGACTCGACGGCGGCGTAGGGGTCCGTTTCGCCCGCCTCCACGCGCCGGACGAGGCCGTCGATCCCGCCCTGCCGTTCGAGCGTCGTCTCGAGAAGCGCCTCGAGGTCCGCACGGAGCAGGGCGCGTATCGTGGCAGCGTGGCGGCTGCGGGCGGTCGTCGCAAACCCGTCGGTCTCGATCAGGTGGTTCCGGTGGGCGTCGAGGGCGTCGATCAGGTCGGCGATCCCCGTCCCCGTCGTCGCGACGGTCTCCACGATCGGTGGCGTCCATTCGTCGGTCTCGGACGAGCGGTCGGTCGTCGCCCGCTCGCGCAGGCGCCGCATCTCCTCGAGCCGGGCGACGGTCCGGCTCGCCCCCTCCAGGTCCGCCTTGTTCACGACGAAGACGTCCGCGATCTCCAGAACGCCCGCCTTGAGCAGCTGGACGTCGTCCCCGGATTCGGGCTGGACGAGCACGGCGACGGTGTCGGCGGCGCGAACGACGTCCACCTCGTTTTGCCCCGCGCCGACGGTCTCGATCAGGACCACGTCGAAGCCGGCGGCGTCGAGGACGGTGACGGCCTCGGCGGCCGCCCGGGACAGTCCGCCGAGGCGACCGCGAGCGCTCATCGAGCGAACGAAGACGCCCGCGTCGCCGTCCCGGTGCATCCGGATCCGGTCCCCGAGAACGGCTCCGCCGGAGTACGGGGAGGACGGATCGATCGCGAGGACCCCGACGGTCAGATCGCGTTCGCGATAGGCGTCGACGAGCCCGTCGACCAGGGTCGATTTCCCCGCACCGGGTGCGCCGGTGATCCCGATCACGGTCGCCTCGCCGGCGTGACGGGAGAGCCGGGCGAGGACCGGACGGACGCCCTCGGTGCGGTTCTCGATCCGGCTGATGACGCGCGCGAGCGTTCGCTCGTCGCCCGCGAGCAGAGCGTCGACGACCGCGTCCGGGTCGACGTTCTCACCCCGACCTGGCATCGTTAGACACGCTCCCGGACGTGCTCGCGGACGAACGCGACCGTCTCTCCCGTGGGTGTTCCCGGTCCGAAGACCTCGGCCACGCCGAGCTCCTTCAGCCGGCGTTCGTCCTCGGGGGGAACGATGCCGCCGACGAGAACGAGCGTGTCCGCGAAGGCGCCGGCCTTCCGAAGTCCCTCGATCACGTCGGGGACGAGGGTGTCGTGGGCACCCGAGAGGATCGAGATCCCGAGAACGTCCACGTCCTCCTGGATCGCCGCCCGGACGATCTCCTCGGGGGATCGGTGCAGCCCCGAGTAGACGACCTCGAAGCCGGCGTCACGGAACGCGCGAGCGATGACGTGCGCGCCACGGTCGTGACCGTCGAGGCCGACCTTGGCGATCAGACACCGGATCGGCCGGTCCGCCGTCGTGTGCATAGATGCCAATTTACAGGGATACGGTTTCACTCTGACGCCCACGGAACCGGCGATCTGGCGAGTACCGGCCCGGCGATCGCGACGGTCACGCAATCGGTGATCGTGACGATTACGCAATCGGTGATCGTGACGATTACGCAATCGGTGATCGTGACGATTACGCAATCGGTGATCGTGACGATTACGCAACCGCAGGCCGCTCCCGGAAATCGGGATCGGACGGAAAAGCTTTCGTGATCGAGTGTGTGAGTACACATACCATGTCACTTTCGTCGACCGCAAGCGTCTCCTTCCGTATCGGCGCGCGGGACCCTCTGGCCGCGGAATGTGCCGATCTAACCTGTCAGACGGCGGATCTCCTCGCGGATCCGGCGGTCGTCTCGGTCATCGTGTTCGCCTCAATCGCCGTCTTCGCGGCGTTCGCGTACATCGCCGACGCGAGTTCGCACGTTCGTGAGGAGCGACGCCGGGTCGTCGACGAACGGGACGCCTTCGAGGAGTTCACCGACCGGCTCCGGCGCGTCACGCCACGTGAATCGGGAACGACTGCCGAACCGGCCGGGCACGGCGCGGTTCGACTGGCCGGGTTCCCGCCGGATTCCGCGGATCCGCCCGATGACGGGTTGGTTCAGACGCGCGAGGCGTACCGCGAGACCGTGATGTCGGTGCCACACTACGCCGAGGAATACGACGATTCGTTCCCGATGAGCGTCGCCGAGGAACTCGGCGAGGACGTCGCGAGGGCGATCCAAACGGAGGATCGACTCCCGCCGGCGCTGCGGACGACGCTTTTGGACCGCGGGCAAAGCGCGGCGCAGGCACGGGAGCGGCTGCTGTCGGCAGTCGACGCCGAGCTGGCGGAGCTGGAGTCCTCGAACGCTCGGCTCGAACGCGTCGAGCGTACCCGGAACAACCTCGAGGCCCACCTCGCGGAGGGCCGATCGAAGCCGTCCTTCGACGCCTTAGTCGACGTGTGGCGGTCCCTCGGTGACCTCGAGAAGTCCTGCGAGGAGGTCGTCTCGGACCGGCAGGAACTGCTTCGGGACCCGCCGTTCACCCGCCGCACCGAACGCGACCCCGACTTCTATGCGTACCTCTACGAAGGTCTCGAGGGACCGCGACACCCCGTCTTGGCCACGGTCGCGGAAGTGGTCGACCACATTCGGTCGGATCGGCGAACCCTTGAGGACCGGATCGCGCGGATCGACTGAGCACCGACCGGTCGCCACGATGGGGGCTGTTCTGTTCCCCTTTCGCGTGCGTCGCCGTGCGTCCGACCGCGGTGGTATTGACCTCCGTTCGAATCGTTTTCCGTCTTCCCTTCGCTCGATGTGACGGCGTGCGTCGGCCGGCAGAATGGAAGACGTTCGACCGGCAAAACGGAAGACGTTCGACCGGCAGAACGGACGAGGACCTCGCCGAGGGGATCGCCGCGAATGGCTCGCCGTCGCCAATATATAATTAGAAATTGTTACACGAAATAAATACTTAAATACAGTAAATTTGAATAGAATCTCCGTGAGGTGGAAGACGTGAGTGTGCGGTCGTCGGCCGAGGAGGAACGAAGCGGGAATGATGCCGGGAACGGCAGCGAGGGCGGTACGGGGACGGATCGGAACGGAAGGACGTCCTGGCCAGCCACGGCGGTCCCCGCGCCGCGGCCGCCGGACGATCCGGACGCGTGGTACGCGCCCGCGGTCCGGGCACAGTACGAGCCGGTCTCGGGAATCGTCACCACGATCCGGGAACGCGACGGCGAGTTCGTCCACGAGAGCCGCCGGCCGCCGCTGTCGCCGACCGACGAGGCCGCCCTGGCGACGATTCGGGACCACTTCTCGGCGACCCGCCATCGGCGTCCGCTCACCAGACAGGGCGTACTCGAGCGGGCGAACCGCGGGTTCGAGCCGAAATACGAGCGGGCGATCGACCGGCTACTCGAGACGACGCCGGCCGCCCGCCGGCGGATCGATCACCACGCGTTGAGCGAGCTACGGCTGCTCGAGGATCTGACGCCGCTCGCGGTGGATCCCCGGATCGAGGTGGCCGACGTGGGCGATTCCGACGAGCTGGTCGTCCATACGGAGTCGTTCGCGCCGGTCCGAACCGGCGTCTCCGCGGACGCCCGATACGTCGACCGCGTCGCCGGCGAGCGGCTCCACCGGTATACGGTTCCCTTCGCCGGCTTCGACGTGGACGTGGTCATCTACCGGGAGCGGCTCCTCGGTTCAGACAGGTTCGAGACGAAGTACGCGGTCCTCGAGCCGGACCTACTGCCGGGCGACGAAGCGCTGATCGACGAGTGCAAATCCCGGATCTGGGAGTCCAACGTCGACCGCGTCGTGACCGATCGGGAGTCGTTCGTCGCCGACCGAGCCCGGCGATTCCTCGCGCGACGGCTGCTGGCGAACAACGCCCGCGCGTGGCTCGAGGCGACGCGCTACCGGGTTCGGTCGACGCTTGCAGCCTACGGGCTCGCCGTTCCCCCGATCGACTCCCGCTACGCCCGCGATCGGCTCGATGACCTCGTCTACTACGTGTTGCGTGACTACGTCGGCGAGGGCATCCTGACGGTTCCGATACGCGACCCGAACCTGGAGGACATCGAGGCGAACCGGGTGGACGAACGGATCAAGGTCGTGCCGCGAACGACCGTCTTCGACGATGCCGGCGGCGCCGGCGACCGCGTGCCGACCAACCTGGCGTTCACGACCGAGCGGGAGTTCGTCAACGTGGTGACCCAGCTGGCCGCCAGCGACGGCACTGAGCTCAACGCCGCGCGCCCCTCGGCGAAGGTGAACCTCGACGTCGACGGCGTCGCGGAGACGATCCGGTGTGCGGTCGCGCTGCCGGTGATCTCCGAGGGTGGTCCCCACGTCTCGATCCGCAAACAGTCGGCGGAGACGATGACGCCGGTCGACCTGCTCGACCGGGACGCGCTCTCGACGGAGCTGGTGACGCTGCTGTGGCTGCTGTATGAACACCACGGTGTCGTGCTCTTTTCCGGGCCGACGGGCGTCGGGAAGACGACGTTGATGAACGCGCATATGCCGTTTATCCCCTTCGACGACCGACCGATATCGATCGACGAGGGGTCACGCGAGGTCCATCTCCCCCACGAGACGGGCGTCTCGCTGACGACCCGCGACCACGAGAACGAGTACAAGCGGGTGACGATGGCGGAGCTGATGACCGAGACGAACTATTTAAACCCCGACGTCGAGGTCATCGCGGAGATCAACACGCCGGCGTCCTTCGCGACCTTCGCCGAGACCCTGAATACTGGCCACGGGGTGCTCGGAACCACACACGCCGAGGACGTCGAGACGCTCGTCAACCGGGTGATCGAGCAGGGGCTGCCGGCGTACCTGCTTCGCGAGCTGGATCTGGTGGTGTTCCCCCACAAGACTCGTGGGGAGCGATACGTCGCACACGTCGTCGAGATCCTCTCGGACGAGGAGTTCGAGGCGCTCGACGGCGCCGCGCTCCGGGGGACCGACGGCGTACGGCGGCGGGGTGGCGGCGGCACGATACGGAAGGACGGGACCACGGTGCACTGGAACACGGTCGCCTGGCGTGACACCGACGGGACGTTCGCGATCGAGTACGACCACCCGGCGCTGGCGAGCGACGGGGACGACGCGACGTCGGCGGTCGGCGAGACCGACCGCGGTACGGCCACGGAGGGATCCCTCGGCTTCGCGCTGTTCACCCGGCTCGCGGAGCGGACCGACCGCGACGTCGCCGACGTCGAGGCCGAGTTCCACCGAAAACACCGGTACGTTCGCTACCTCGCCGCTGAGGGGGTCGACGACTTCGAGGCGCTCTTCGAGTTCCTCTCGGATCTGCGGACCGACGAGGCCGCGACGGTCGAGCGCGCGCTCCGATCGACCGACGCCGGCACCGAATCGAACGAGGGCAGTCCCGCAGCGCCGGAAAACGGGGGCCCCGATGACGACGCCACGAACGACGGCGTTCCCGGAACCGATCGCTTCGACGAGGAGTCCCGAAGCGAGGCTGCCGAATGAGCGACGGGGATCCGGCAGTTTCGAGCACCATGGCGACGCCCCCCACGGCGCTCGGGAACGGGTCGAAACGCGGCGATCGCGACGGGACGGCGGAATCCGACATCGACCCCGCCGAGCCGCATCGATCGGTCGTCGGAACCGACTCGGGCGTCTCCGCGGTCGACCGCGGGCTACACGCGCTGTTCGCCCGGCACGCCGACGCGGCTCGGCACGCTCGCGACCGCGACCGGTATCGGGCAACCGCGATACGGACCGCGTTCGACGTGCTGCTCGCTCGAATATACGGCCTCTCGTGGGCCGTCGGCGTCGCAGTCGCGATGCCCGTCGTGCTGATCGGACGTGGCCTTTCGCCGGCCCTCCTGACCCGGGTCGACGCCGCGCTCGCGTCGGGGCTGCCGACCGACGGGATCGGACTCGCCCGGCTCCCGCCGGAGTGGGTCGTCCTCGGCGCGGCGGTTCTCGCCGGCGCCGTCGCAAAGCGTGGCGTCGTCCGCGGCGGCGGATCGTACCTCCGGTGGATCGCGACCGCTCGGCGGACGGACATCGAGCGCACCCTTCCGGGCGCGGTCCGATACCTGCACGCGCTCTCGTCGGGCAGCGACACCGCACGCGGGATGATCCGCAAGACGGCAGCCAACGAGGCCTACGGCGAAACGGCCGTCGCCTTCCGGGCCGCGCTCAACAGCGCGCGCCTGACGGGCAGTCTCGATCAGGCGCTCGGGCGCGTCGCGCGGGATACGCCCTCGAACGACCTGTTGGCGCCCTTCCTCCTCAAGTTCCGCGAACACGCCAACCAGGGCGAGGACGCCCTCGGCAACTACCTCGCGATGGAGGGGCGGATGCTCGGCCATCGGGAGGACCGGGCCCGAAAGCGCGCGGAGGGGTTCCTGGAGCTGCTCTCGGAGCTGTTCATCGTGTTGTTGGTGTTGCCGACGCTGCTGGTCATCGTCCTGACCGTGATCGGGGTGATCGCGCCCGGCCTGTCGGATCCGATCCACACGCCGGTCGGCTCGACGTCGACGCGCGCCGCGATCGTCTACGGCAGCGCGGCGTTCATCCTGGTCGTCGGGCTCGCCTCGTCGACGATGGTCGAACGGCTGCGGCCGCCCGACCAGCGGACGCACTACGAGCTGCCGGACGGGGTGGTGGCGCTGTGTCGGAGCGTTCCCGTCAATCCTCGATCCGCGGCGGCGGTGGTCGCCGGTCCGGCGATCGGCGCGAGCGCGGTGCTCGCGAACGCCGGCGTCGATCCGGTCAACGTCGTGGCGCTCGGCTACGTCCTCTTCGCCGTGCCGACCGGGATCGTCTCGGTCCGGCGCGCCCGACTCGACGACGCGAAGGACCGGGAGATCAAGGACTTCGTCCACGCCGTCTCGGGGCACGTCTCGCTCGGTCGCCCCTTCCCGGAGGCGGTCGCGCTCGTCGCTCGGGACGTCGACCTCGGCGCGCTCGACGCCGACGTGGCGGACCTGGCGTTCAACCTCTCGCTGACGACCGGAAACGAGCGGGCCGCGCGGAACGTCCTCGATCGGTCGACGAACGCCGATGCGGAACCCGATGGGAACGCCGACGCGGGGGCCGAACGGATCGCCAGCGCCGAGGCCGAACGGAAAACGGTCCGAACCGCGGCGCTGAACCGGTTCGTCGAGAACGTCGGGACGCCGCTGGCCGAGCAGACGGTGGGGCTCATCACGGGGGCGCTCGACGCCGGCAGCGACACCCAAACGGTCTTCGAGACGCTCCAGACGGAGATCGGACGGCTCTACCACCAGAAACGAGCGCTTCGGTCCGCGATGCTCGTGTACGTCGCGGTGGGCTGGACGGCGGCGCTGTTGGTCATCGGGATCGTCGTCGCGGTCAACCTCCACGTCATCGACGGGTTCGCCCAGCTCTCGGCCGTCTCGGATGCCTCGGCCGTCCGGTTCGATCCCGGAACGATACGCCCCGAGCGCGAGCGGTATCGTTTCTACGTCGTGCTTCAGGCGACGATGCTCGCGTCGGGCTGGTTCGCGGGGGTCGCCTCCCGCGGCTGGTACGAGGCGCTGTTGCACTCCGGCGTTCTCGTCGGGGTCTGTTACGTCGTCTTCGCGGGGGTCGGGCTGCTGTGAGCCCGGATGCACGGGATCCCGTGACGCCACGTTCGGGGCCGACCACCGACGGGAAACCGCCGACCGACGGCGTCCGAGCGACTGGCCGCGGCCAATCGACGGTCGTCGGAGTGACGCTCCTCATCGCGATCACGGTCACGAGCCTGGGGTTGATCACGGCCGGTGCGGGCGTCGTCATCGAGGAGCACGCGCGGGCGATCGGGATGGAAACGACGACCGCCGACCTGACCGACGCGATCGACGCGACCGCCCGCGGCGGCCGGACGACGGCATCGGTCCGACTGTCCGGCGGTCGCATCGACACGATCGACCGAACCGTCCGGGTACACGACGGCGACGGCTGGCAGTCCCTCGAGGCGAACGGGATCCGCTACGTCCCGAACTCGGGGAACCAGCGCGTCGTGAGCGTCGCCGGGCTCGTCGTCCGGGAGTACGGCGACGGCGCGATCGCCGTCCGGGATCCGGCGCTCCTCGTCGGCGAGGACGCGTTCGTGGCTACGATCCCCGTGATCCGGGGCGGCGGGGCGGTCGGTGCGGGTAGCCGGACGGCCGGCAGGGCGGACGGCAGGGCAGTCGACGGAACGATCGACGCGTCGGGCGGGACTGCTCGCCTTCGGATGGTGGTCGATCACGACGAGCGGGACCTGGGAACCGGACCCGTCCGGATCGCCATCGAGACGTCGACCCCGGCCGCAGTCGAACGGGCGATCCGGCGGACTGGCGACCGGGCCGCCGCAAACGATCCCGAGGCGGATCCCTCGCTGTCGATCGACCGACGACGGTTCGCCGGCGACGACTACGGGAGCGTGGTCGTGACGGTCGACGGCGATCGGGAGGGGTACCTTCTGGTCCGCACCATCGATCTGGATCTGGAGGTGACGAATGGGTCGTAAGCCGCCGCTCCGAACCCACGGAACGCCGACCCGATCCCGAACCGCGTCGACGACCCGGTCCCGTGCCGTGACGCCGGTCGCCGGCAAACTCCTGGAGATCGGCATCGTCGTGCTGTTCGTGGCCACGCTGTCGACCGCGCTCTACGGCGGCGTGGTTCCGGACTACCGGTCGGCGGTCGCGGAGGAGGTCGGCGACCGGACGCTGACCGCGGCCGGTCACGCGATCACGTCGGCCGTCCCGCCGGATCCGCGCTCGTCGGCGGTCCGCTCGGCGACGACCAGGCGGGCGGTCGACCTCCCGGAGACGATCCGGGGCGAATCATATCGGATCCGGTTCGCCGACGGGGCGCTCACGCTCGAGCACCCGGACCCGGCCGTCGGCGGCCGGCGGCGGCTTGCCTTCCCAACGGAGCCGGCGGGGACGGCAAGCACCTGGCGGAGCGACGCACGGACGCTCGTCGTGGTTCGTCGGGTGGAGACGGGGCTGACGGTGGAGTTGGTGAATCGATGACCGTGCCGCGACAGCGTGGGATCGAGCGTGGCGGTCCCGAACGCGCTCGTGCCCAGGCTGCGTTTCCGACGCTCGTCGTCGCGCTCGTGATCCTGACCTCGGCGACCGTGCTCGCCGTCTCGGTCGCCGACGAGGCCCGAACGGCCGCGGAACGCGACGGCGTGACCCGCGGTGCTGCGGTCACGCTGGCCGACGTGCTCGTCGATCCGGAGGGACCGACGACGCGGCGCCGGAACGTTCTCGACCGGGAGGCGACGCTGGCGCTCTCGGCCGAGACGGTCGAGAACGCCGTCCCGGCGGTTCGTGGACGGGCGTTCCGGATCCGGATCGCGGGCGACGCGGTCGCGGAGCTGCCGGTCGAGGAACGGACGATCCTGGAGCGTGGGTCGGTCCGCGGGGGCGAACGCACGAGCCGGATCGCGGTCCTCGCGCACTCAGAAAACCGAACTCACCGTGTCCACGTTGACGGGGAGACTACGCGGGAGGCATCCGCCGCCGCACGAACCGCTACAGTCAGGATCGTCTCCGGGAACGTGACCGCGGTTCGGGTAAACGACCGGGTGGTGCTGCACCGGCCGGACGGGATCCGGGGTTCGGCGACGGTCGATCTTCCTCGAGGGCGAGCCGCGACCGTCGCGTTCACGGGGATCGGCGTGGTCGAGGTACGGATCGAGCACGAGCGACGAACGCCGGTGGTCCTCAGGGTGACCGTCGATGGATAGGGTGACCGTCGATGGATAGCGGCGCACCCGACGATGCCGCCGCCCGCGTCGCGCTCGACGGGGCCACGGAGGGGTCCACCCCGCCGTCTCGCGGCCAGCTCTCGCTGTCGGCCGTCGAGGCGGCCATCGGCGTGGCGTTCGTGCTGGCGCTCGCGACCGCGTTCACCGTTGTGCCGCCGGATCCTGGCACCGGGGCCGCGGACCTCGACGCCTACGCGACCGACGTCGCGACGGTGCTCGGGAACGAGGGCGGGGCAGTGCTCGGCGATGAGGCCGGGGCGATGTTCGGTGATGAGGCCGGGACGGAGGACGACGGCGACGGGAACGCGACCGGAGCGCCGCTTCCCGCGGCGATCGCGACCCCGGAGACCTTCGCGGCCGAGCGCGAGGCGATCGACGCCCGCACCGACGCGCTCGTCCCCGACCGGCTCCGGTATCACGTGAGGACTCCCCACGGCGACGTCGGGACCGAACCGCCGTCCGGGGCGACCGTGGGCCGGGCGGCGCTGCACACGCGAAACGGACGAGTCGTCGTGGCGGTGTGGCGGTGACCCGAACCGGAACGCGAGCCGGCGCCGGTCGCGACCGCGGCCAGCTCGTCCTGCTCGCGGCGGTCACGCTCGCGCTGGCGCTCGTGCCGCTCGCGCTCGCGTACCTGCAGCTCGGGTACGCGGGCGACGTGGCCCGGGAGCCGGCGGTTGAAACGGCCGGGCCGGCTGGATTCCCTGGCGGAGCCGACGCCGCGGTTCTCGAAGCAGTCGACCGAACGGCGACGATTCGGATCGGTGACGTCGCCGGCGCGTACGGATGGAGCGATCGCCGGGCGGCGGTGTCGGCGTATCACGACGGCCTCGAGGGGGACCTCGACGCGGTTGAGGGGGCGACGATCCGCGACGGAACGGTGATCGCGGTCACGGCGGCACCCTCGGTCGCAGCGGCCCGGAGCGCGGCGTCGTGTCCCGCCGGTCCGAACCGCGTCTTCGGCGGCTGCGAGGCTGATCGCGGCGTCGTCGTGCAGGACCGCGCGGGAACGACGACGGTCGTCGCCGTCGCCCTCAAGGTCGACATCCGGCGGGCGAGCGGGACGACCACGGCCACGGTCGTCGTCGTGCCGTGAGCCGACGACGTGACCGGACGACGTCTCGGTCGGACGCGACACGCTCCGTGGCGACACGTATTTGGGCGCGTTCGCCGAACGTCTGCCCGATGCCGAGCGAGGACGCGCACGAGGACGTCCGCTATCTGGCGGGGTCGCCGGGCCGGATCGAGATCCTCCGGACGATCCGCGAGGAGCCGCTGCGGCCGGCAGCCATCACTCGCCGCGTCGACTCGACGCGAACGACGGTCCAACGCGTGCTCGCGGGGTTTCGAGAGCGCCGCTGGGTGGTCGAACGGGACGCGACCTACCGGCTGACCGCGACCGGCGAGCGGGTGTGTGCCGCCTACGAGGGCCTCCTCGATGCGACCGCGCGGGCCCGCGAGTTCGCACCCTTCGCCGCCAACGCGGAGCCGATCGCCGCCGAGATGCCGGCTGCGGCCTTCGAACACGGGAGCCTAACCGTGGCGACCGCCCAGGATCCGCTCGCGCCGGTCGACCGCCTGATCGACCGGTTCGAGGAGACCGAGGGGGCCGCCGTCAGAAGCGTCTCGCCCATCGTCTCGCGGACGTTCAACGAGGCCGCGATGGAACTGCTCGGGCGGGGGACGAGCATCCGGCTGGTGATCGACGAGCGCGTCCTCGAAACCTCCGCCGAGACGTTCCCGGAGGCGCTGACGCGCGCGGTCGACCGCTGCGACGTCTCAGTGAGCGTTCATCCGGACCCGCTCGGGGTCGGACTGTTCACCGATCGCGAGGGGCCACGGACGTGTCTGATGGCCTACGACGACCAGAACACGCCACGAGCCCTGCTCGAGTGTGCCGACGAGTCGGTCCACGAGTGGGCGCTGACGTGGTTCGATCGCGTCCGGGATCGATCGCGGCCGCTCGAGGGCGTGATCGACGACGGCGCAATCGAGGACGACGGCGCAATCGAGGACGACGGCGCAATCGAGGACGACGGCGCAATCGAGGACGACGGCGACGACGGTGACGGATTCGACGGCGATCCGAACGACGGGTGACCCCACGGTCGACCGGACGTGCGATCCCGATCGCGGTAGGGCGGCAGGAGGGCCGAATCGTCGAGCTGCGGCATCGCGAGCGTCACGGATCGCCCGCGGGTCGACGTTCGCGAGCCGCCGAGGTATATGTATCCGCTGTTGGATGTCGATCCCTCGAGTACGAGTTACTACTCCTGTAACAGCAGTGCGCAACCCGGACGAAGCGACCGTACGCGGAACCCACGTCGGCGACGCCGCGCGATCCGCGTCGCCACGTGACCGCACGTTCAAGTGGACCGCCCTCCGACGAAGGGAGTATGGAGGAGGGCGAACGAGGGACGAAGCCCGCTGGCGGTCCGGAGACGGCGTCGATCCGGCACCTGGACGAACGAACCGTCCAGCGGATCGCCGCCGGCGAGGTCGTCGAACGGCCGGCGTCGGTGGTCAAGGAGCTCGTCGAGAACGCCCTGGACGCCGACGCGGACCGGATATCGGTGTCGGTCACGGACGGCGGCACGTCCCGGATCCGGGTGCGCGACGACGGCGTCGGCATCCCGCCGGCCCAATTGCCCGACGCCGTCGCGGAACACGCCACCTCGAAGATCGCCGACATCGAGGACCTCGATTCGGGGGTCGGGACGCTCGGCTTCCGCGGCGAGGCGCTGTACACGATCGGGGCGGTCTCCCGGCTGACCGTCAGATCGCGTCCCCGACCGGACGCACACGACCCGACCGCGTCTCGGGATGGGGAGCAACCCGACGTCGACCTCCCGCCGGACGCGGGCGCGGAGCTGACCGTCGAGGGCGGCGAGGTCGGGGACGTCCGGCCGGCCGGCTGTCCGGTCGGGACGACCGTCGAGGTGGCCGATCTGTTCTTCAACACGCCCGCCCGCCGGAAGTTCCTCAAGACCGACGCCACGGAGTTCGACCACGTCAACCGGGTCGTCACGCAGTACGCGCTCGCGAACCCCGACGTCGCGGTGTCGCTCGAGCACGACGGCCGCGAGACGTTCGCCACCCAGGGGAACGGCGACCTCGAGAGCGCGGTGCTCGCGGTCTACGGTCGCGACGTCGCCCGGTCGATGATCGCGGTCGACGACGCGGTCGAGGACGAGGCCGAGTCGGAACGAACGGAAGCCGTGGCCGGAACGCCGGTCGAGCGCGTACACGGGCTCGTCTCGCATCCCGAAACGACGCGGGCGAACCGGGAGTACCTCTCGACGTTCGTCAACGACCGATACGTGACCGCGAGCACGCTGCGGAACGCGGTCGTCGACGCCTACGGCGGCCAGCTCGCCCCGGACCGGTACCCCTTCGCCGTCCTGTTCGTCGAGCTGCCGGCCGGAACGGTGGACGTGAACGTTCACCCCCGAAAGCTTGAGATACGCTTTGATGAGCCGGCGGCGGTACGCGAGACGGTGACGTCGGCGGTCGAATCGGCACTGCTCGACCACGGCGTGATCCGGTCGACGGCGCCGCGCGGGCGGTCGGCGCCGGCGGAGACGACCGTTTCTCCGGGCGAGGACGGCAGCCCCGACGACGAAGCGGTCGGCGGTGCGGGGACGCGACACGAGCGCGAGGCAGCCGCGAACGCCGCGAATGCGGCCGATGTGAACGATCACAAACTCGAGAGCGGGACGAAAGCGGGAACGGAGACGGAAGCGGAAACGAAAGCAGAAACGCACACCGAAACGGAACCGGAGACCGAGATGGGATCCGGCACGGGACCCGAAACGGATCCGGAAACCGAGGCGGACACGACCGCGATCTCGCCGACGGACGAGGACGCCTGGTCCGTCTCCGGACTGGGCGAATCCGAAGCGCACCCGGAACCGGGGTCAACGACCGGCGGAGCGAGCGTACCGCCCTCGCCGAGACGGTGGCAGTCGGACGACGGCGACCGTCAGGACGACGGCAACCGCCAGGACGACGGCGAAACGGGGGCGACCACTCCGACGGGATCGACCGACGCGGCCACCCAAAGCGACGCGGCCGGCGTAGCCGCCAGGGACGACGCGACCGGCGTAGCCGCCAGGGACGACGCGACCGGCGTAGCCACCGCGGACGACGCGACGGACCGCGCTTCGAGACCGACCCCGACGGCGACCGATCAGGGCACGCTTCCGACCGCCGGAGACGACGCAACCGGAGCGGCCGAGGGGGTCGCGACGCACGGTGGCGAGGGTCCCGATCCCGGGCCGATCGGGGGAACGACCGCCGTCGAACGGACCTACGACTCGCTGCCGCCGCTCCGCGTGCTCGGACAGCACCGGGAGACGTACGTGGTCGCCGAATCCCCCGACGGGTTGGTGCTGATCGACCAGCACGCGGCCGACGAGCGAGTCAACTACGAGCGCCTCCGGGCGCTGTTCGCGGACGGCGCGCCCGCACAGGCGCTGGCCGAACCGGTGTCCATCGAGGTGACCGCACGGGAGGCGGCGCTGTTCGGGGAGTTCCTCGATGACCTGGCGGCCATCGGCTTCCGGGCCGAACGGGCCGCCGATCCCGGGCGGGACGACGATCGGGAGATCGTCGTCTCCGCCGTGCCGGCGGTCTTCGACTCGACGCTCGACCCGAAACTGATTCGGGACGTGCTCGGGTCGCTGGTCGACGAAGCGAGCGCGGACGACGCGCCCGTTCGCGACGTGGTCGACGACCTCCTGGCGGATCTGGCGTGTTACCCCTCCGTGACGGGCAACACGTCGTTGACCGAGGGGTCGATCGTCGACCTCTTGGCGGCGCTGGACGACTGCGAGAACCCCTACGCGTGTCCCCACGGCCGCCCGGTGATCATCGCGTTCGACGACGACGAGATCGCCGACCGGTTCGAGCGCGACTATCCCGGCCACGCGGGGCGACGGCGGGAGTAGTCGTCGGCCGCACCGAAGCGGGGAGGCGGCGCAGCGGTCCGTTCCGGACGTTCAGCGACTCGTTCCGGACGTTCAGCGACTCGTTCCGGACGTTCAGCGACTCGTTCCGGACGTTCAGCGGGACTTCGGCCACATCACCTATATACCCGGCTTCTGTGGGGCCGATATGGAGCGGGAGCGGTGACGGATCTGGTGACGTTCGGCGAGGCGACGATGCGTCTCTCGCCGCCACGTGGCGGCCGACTCGAAACGACCCCGTCCCTCGACGTGCGGGTGAGCGGCCCCGAGAGCAACGCCGCCGTCGGGGCCGCCCGGCTCGGCGTCGACGCAGCCTGGCTCTCGAAGCTTCCCGCCTCGGCGCTCGGACGCCGGGTGGTCGCGGCGCTTCGGAGCCACGGCGTTCGGACCGGCATCGCCTGGACGGACGCCGAGGCGGGGCGCGTCGGGACCGTTTACGAGGACCGTGGCGCCGCGACACACGGGACGACGGCGATCGACGACCGGGCCGGATCCGCGTTTACCACGGTCACGCCGGCGGATCTGCCGGACGGCGTCGTCGAGTCGACTGACCGGGTTCACACGACGGGCGCGACGCTCGGCGTCTCGGACCGGGCGCGGGAGACCGCGCTCGACCTGCTCGAGGCCGCCGGGGAGGCGGACGTTCGACGCTCGCTCGCGCTTCGGCATCGGGACCGGCTGTGGGACGCCGATCGGACCGCCCCCGCCGACCGCGTCTACCGTGAGGCGTTCGACCACGTCGAGACGCTGTTCGTCTCCCGCAGCGAGGCCCGGTCCGTGCTGTCGTGTGAGGGCGACGCCGTCGAGATCGTGCACTCGCTGCGGACCGAGTTCGACCTCGAGACCGTGGTGCTCACCCGGGACGGGGCGGAGACCGGGGCGGTCGCGATCGACGCGGGGGCGGTGCACGAGGGCCCCGCGTACCGGGTTGACAGCCGGGACCCGTCCGGCACCGACGACGCGTTCGTCGCGGGGTTCCTCACGGAACGGATCGCGGGGGGATCGGTCCCCGACGCGCTCGAGCTGGGCGCTGCCACCGCCGCATTGACGGGAACGATCGACGGCGAGGCGGCGATCGTCTCCCGCGAAGCGGTCGACGCCGTGATCGCCGATCCGAGCGCCCTGGATCGATGAGCCGACGACTGCGGGTCGGATGAGTCCCCGACGTCGGAACGGGCGACGCGGTCGCGGTGGACAACGCTTACTACCGCGCGAGCGCGACGATCGGTATGCACGTAGTCGTGATCGGCGCGTACGGGAGCGCCGGTGCCGCAGTCGCGGAGGGGCTCGCCCCGGCCGTCGGAACCCGGGTCGACCAGCTCACGCTCATCGACGACGGCGAGCCCGGCGGGGGACTCTGCATCCTCGAGGGATGCATGCCCTCGAAGGAGCTCCTCTCGGCGGCCGCCCACCGGTTCCAGGGCCGGGTCGACGACCGGCTGACCGGCGAGCCGCACGGGCTCGACCTGGAGCGGATCGTCGCGGAGAAGAACGACCGGACGCGCGGCTGGGCCGGCCACCGGCGCGAGTCGATCCACGAGATCGCGACCGACGAGAACGCGGAGTTCATCCACGCGCCGGCGACGTTCGTCGACGACCACACGATCGAGGTCGGCGGCCGGACGATCGAGGCGGACTACGTCGTGATCGCGACCGGGTCGGTCCCGAACGTCCCGGACATCCCCGGCCTCGAGGCAGCCGGCTACCACACGAGCAGGGACCTGCTGCACGCGACCGAGCTGCCGGAGTCGGCGGTCCTGCTCGGGTTCGGGTACGTCGGGCTGGAGATGGCGCCGTACCTGGCCGAGGCCGGCGTCGACCTCACCGTGATCGAACACGACGAGCGTCCGATCGACGAGGCGGACCCCGAGTTCGGCGACGCCCTGCTGGAGATCTACCGCGAGGAGTTCGACATCGACGTCCGAACCGAGGTCTACGAGGATCGCGTCACCGAGACCGACGACGGGATCCGGCTCGACCTGGTCGACGCCGACGGCAACAGGGGTCCCGAGCCGGTCGAGGCCGAGGACATCTTCTGTTTCACCGGTCGGGTGCCGAACCTCGACCGGATCGGGATCGAGCACACGTCGCTGTCGCCCGAGGACGGCTGGATCGACGCGACGATGCGCCCCCCGAACGCGGACCGAACGTTCGTCGTCGGCGACGCCAACGGTCGCGAGCCGATCCTCCACGTCGCCAAGGAGCAGGGGTACCGGACGGCCGAGAACATCCTCTCGCACGCACGCGGCGAGCCGATCGAGCCGTACGGGAACGTCCATCACCACGTGATCTTCTCGGGCGCCGCGGTCTACCCGTTCGCGCGGGTCGGCCACACCCCCCGGTCGGCCGTCGAGGCCGGCCACTCGATCGTGACGGCGACTCGGCAGGCCAGCGACGACGGCGTTTTTAAATCGAAGGACGCCCCGCACGGACTGGCCCGGCTCGTCGTCGACGCCGACGACGGGACGGTGCTCGGCTGGCAGGGGCTCCACTACCACGCCGACGTGATGGCGAAGACGCTCCAGCTCGCCGTCGAGATGGAGCTCGACGTCCGGGCGATCCCCGACCGCGCGTACCACCCCACGACGCCCGAGATCCTCGACGGGTTGATCCGCGAGTGTGCCGCAGGCGTGGCAAAGAACGGGGAATAGCGGGGCGGACCGACGCGGCCGCCGACGCCGAGGACGTCAGTCGTCCGGATCGCCGCGGTCGGCGCTGTCCGTGGGCGTGTCGTCCAGCCGCACGCGAACCTGCTCGATGCGATTCCGGTCGGTCTCCTCGACGACGATCGTGACGCCGGTCTCGGGGACCGCCACGGCGTCGCCGACCTCGCCGAGCCGACCGAGACGGGCTGTGACCAGCCCCGCGATGGTCTCGTAGTCGCCGGCACGGGGCAGTTCGATCCCGAGGGCGTCGTTCACCTCGCCGACGGTCACCTCGCCGTTCACGAGCAGGCCGTCGTCGGTGTGTCGCAGGCTGCGGGGTTCGCCCACCTCCGCGATCTCGCCGACGATCTCCTCGAGGACGTCCTCGATCGTGACGATCCCCTCGGTCTCGCCGTACTCGTCGACGACGACCGCGAGCGGGGCCCGGCGCGCCTGCAGCTCCGCGAGCAGCGCGCCCACGCGCCGGGAATCGGGCACGAGGACCGGCTCCCGGAGGACGTCCGCAAGCGATAGTCCCTCCCGGAGCGCACGCTCCGCGTCGCGGACGTCGACGATCCCGACCACGTCGTCGAGGGAGTCGCGGTAGACCGGGACGCGCGTCACGCGCTCGCGGGCGCACAGGCCGACGATTTCGGAGAGCGGCGTGGTCTCGTCCACGGCGATCACGTTCGGACGCGGCACGAGCACCTCCCGGACGCTCGTCATCTCCAGGTCGAAGACGCCCTGGACCATCCGGCGCTCGCGCTCGTCGATCGCGCCGACGTCCTCGCCCGTGGCGATCAGTCGCTCCAGCTCGGCCCGGGTGAGCTCGGTCGCGGCGGCCGGCTTCGACCCCGTCAGTCGGTCGAGCACCGAGACGACGCCCTCGAAGACGGTGACGACCGGGGAGATGGCGCGCTCGAAGGCCGCGATCGGGCGTGCGACCAGGAGCGCGATCCGCTCGGCGTTGGCGACGCCGTAGGACTTGGGCGCGATCTCGCCGACCACCAGGATGAGCACGGACATCACGGCGGTGGCGACGGTCACGCCCGCCCCGGGACCGTAGATCGTCGCCAGCGTCGCGGTCGCGAGGCTGGCCATCGAGATGTTGACGACGTTGTTGCCCACCAGGATCGTGACGAGCAGGCGGTGGGGGTCCTCCCGGAGGCGTGCCAGCGCCGCTCCGTCGGGGTCCGATCCGGACGCGAGCGCCGCGATCCGGTGGCGTTCCAGCGAGAAGATCGCGATCTCGCTGGCGGAGAAGAACGCGCTACAGCCCAACAGGATCGCGATCACGCCCGCCGCCATCGCGGTCGAATCGAGGATCATACCGTCCCCAGAACGTCCGGAGGATTATAAACCGGGGAGGCGTCCGCGGCAGCCGGCAGGAGACGTCCGCGGCAGCGGAGCAGGAGGCGTCGGAGGGGCCGACCCACGTCTCGCTCCACCGAGTCGCGATGCGGTGATCGACAGAAACCGACACGGACCGCGCCACCGGTCACCACGGGGACGACGACGAGAACACTCTTAAAAGCATCCGTGAACAATCGAGCGTATGAGACACGTAACGGTTCCGCAAGACCGGATCGGCGTCCTCATCGGCGAGGGCGGCGAGACGCTGCGCGAGGTGGAGGACCGCGCCGACGTGCGTCTCGACGTCGACTCCGAGACGGGGTCGGTCGCGATCGACTCGACCGGCGATCCGGTCGCGGCGATGGTGGCCCCCGACATCGTCAAGGCGATCGGCCGCGGGTTCACCCCGGAGGTCGCGCTCTCGCTTCTGGACCACGACCTGCGGCGGTTCGAGCTGATCGACCTGGCGGACCACACGCGAAACGACAACGACCTGCAGCGGAAGAAGGGTCGGATCATCGGCGAGAACGGCCGGACGCGCGAGCTGATGGAGGAGTTGACGGGCGCCGAGGTCGTCATCTACGGATCCACGGTCGGCATCATCGGCGGCGCCGAGGAGGTCTCCGCGGTGCGGCGAGCGGTCGGGATGCTGCTCGACGGCGCCCCCCACGGCGCGGTCTACTCCTTCCTCGAGCGGAAGTCCAACGAGCTCGACGACGACGTCAGCTTCTCGGCACCGCAGTGACCGCGACGGCAGGCGGAGAAGCGTCGCCACCACGACGACGGGCGAGCCAACGCGGCGACAAGCGAGCCAACGCGGCGACAAGCGAGCCAACGCGGCGACAAGCGAGCCAACGCGGCGGCTGAGCAGGAACCACGGCGGCTGAGCAGGAACCACGGCGGCTGAACGGGGCCGATTCGCTTCACGATCGGGGATGGCTTATAAATATAACCGTGATCCAGGCCCGAAAATGCTTATAAACCGTGCTATGCGATCGGATACCACACGGGTTCTCCCCCACCCCGTTGGGCGCTTCCATCGACCGGTAGCGTAATCCTTTTATAGAACTACAGACAATCACACGCTGTACTATGAGTCAGCGACAGCGAATGGGCAACCAGCCGATGATCGTACTTTCCGAGGAGTCGCAGCGCACGTCCGGCAAGGACGCGCAGACGATGAACATCACGGCCGGCAAGGCCGTCGCCGAGTCGGTCCGCACGACGCTCGGTCCGAAAGGGATGGACAAGATGCTCGTCGACTCGACGGGCGGGGTCGTCGTCACGAACGACGGCGTCACCATCCTCAAGGAGATGGACATCGACCACCCGGCGGCGAACATGATCGTCGAGGTCTCCGAGACGCAGGAGGAGGAAGTCGGAGACGGAACGACGACCGCCGTCGTCGTGGCCGGTGAACTCCTCGACCAGGCCGAGGAACTCCTCGACCAGGACATCCACGCGACCACGCTCGCGCAGGGATTCCGCCAGGCCGCCGCGAAGGCCAAGGAGATCCTCGAGGACGAAGCCATCGAGGTCACCGAGGACGACCGCGAGACGCTCACCGAGATCGCCGCGACGGCGATGACCGGCAAGGGCGCGGAGTCCGCCAAGGACGTGCTGGCCGACCTCGTCGTCGACGCGGTGCTCGCCGTCGCCGACGACGACGGCATCGACACGGAGAACGTCTCCGTCGAGAAGGTCGTCGGCGGCTCCATCGACGAGTCCGAGCTCGTCGAGGGCGTCATCGTCGACAAGGAGCGCGTCGACGAGAACATGCCCTACGCGGTCGAGGACGCCAACGTCGCGCTGTTCGACGGCGCCATCGAGGTCCAGGAGACGGAGATCGACACCGAGGTCAACGTCACCGACCCCGACCAGCTCCAGCAGTTCCTCGACCAGGAGGAAAAGCAGCTGCGCGAGATGGTCGACCAGCTCGTCGAGGTCGGCGCCGACGTCGTCTTCGTTGACGGCGGCATCGACGACATGGCCCAGCACTACCTCGCGAAGGAGGGCATCCTCGCGGTCCGCCGCGCCAAGTCCGACGACCTGAACCGGCTCGCCCGCGCAACCGGCGGCCAGATCGTCGCCACCCTCGAGGACATCGAGGAGGACGACCTCGGCTTCGCCGGCTCCGTCGCACAGAAGGACATCGGCGGCGACGAGCGCATCTTCGTCGAGGACGTCGAGCAGGCCCGCTCGGTCACGCTCATCCTCCGCGGCGGCACCGAGCACGTGGTCGACGAGGTCGAGCGCGCGGTCGACGACTCGCTCGGCGTCGTCCGGACGACGCTGCTGGAGGGCGCGGTCCTGCCCGGCGGCGGCGCGCCCGAGACGGAACTCGCGCTGCAGCTTCGTGACTTCGCCGACTCCGTCGGCGGCCGCGAGCAGCTGGCCGTCGAGGCGTTCGCCGACGCGCTGGAGGTCATCCCGCGCACCCTCGCCGAGAACGCCGGTCTCGACCCCATCGACTCGCTGGTCGACCTCCGCGCCCGCCACGACGGCGGCGAGCTCGGCGCCGGCCTCGACGCCTACACCGGCGACGTGATCGACATGGAGGAGGAGGGCGTCGTCGAGCCCCTCGGCGTCAAGACCCAGGCCATCGAGTCCGCCACCGAGGCGGCCGTGATGATCCTCCGCATCGACGACGTCATCGCTGCCGGCGACCTCAAGGGCGGCGGCTCCGACGATGACGACGACGCGGGCGCCGGCGGTCCCGGCGGCGCCGGCGGTATGGGCGGCATGGGCGGTATGGGCGGCATGGGCGGCGCAATGTAAGCGTCGGTTCAGGACAGCCACCACCACACCCACACGACCCGTCGTTTCGCCGTCACCCCGATCGCGTCCGGCCCCTCGCCGCGTCGATCGCGAACAGCGTCCGAACATTTTTCGGATATTGAACCGGATTTAACATCTCCACGGCGGATAGCCACAAGGGCCGATCCTGCTGAAAGTGGCGGTAAGACTGTGGATGAACTGATACTTTATAACGAGTGCCGATAGTATGTACCAATAGCAACTTATGGTGGTGGATCTACGACAGCGACGTCGTTCCGTATGTACCCTCTACTCTCCGAACCCGGATTTCGACTCGTATAGGGGGCAACGGCCGAATACCCGCCGGTGGTCATCGATCCGTTTATCCGACGGACAGTTCGACGTCGCGACCGTCGAGCGCCGAAAGCGGCCGACACGAGGGAGGTCGAACGGCGTACAAACTCGTGTCTCAAAATCCATACATATGTCGGATATGAGGTCGTCCACACTGTGCGTGTCGGGGAGCGGACCGCGGAGCCGGGAGGAAGGATGGGACCGGTGAGCAACCACGAGTGGACGGTGATGAAGGCACTCATCGACGCCCAGTCACACACGAACGCGTGTATGGAGCAGTACCTCCTGTATGCGACTCACGAGGAGTTCGGCCTCGACGACGACGGGATCGAGACGTGTCTCGAGGAGGCGATCGAGAGCCACGAACGGGCGATCGAGGACCTGGAGGTTGCTCGGGAAGCGCTCCGAGAGGACCGTGCTACCCGTTGGAGCGTCGTCGATCACGGTCGCTATCACCGACGGCGATCGGATGACGGCGGTAGGTATTTCGGAGCGGTAACATACCCCCCATAAAAATCGTTCTCACGGTGATAATTGACAACGTCTTTATCGGGGGTACACGGTAGGACGAGTAAATGCGGCTCACCGTTCCGACCGATTTCGAGATCCTCTCCGCACTCTCCGACGGTCGTCGAAACAACGCCGCAAACCTTGCATATGTTCTGGACCGAAACCGGTCCTACATCAACACCCGTCTGCCGGTGTTGACCGACTACGGGCTGCTGGAGCGTGTGGGTCCCGCGCCGAACAGCGGCCTCTACGTGATCACGGATTGGGGACAGATCGCGGCGCGGAACCAGGCGGCGTACGAGGACGACGACCTCGACTTCGAGGCGCTGATCGAGCGGGAGCTGTCCGAGCGCGACGGCGACGACGAGTCGTAAGACGCGACGACCGCCTCGCCATCGCGTTGGACATAGTTCAACTAAACCACCGATATCGATCTCGGAGCGACCGGTTCTGACCCGAGGAAACGTCGAGATGCGTCAGTAGGAACCCATTAAACGGTCGAATGGTCGGAATAAATCCCGAGAGTGCGTAGTGAATAATTTTATGTAGAGTCGAGATATACCGATGGTATGTGCTATCGACAGCTTCCTTCAGTAGTCGTCGGAAGCGAACGTGGCTGTCGTGCACATAGATAACCAACTATGTCAAGGGAATATCGAGACAAGTCGCGCGCGGTCTTCCTCGCGATCGTGATGCTCGTCTCCGTCGTCGGGGCGAGCGTCGCGTTCACGGGAGCGGCCGCTGCGGCAGGAAACGAATCGACGGTTACCCAGGCCAACTCGGGTCCGACATATGTCGACGCGGGCGCTGGGAACGTCGCCGTACAAGAGATAACAGTCACAGCCGGCAATGCCGGAAGTACCACAATAAGTTCATTTACCGTTGAAAATGATGGTACTGCAACGGACTCGGATGTTGACCAGATTTCAGTTTACGGAGAAAGTGCTGGGAAAGTGGGCAGCAACGAGAGTGGGTTCGGAAACGTTGACGCTGACGTGGAGATAGCGACTGACGAGTCACAAACCTTCACCGTCACAGCCGACATTGCGTCCGAGCCGACTGATGGGTACACTATCCAGACAAACACAACAGTCAATTCGGATTCAGAGTACAGTTACGACGGGGTTGCCACTGCCAATTCACCAACGGAGATAGACGTCGCACCCGAGATAAGCGACGCCACGACCGCTGACAGCGATGGAAACGGTCAGATCGACCAGATTCAGGTAACCTTCAGCGAGAATGTCAGCATCTCTGATGGCGATTCAGGCGATGGGTTCCCCGGTGTCAGCATCCAAAATTACGAGATCGGCAATGCTGATTACGCTGTGGACGACACTGGCTCCGTGACGATCGATCTGGTGGAAGAAAGTTCACCAGATACTGATGTCACTCCCGAGGTGACGTATGCTGCCGGATCGGATGATATTGTAGATGCCGATCAGCAAGACAAAGAACACACAGATCAGACATTCAGTAGTACAACCGACGGCGCAGCGCCGAGTATCACGCAGGTGTCGCTGTCCGAATCGAACGAGGAACTTGATCTCTCCTTCAACAGCAGTGAGCCGATAACTGAACAGGACTCGGATATCCAAGTCACTGTCGATAGTCCAAACAGTGAGAACCAGTACCAGTTCGACGGCTCGGATTTCTCGGAGTCCGCCGAGAATAATGACGGGACGTACGGGTACGAACTGACCACTACCCAAGCGTACGATGACGGTACGGGAACGTACACCGCAAGTGTCGATGACGCCATCGACGCTACAGATAACAACGGTGGAAACAATGCTGAGGATGTTTCCGGGCTAACCGACGACGTGACCGTGGACACTCTCGCATCCATCAGTGCCTCGCCTGACGGAACCGAGCAGAGCGCCAACCACACCGTCACGTGGACGCTCGGGTCACAGACTGACGTCCAGACCTACGAGATCGACTACGACACTGGAAGCGGTGCAAACGGTGCCGATATCAGTAACGTCGGACCGGAAGACATCGTTCAGTTCGGTGTCGATCTGAACGAAGACGGTGAAATCTCAGGAGACGATCTCGACTTCACCAGCTCAGATTCGAATGCTGGTGGCGTAAACCAAGTCAGCGGCGCTGATGGGACCGTTCTAACGGTTGACACCAGTAGTTCGACGACGATTGACTCCGGCAACCAGATCATCCTCGAATACAACGACACGGTCAACCCGAGCGAGAATACTGACGTCGCACTCCGACTCGATCCCGACACGCCGGACGTCGACGTGACGCGGACGCTCAGCGTCGGATCGACGTCGGCACCGACGGTGGCGAGTGACGGCGTGAGTATCAACGAAACGTCCATCTCGGAGGGTGGCGTTTACGGCGAGAACGTCAACGGTACCGATCAGACGCTCGCGATCACCTTCGATAAGAAGATGGACACGAGCGTCGATCCGACGGCCTCGCTGACAGTTGGTGGCGAAGACGTGTCCATCAACGAGGGCTCGTGGAGTGAAGATAGCAAGACGTGGTCCGGGACCGTCGACATCAACGTCTCCAACGCGGAAGTCGACGCGACGACGACGGTCTCCGACGCCACGGGAACCAACGGAAACAGCCTCGCGAACGAGGACACTCGAACCTTCGAGATCGACACCGCGTCGCTCGGAATCGACTCGGCCACGACCGACGAAAGCTCGGACGGTAGCGTGGACCGCATCGACGTCACGCTGAACGACACCTACAGTTCGGCGGAAACTGATGACTTCTCGGTTACCGATGATGACAACGATGGCGTAACAGTCAATGGCATCAACGCCAACAGTGACAGTGATCCCACCACGCTCGAACTCGAGCTCAGTTCGGCCCTCACCGCCAACGCGACGCCGAACGCGACGCTCGAAACGGGTGGTAGCATCACGGACGATGCCGGTAACGGCGTCGAATCTGCACAGACGATCGAGGCAGCTGACGGCGTTGCGCCGACGGTTTCAAGCTTCGATCTCGTCCAGAAGGACGGGCGGACGCTGAACGTCTCGCTCGACTCGGACGAGCAGCTCGACAGCTTCACCGTCACGATCAACGACACCGAAGGTGACGGCATCAATGACGACGACCCGGCAGTCGTCACGCTGAACGAGTCGGACTTCAACGAGTCCGTCTCGAGTGGGACGTACAACTACACGACGAACTACACGGTCTCGGCCGACGGGACGTACTTCGGTAGCATCGAGTCCGCCGCTGACGCCGCGGGCAACGATGACGTCGATCAGACGACCGAAACGGTCCAGATCGATCAGACCGGACCGTCCATCACGCCTGACTCACCGACCAACAACGCGATCGTCACATCTCAAGAGGACATCACGGCGACGATCACTGACGACGGCGGCGTCGGCGTCAACTCAGGCGACATCTACGTTACGCTCGAAGACTCCACCGGGGAGCTCATCGATCGTGGTCGTGTGGATGCAACGAACGGTGTCACCTACAGTGATGGCACGCTGAAGATCGCATCCACCGGAGACGCACCCGCCTACGCCGAGGGTGACGTCGATGTGACCGTCGAGGCGACGGACACGAACGGTGAACAGACCACCGAGTCGTGGAACTTCACCTACACGACGGTGACTGTTGAGGAGTTCACGGCCGACGGCAACACGGTCTCGGTCAACGTCTCCACGGCGACTAGCTTCGACACGGTCAACGCGACGATCCAGTCCTCGCAGTCGCTGGCGGACGAAGATGGAGTGATCTCCGAGACGATCACCCTGACTGCCGACGGCGACTACTACACTGGAACGTTCACCGCGCCGCGCGACGGTGAATACAATCTTAACACGGTGGAGGTCGCAAATGCGGAAGGAGAAACCGCGACGCCGGGTCTCGGTAGTAACACCGCGACGGTCAACACGACGCAGCCGTACCTGACCGACGCGACCATCAGCAGCTACGACGGTTCAAGCACCGACATCACGGTGCAGTTCAACGAACCGCTTGCAGGTTCTATCAACGATGGTGATGCCGATTCCGAGACCGAGACCCTCTCGGTTGAAGGCGAAGATGTGACCGGTACAACGTCCGATCTGGAGTCAGGCCAGGTCACACTCACAGTCAGCAACGCCGTCCAAACCGGCGACGAGCCGAACGTTTCCGTCAACACGGCAGCTGACATCACGGAACGCTCCGGCAGCGGGACCGTGCAGGCCGACTCGAAGACCACGATCCACACGACGCAACTGAGCCTCTCGGAGGGCACGAACTTCGTGTCAATTCCGGAGGCGACTGCGAACACCGTGGATCTGACTCAGTACGATACCCAGCCGATCGACGTCGTCTGGACGTACGAGGACGGCTCCTGGCAGAGCTACGATCCGGCGAAGTCCGACGCGAACAACGACTTCACCGCGCTCGAGGGCGGCCAGGGTTACGTCTTCGAGATGGATCAGTCCGCCACGATGGACGTGAACGCGTATAACGTCGTCGGTGGCGACTCCCAAGACACCGCGACGCCCGGCCAGCAGGAACTCTCCGAAGGTTGGAACCTCGTCGGCCACTGGCAGGAAGGGAAGCAGACACAGACGAACGCCCTGAGCACGCTCGACAACCGCGCCACCGATACCGCAGTCTACACGCAGTCGGGAAGCGGTTACACCTACACCGCACACAGTGGCGACCTCAAGCCCGGTGAATCCTACTGGGTCTTCGTCACCGACGACGACGTGTACGGCGAATCCACGACATTTACTCAAGACGAGTAAAGGTCTCCCCTAACTCGCGTTCCAATTTTTATTGGAGGTATTCAAATTTCATATGACACGATCCACATCACACGGTCGCCGTCTGTGCACCGTCGTCGTCGTCGCTGTCCTCTGTCTCAGCGCCGTCGGCGCGGGCGCCGCCCAGATACCAGCCCCGCCACACGAGGTGTTCGGCACGGTCAACGACGACTCCAGCAACCCGGTCGCCGGCCAAGCGATCGAAGTCGTCTACGACGGCACGACGATCGCACAGACGCAGACCGACGAGAACGGCTACTACGAGGTACAGATCGAAGACCCCGACGACACCGCCGAGAACGAATCCCTCGAGATCAGGGTCGGAGACCAATCAGCGATGACGACCTGGGAGACCGGGGCGTCGGAACGAATCGACTTCAGCGGCGTCCCAGCTGAAGACCCGCCGACCGACACGCCAACTGACACACCGCCGACCGACACGCCGACAGAGACACCGCCGACAGAGACACCGCCGACTGACACGCCGGATGACGGTGAGGATGAAAACACCGTTGCCAGCGGAAACGGTCCGGTCGGCGCAGACGGCAGCGCGGAGGTCACCCTCTCCGGCGGGAACGCCGAACGCGTCGGGGTCACTCTCCCGTCGAACGCCGGCGCTGACAGCGTGTCCGTCACGGAGTCGACACGTCCCACCGGCAACGCGCCGGAACCAAGCCAAGGGGCGGCGGTCTACCTCGACATCAGTGCCACGTCCAACGGGAACGCCGTCGACGTGACGGGTGACGTCACGGTCGAGACGACCGTCTCCGAATCCGCACTCGGCAGCATCCCGTCCGACGACGCCGTACTGCTGCACTACACCGGCGGCTCGTGGGAGGAACTCGACACTGACGTCGACGTCAGCGGAAGCAGCGTTACTCTCACCGCGACCAGTAACGGTCTGTCACCGTTCGCGATCGCCGAAGCCGACGACACCAGCGATGGCGGTGACGGCGATGGCGGTGGCGGCGGTGGCGGCGGTGGCGGCGGTGGCGGTGGTGGCGGTGCCGCCATCGGCGACGAGACGGAAACGCCGACGGACACCGATACGCCAACCGACACGCCGACCGACACGCCAAGCGAACCAGTCGAAACACCGATGACCGACACCCCCACGGACACGACCGAGACGACCGACACGCCGACCGAAGAGGCGCCGGGCGAGACGCCCGACCAGCCAGATGATGGCGGGTCGAACACGACCCTCATCGCCGGCGGACTGATCGTCATTCTGGCGCTCATCGGAATCGGTTACTACATCACTCGCGAGTAGCGCGAGTTCCCGAGCCGCACGTTTCCGGCCCTCCATTTTTTCCAGCATCCCCGGCCCGATCAGCCACCGCACCACCGCTCCGCGTCGCAACGCCGACCGGATCGCCCGCCTCCCAGCAACTCGGACCGATCAAAACCCCCTTATGGGACCTCTCCGTACTCGCGCGTATGGTTGATCCACTGGCGATCGGAGTCGCGGCGGCGATCGTGCTCGTCGTCGTGTTCTTCTCCTCCCTCGACGGGACCGGCTGGAGTCCGGCGGAGGACATCTCCGAGGAGGTGCTCGAACGCCGCGCGGCCACCGTGCCCGAGACCGACTTCCCCGAGCCGATGAACCGCTCGATCGGCGGCGGGGGCGCGGTCGCGATCGGCGGCGGCGGTGACGGCGAGACCGGCGAGCTCGCGGAGGGCGGCGCCGAGGAGTCCGCCGGCCCCGGCGACATCCCGGAGGACGAGGTCGAGTACTACGAGGTCGAGTTCGTCAAGGAGGGCGAGACGGTCGAGCTGGCCAACAACGAGCCCATCCTGGACCAGGGCGAGGACCAGGGCTGGGACATGCCCTACGCCTGCCGGCAGGGCCAGTGCGTCTCCTGTGCGGCCCACATCACCGACGGCCCCTCCGAGGACTTCGTCGTCCACGACAACCAGGAGATGCTCGGCGAGGCCGAGATCGAGGACGGCTACACGCTCACCTGCGTCGCCTACCCGCGCGACTCCTTCAGCATCGAGACGGGCGAGGCGCCGTAGCCACACGACGCTGCAGACGTCGTCGACGATTCGAGCGTTTTTCCGAACCGTTTAACCGATCGAACCGGATACGACACCACGAGGGCGCGTAGCTCAGTGGACAGAGCACTTGGTTCCGGACCAAGATGCCGCGGGTTCAAATCCCGTCGCGCCCGTTCGTTCGCGACGCTCACTCATAGCCGCGACTGACCCACGCTCGCTTCGCTCGCGTGGATCCCGTCGCGCCCGTTACGGGACCTATCGAACCGCGACCAATGCGGTTCACCGGATAGAGATCGGCGACCGACTGGATCGGGCGAGTAGCGCTTGCGGATCGCGTCTCCCGAACTGAAACGGTCGGTCGCTGACGCCGTGATCGTAGTGAAGGGTCGTGGTACCTCGACCCTCGGAAGGGTTATCCCTCGCCCACCCCTCGGTGTGGTTGTAATGGCAAACGGTAAGGTTGATTTCTTCAACGACACTGGCGGCTACGGTTTCATTTCGACTGACGACGGCGACCTCGACGACGACGAAGACGTGTTCTTCCACATGGAGGACGTCGGCGGCCCGGACCTCGAGGAAGGTACTGAGGTCGAGTTCGACATCGAGTCCTCGCCCAAGGGGCCTCGCGCGGCGAACGTCGTCCGGCAGTAATTCCGAGACACGCCCGTCGCTGACGGCGGCGGACCTTTCTCGATTCTTCGATTCCTCGAACGATTACCGCCGAGCTTACGCTCTCGGAAGCGGTCGTGTACTCCTCGGACGCCTCCACGCCCGGAGACGCGTCCGGAAACGGACACACGACAGTTCCAGTACAATGAGTTGTCGGATTCATCCCGCGTTAACGAGACCAGAGGTCTCGTTCGCACACCAGAAATCTTTGATTTCTGGGGACGCCTAAAGGCGCGGATATTCTCCTTGCTCTTTATAATATGGATTCTAGGTGCACGGCGGCGATACGATCCGAACGAGATGGACCTGACCGACGAGGAGATTCGGGACCTGTGTCCGGACGCCGTCTTCGAACGGGGTCGGACGTACCTCGAGGAGGGACGAATCGAACGGATCAGCCGATTCGACGACGAGCTGACGGCCGTGGTCGCCGGGAGTCGACGATACGACGTCCGCGTCGACCCTTCGAGTCCGGAGTCCGCGCGGTGTAGCTGTCCGTACGACGGACCCGGAACGTGCAAGCACGTCGTCGCCGTGCTGTTGCGATGGATGGCGAACCCGCCGACCGACGAGCGCGACCGGATCGATGCCGTGCTCGAGCGTGCCGACCCCGATGCCCTCCGGGCGTTCCTTCGTGAGGAGCTGGCGTCCGACGTCGGGCTCCGGGATCGGTTCCTCGCTCGGTTCGACGGATCGACCACGCGATCGGTCGCGGAGTTCCGTGCCGAGATCGATCGCCTGTTCGAGGAGACGAACCCCGATTACGCGGTCGTCTTCGACCCGATCGACTTCGACGAGTACCTCGAGCTCGCGGCGAGCCATCGGGAACAGGGGCGGTACGACTCGGCGGCGGCCGTCCACCGGGCGCTCATCGAATCGCTCGACGACCACATGGAACTGGTGGACGGCTCGTACGACCATTTCACGAGGGCGTTCACGACGGCGCTCGACGGCTACGTCGACTGCGTCGCGGCGAGTGACGGGGAGCCGGCGGCTGACGAGGATGCGACGGCTGACGGCGACATCGAGGACGCCGCCGCGTTCCTCGAGGACCGAGCGGCGTCCGGCACGCCGTTCCTCGCCAACCGTTTCGAACGGGCGGCCGCGGAGCTGCGTGACCGGGCCGAATGAGGTCGGGAAAAGGCTTACTCGGGACGCGACGAAGGGGACCGATATGGACGAGTCGACGACGCCGCGGGCACGGCCGGCCGAAGGACGGGAAACACGATGACGATCGCCGACCAATCCATCGACGCGTTCCTCGGGGACGTCGCCTCGACCCGCGTGACGCCGAGCGGCGGCGCGGTCGCGGCGGTCGGGGGCGCGATGGGGGCCGCACTGTGCGAGATGGTCTGTATTCACACGATCGGACACGGGGACGACCGCACTACAACTGACGCCGCAACGGGCGCCGCGGAGACGGCCGCGACCCACGGACGGGCCGACGTCGAGGCGACTGATCCGGACTTCGCCGCGCTTCGAAACGACTTCGGGGACCGCCGCGGTCGGCTGCTCGATCTCGCCGACGCCGACGTCGCCGCGGTCGACGCCGTAGGGGAGGCGTTCGCCGCCGACGTCGGGGCGGACCGCCGACACGAGGCCGCGAAGCGGGCCACCGAGGTCCCGATCGAGACGGCGGCGACGGCCCGCGACGTGCTGGCGGACGCGGTCGCAGTGGTCGAGTACGGAAACCGGAACGCCGTTCCGGACGGCGTGACCGGCGCCTACCTGGCACACGCCGCGGTTCGGGCGTCGGCCGCGACCGTTCGTGCCAACCTCGACGCGCTCGCGGACGAGCCCACAGCGACGTTCGCGGAACGCGCGGACGCGATCGAGGCGGACGCGGATCGAGCACTCGCGGCCGTGCGTTCGGCGACCGCTGCCCCGGATCGGGACTGAAGGTGACCGCGCAGCCCGGAATCACCGGCCTCGACGGGCTCAGAACCCGCGATATCGTAGGTAGACCATCACCAGGATCAACACGAGCTGGAGGACCCCCTGCACGCCGCCGAGCTTCGCGTTCTGCTGGCCGATCCCGGCGATGACGCCGGGGTCGGGGTCGGCGGCGGTCATCTCTCGATACATCCGGATCTCGCCGGGCAACAGGAAGCCGAAGCCCTGGACGGAGAGGATCGCCACGATCGCCAACGAGACGAGCACGGCCGGCGTGGTCGGTTGCAGCGATCCGACGGTCGTCGCCACCCAGGCGACCGACCCGACCGCGACGACCGCGAAGGCGATCCGCCAGCGGCGGTCGCCGAAGGCGTCGAACCGCCAGCCGAGCAGCAGGAGGACCGGAACGAGGGTGACGAGGGTGAACAGCGCGATCCACGGCTCGGCGTTGGGAAACAGTCCGACCCGCTGGGCCAACACGATCCCGGACGCGATCGTGACAGTGGCCAGCGAGGGCAGCAGGAACGCCGTCTTCGGCGTCAATCGTTCGAAGACCGCGGCGCTTTGCTCCTTCTCGAGGCTGCCGAGTACCGGACCGAGAACCGCGCCGATGAAGAGGTCGATCCCGGTCCAGAGGACGCCCGCCATCACGTGGACGTAGGTGTGGTGTCGCAGCGACGCGACCGTCAGGGCGTACCCGAGCGCACAGACCGCGACGAGGACGACGCCGCCGGCGAACGCCGGGTTTGCGCGTCGCCCCAGTCCGGCGACCGTTTCCCGTATCGTGGTCGTCGACATACGGACCCTGCCCGGCGCCGTGGGGTTAAGCCTACGGCTTCCGTGCGTCCGACGCGTCGATCGGACCTGCAGTTCCCGTCTCCGGACCGTCCGCGTCGGCCTCGAGATCGCCGAGTCCCCACTCGGCGGCCCGGTCGGCGGCCTCCGATCGCGCCTGCTCGCGGATCTCCGCGATCCGGTCGTCGTCGGCCAGGAACGCCTCGACCCCGCTCGGTCCCTCCCGCGGATCACCGCCTGGAGGTCGGTCATCCGGCGCGCGCTCGCGGGTTCGGTCGGCGAGAGCGTCGTCGCCGGCCAGCTCGCGCGCCGGTGCACCGGGCGGAACGGCCAGGTCCGCCGTCTCGTGGATCGGATCGAGCGCATCCGGCGGGAGCTCGTAGACCTCGACCCGGTAGGGGCCCGTGAGCGCCACGTCCGAGAGGGCGGCGGTACCGCCGCGTTCGGTCCGCGTGTTGTACGCCACCGTCGGGACGCCCTCCTCGAAGGCGACGACCGCCCTGGCGTCCCCGCCGAGCAGCAGCGTCTCCTGCGGGACGAGTGTGAGATAGCCGTCCAGCCGCGTCTCGAGCGCTGACCGGAGAACCACGGCCGGATCGGTGACGACCCGCGAGCGGCGCAGGTCGCCGCGGGGGACCGGGAGGGGTGCGTCAGCGAGCGCGGGATTCCGGTCCGCGTCGGCGGTCATATCGTCTCCGGAACGACCGCGCTGCGGAACCGGTCCGCGACGGCATCGCCGTCCCCGTTCCGGACCGTGATCGCGTCGGCGGCGCGGCGGAACGCCGCCGCGGCGGGGCAATCGGGCGCGTGTGCCAACAGCGGCTCGCCCGCCTGTCTGGCGCGCCGGACGGCGTCCGCGGCGGGGACCCGCGCGAGCGTCGGCCCGCCGAAGTGTCGGTCGGCCTGCTCGACGATCCGGTCGACGTCCTCGCGGACCTTGTTGAACAGGACGCCCGCAGTCTCGGTGCCGTACGACCGGGCGTACTCCTGGACTTTCAGCCCGTCCGACAGCGCCGGAATCGTCGGTTCCACGACGATGATGACCCGATCGGCCAACACGACGGGCAGGACGGCGGACTTCGAACCGAGGGCTGCCGGCGAGTCCAACAGCAGGACGTCGGTCCCGGCCGCCAGCTCGGCGACGACCTCGCGAAGCCGGTCGGGATCCGCCCGCTCGAATCCCGCAAGCGACGTGCCGCAGGGGACCACCGACATCCCGAACCGTTCGTAGGTGGCCGCCGAGACGTCCCGTGCCGTGCCCGTGACGAGCAGGTCGTGGAGGGTGACGTCGGCCTCGGAAAGCCCGGCGTGAAACAGCAGGTTCGCCATCCCCGTGTCCGCGTCGACGACCGTCACGTCGTGCGTCTCGGCGAGCGCCATCCCGAGCGCGAGCGTGCTCGTCGTCTTGCCGGTCCCACCCTTGCCGCTGGCGACCGCGAACGCCTCGACCATCGGTTCGCACCTCGCCGCCGGCTCCTAAAAGTGACACGGGACCGGACGCGGCGCCCGGCGATCCGGATCGAACTCGAACGCTGACGGCCGACCGCTCGGATCGAAACCGGACGACTGCGGGCCGGCCCCCGGTCGGGATCGAAACCCCTTTCATCGGACCGCGATTACGAGCGGACGAGCCGAGGTAGCCTAGCCTGGCCAAGGCGGCAGATTCGAAATCTGCTGTCCGTTCGGACTCAGGGGTTCAAATCCCTTCCTCGGCGCTTCTCCGCGATTCACGTTCCCTCGAGCGACCGTCGGCCATTCCCTCGAGCGACCGTCGGCCATTCCCTCGAGCGACCGTCGGCCATTCCCTCGAGCGACCGTCGGCCATTCCCTCGAGCGACCGTCGGCCATTCCCTCGAGCGACCGTCGGCCATTCCCTCGAGCGACCGTCGGTCATCACCGTGGGTGACCGCCGGTCACTCCCTCGAGCGACCGCTGGTCCGCATCCCGATCGCCGCGGGCCCGTCGGCGGCGCTTGTCGTAGGCCGCCTCGAGCTTCGCGTTCGTCGCTCGCGAGACGAGATAGCAGTCGACCGGACTTCCGTCCGCGGGATGGGCGGCCGCGACCCAGACGTGGCCGTCGCCGGTCGAGAGGTCGGCGGCCCACCGTTCGGCGGCCTCGCGGCTCCGAAAGACGTGGCGGACGCCGTCCTCGAGGACGAGCGTGCCGACCTTCGCGTTCCGTTTGCGTGCCGAGGGCTTGATCGCGACGACGACGCTCACGGACGATGCTGGGACCGCGATCGAATAAAAACCCCGTCAGACGCGCGTCCGAGCGACGGACGCCGGACGGACGGCGCACGGCGCGGCCGAACGGATCAGTCGTCGGCCAGGGGCGTCTCGCCGTCCGTCTCGAGGACGTCGCCGCAGAGCCGGTCGAGCGCGTCGACCATCGCGATCACGCTCGCGCGGGTGATGTCGGCCTCCGCGGCCTCGACGGTGACCGTCCGGTCGCCGCGGGAGAGCTCGACGACGACGGTGACGACCGCGTCGGTGCCGCCGGTGATCGCGTCGACGTGGTAGGAGTCGAGCTCGAACTCGACGTTCTCGTCGGCCAGCGCCGCGCGGACCGCGGTGACGGCCGCGTCGACCGGGCCGGAGCCGTGACCCGAGGCCACCCGCTCCTCGCCGGCGACCCGGAGCCGGACGGAGGCGGTCGGCAGCCCGGAGCCCGAGGAGGCGGTGAGGTCCAGCAGCTCGACCTGTCGGTCCCGGTCGCGCTCCTGGACGTCGTCGGCGATCGCCAGCAGGTCGGCGTCGGTGACGCGCTTGCCGCGGTCCCCGAGGTCCTTCACGTGCTCGACGATCGCCGAGAGCTCGTCCTCGTCGACGTCGACGTCGTGTTCCGATAGCGCCGCCGCGACGCCGGCGCGGCCGGCGTGTTTTCCGAGCACGAGCCGGCGTTCGCGCCCGACGACCTCGGGCGGATACGGCTCGTACATCGCGCCGTCCTTCAACGTCCCGTCGGTGTGGATGCCCGATTCGTGGGCGAAGGAGTTCGCCCCGCAGACGGCCTTGTTCGGCGGGAGCGAGACGCCGGTCGCCTCCGAAACGAGCCGGGCAAGCCGGTAGAGCCGCTCCAACTCGACCGTCTCGACGTCGTAACAGCGGTCGAGCGCGATCGCGACCTCCTCGAGGGCGACGTTGCCGGCGCGTTCGCCGACGCCGTTGACGGTGGCGTGGACGAAGTCGGCGCCCGCGCGCAGGCCCGCGTGGACGTTCGCCATCCCGAATCCGAGATCGTCGTGGGTGTGAACGCCCGTCGGACCGAGCTCGGCGAGCTCGGCGACGACCTCGAGGGTGTGCTCGGGGCTGGCCGCGCCGACGGTGTCACAGTAACAGAACCGGTCGGCGCCGGCGTCGTGGCCCGTCTCGGCCATCCGGCGGAGATACGACAGGTCGGCGCGGGAGCCGTCCTCGCCGAGCAGCTCGACCCAGAGCCCGTGGTCCTTCGCGTACGCGATGAGGTCCTCGACGTTGGCGAGAACCTCCTCGCGGGTCGATCCGACCTTGGTTTCGACGTGTCGGTCGGAGGACGGAACCACGAGGTTGACCCCGTCGACGTCACAGTCGAGGGCGTGGTCGATGTCCGAGCGCACGCCGCGGGCGAAGCTCGTCACCGTGGCGTCGAGTCCCTCGCCGGCAACTCGTCGGATGCCGTCGCGCTCACCCTCCGAAGTGCACGCCGATCCCGCCTCGATCACGTGGACGCCCGTCGCGTCGAGTTCGCGCGCGATCTCGAGCTTCCGCTCGGGGGTCAACGAGACGCCCGGCATCTGCTCGCCGTCCCGGAGGGTCGTGTCGAGCAGTCGAACGGAATCGCGATCGGAAAGCGGTGTGAGAACGGCGTCGGTTGCTGGCCCGTCGTGAGAAGGACGAGCCGGGTAGTCGGTGTTACCGGAGAATTTCACGGCCAGCCGCCGTGTGGCGACTTCCTCTATCCTCCGAATTACCACGAGTATCTCGTGTCATTCGTGTTCGTGGCAATGCGGCCCACCCTAATAAGGTGACGGGTTTTCGAACGTGCGATCGGTTTCGACGGGCGACCGTCGGGCACGCAGCGACCGATCGATCGGTGCCGATCGATCAGCCGGGAACGACGGTCGTGCCGTCCGTGGCGAGGAAGTCGAGCCGGTCGCCGGGTTCGACGTCCGCGGCCGCGCCCGCGGGGAGCTCGACCACGACGTCGCCACGACCGCGACCGATACCGACGAACGGACGCAGCCGTTTCACGGCGGTCACCTCCCCGTCGTGGAGCCAGACCGCGTCGATCGCAAAGGGGACGAACAGCATGTGCAGCGTCCGTGACTTCGGTTCGCCGAACGGGAACGCGAGCGCATAGTCGTCGGGGATCGACCGGCGGAACATCAGCCCACGAGCCCGCGAGAGAAACGAGTCGGCGACGTCAACCGTGGTGGCGATGCAGTCGCCGTCGGCGGACGCGGAGTGATGAACGAGTCGCACGGCTTCGACGGAACGGACTGAAAGGGAGGATCGCCGTCTCAGGCGATCAGGCCTTCCTCGGCCTCGAGCAGCTCGTGGTAGCGGTTCCGGATCGTGACCTCGGAGATGTCGGCGACCTCCGAGACCGCCGCCTGGGTCGTCTTCTCGTTGGTGAGCAGCGCGGCGGCGTAGACGGCGGCCGCGGCGAGCCCGACCGGGGACTTCCCGGAGTGGACGCCCTTCTCCTTGGCGTTCTTCAGCAGCTGTTTGGCGCGCATCTCGGCCTCATCGGAGAGCTCGAGCGCGGAGGCGAACCGGGGAACGTACTGTTCGGGGTCGGCGGGCTTGACCTCGAGCTTGAGCTCCCGGACGACGTAGCGATATGTGCGGGCGATCTCGGACTTCTCGACGCGGGAGACGTCCGAGATCTCGTCGAGGCTCCGCGGGACGCCGGCCATTCGGGCGGCGGCGTAGACGCACGACGTCGAAACGCCCTCGATGGAGCGGCCGGGGAGGAGGTCCTCGTCGAGCGCGCGTCGGTAGATGACGGAGGCGGTCTCGCGGACGTTGTCCGGCAGGCCGAGCGCGGAGGCCATCCGGTCGATCTCGCCGAGCGCCTGCTTGAGGTTCCGCTCCTTGGAGTCGCGGGTGCGGAATCGCTCGTTCCACTTTCGGAGCCGCTGCATCTTCTGTCGCTGGCGGCCGGACAGCGACCGGCCGTAGGCGTCCTGGTCGCGCCAGTCGATGTTCGTCGAGAGCCCCTTGTCGTGCATCGTGTTCGTCGTCGGGGCACCAACGCGGGACTTCTCGTCCTTCTCGCGGGAGTCGAACGCGCGCCACTCCGGCCCGCGGTCGACCGAGTCCGCCTCGACGACGAGTCCGCAGTCGGAACAAACCGTCTCGCCGTGCTCCTCGTCGGTGACGACGTGGCCGTCACACTCCGGGCATGTGAGCCCCTCGTCGGTCTCCGTCTCGCGCTGGGAGTTTCTCTCCCGCAGATGTGTGCGTTCACTCATAGATGTCATCCCCCCTGGGGTGGGTCAATAAGATCCCAAGGAAGTACTTACCCGAAAGACGCGGGAACGACACTTAAATCGACCGGAATCCGGAGAGCAAAATCGAACGAACGATCACGATCCTCGATGAGACACACCCACACGGACGGGTGGGATGCCGATAGACCCATTGGCGTGGGCGGGCGATCGGTCACGCATGGACCGGCCACGTCTCGTCTCGCTCGCTCCCAGCGCGACCGCACTGCTCCGCGCACTCGGAGCCGCCGACCGACTCGTCGGGGTGACCCACCACTGCGACCCCGGCGACGTCGATCCGGCCCCGGAACGCGTCGGCGGGTGGATGACCCCCGACCTCGACCTGGTGGACGCGCTCGATCCCGACCTCGTGTTCACGAGCGACGGTCTCCAGGCGGACGTCGTGACGGCACTCGAGGACCGCGGCCACCGCGTCCGCCATCACGAGCCCGGCACGCTTCCGGAGGTGATCGAGTCCGCGGCGACGATCGGCGAGGCGATCGACCGACCGACCGCGGCAACTCGGCTCGCGAACGACCTTCGCAACCGGATCGAAGCCGTCGAAACGAGCGTCGAGACGTTTCTCGCCGCCGAGTCGGTCGATCGACCGGTCGTCTACTGCGAGGAGTGGTCCGATCCGCCGATGGCAGCCGGCAACTGGGTTCCCGACGTGGTCGAGGCCGCCGGCGGCCGATATCCGTTCGTCGACGCCGGCAAGCGATCACACGAGATCGACCGCGAGACGGTCGAACGACACGACCCCGACCACGTGGTTCTCCATCCGTGTGGCTACGGCGATCGCGCCGACCCGAGCGTCATCCACGAGCGCGACTGGGCCATCGACGCGTCGGTACACGCCATCGACGACGACCTCCTGAACCAGCCCGGACCGAGCCTGGTCGAGGGCGTCGAGCGACTGGCACGGATCCTTCATCCCGGCGCCTTCGTGGATTCATCATCCGAAGAACGCTGACGGCGGTCGCTCTGCCAACCGACATCCGTATTGGTGCCCCCGACCGATCCCCGACGATGCGTATCGGCGTCGGCAGCGGAAACCCGGTGAAGCGTGCAGCGGTGGCGTCGGTCCTCGAGGGATCCGTCGAGGTCGTCCCGGTCGACAGCGGCGTTTCCGAACAGCCGCGAGGACGCAGCGAGACCGTTCGCGGGGCCGACACACGGGCTGCAGCGGCCCTCGAGGCCGGCTACGATCTCGGCGTGGGTCTCGAGGGGGGCGTCGCCACCGTCGACGGACGCGACGGACTCTTCCTGATCATGTGGGCCACGCTCGACGACGGAGCCACGGTCGGCCGTGGCGCCGGCCCGAGCGTTCGCCTCCCCGCCGACGTCGCGCGTCGGGTTCGCAACGGCGAGGAACTCGGACCGGTGATGGCCGACGTCACCGGTGACGCCGGTCTCGCCGAACGCGACGGCGCGATCGCGGCGTTCACGAACGGCCGTCTCGACCGGACCGAGGCGCTCGCGACCGCGGTCGCCGGCGCGTGCGGTCCCTTCGAGACGGACCTCTACGACCCTTCGCGGTGACGTCGTCGGACGCCAGCCGATCCGGACCCCTCACGAGAACGGATCCCCCGGACGTTTTTCAGCGATCGCGAGCCAGACCGCCCGTGCATCGATGACGAGCCCGGGACGGAACGCGGGCGTGCGACACGGACGTTCCGGGATCCGCGACGTCGAACCGACCGACTCCAGACGGCGAGTCGACGGCCCGGTTCGAGATCCGTGTCGCCCGTTCGCCCACCGTTCAGCGCGGTCTCGCGATCGAAGCGCCTCGAATCCCTCGCCGTGAGGCGACCGACGCTCACTCCTGGAGCGCCTCGGCCTCGTTCACGTCCGCCGTCTCCTCGACGGCCGTCGTGAGCGAGACGTTGAGCGCCAGCATCGACCCGACGCCGCCCGCGAGAGTGACGACGTTCTTTAGCGCGTGATCGAGGACCGCCGCACCGAGGGCCGTCGAGACGCCGATCGGGGTCAGCCCGACCATGATCGCGGTGAAGGCGCCCTCATAGAGGCCGATCCCGCCGGGGGAGATCGGGATCACCTTCGCGAGGTTGCCGACGCTGACCGCGAAGAAACAGACCGCGATCAGCGTGACCGGGTCCAGATCGACCCTGAAGGCCGCGAGGACGATCGCCGCGACGAGCACGTCGAGCGCCCAGATGACCACGCTGGTGGCACCGACTCGGGAGAAGGCGATCGGGTCGCCGCCCACGCGTTGGACGTCGCCGACGAACCGTTCGAGGACGTCCGCCACCGCCTCGCCGTAGGAGTCGGTGCTCACCCGCGCGATCGCGGAGCGGACGTGATTCGAGTCCGACCGGGCCGACAACACGATCCCGATCACGGCGCCGACGGCGACGAGGCCGACGCCCATCGCGACGAGGGCCGCGGTCCATCCGGCGTCACCCGCTGCCTCGCCGTCGGTGAGCGCAGCCACGATCTCGCCGAGTCGGCCGGACGCGGCGTATCCGACGAGCACGGCACCGGAGAGCCCGACGAGAGTCAGCAGGTCGAAGACGCGCTCTGCCGCCAGCGAGGCGAATCCCGATGGGTACGGGATCCCGCGTCGGACCTTCACGATGTACGCGCGGATCGCGTCGCCGCCCCGGGCCGGCAACACGAGGTTCCCCGTCTGCGAGACGAAGACCGCGCCGGTCAGGAATCCGGTCCGTTCGGTGAATCCGAGCTCCCGAAGGATGTCCCGATACCGGTAACCACGGAGCGGCCACGAGAGGGCGTACACGACGGTCGCGATCGCGACGAGCGTCGTGTCCGCACGACGCATCTCCGCGATCACGGCGCCGAAGTCGATGTAGGTCGACATCAACGCGACCGCGACCGCCACGAGCAGGAGCCCGGCGCCGAAGCTCACGCGTGGAGTGATCCGCGGCCGAACCGACAGCTGCCACCAGAGCCGCAGCAGCTGCGACCCCATCCCGAAGACGTCACGAACCAGATCGACCTTCGTGTCGCCCTTCGGCTCCCAGGCGACGGGGAACTCCCTGACCGCGAGGCCCGCACGCTGTGCCCGGACCAACAGCTCGGTGTCCCAGAACCAGTGGTCGTCCTCGACGTCGTCGACCAGGGTTCCGAACGCGTCCCGCGAGATCGCCTTGAATCCGCACTGGTGGTCCCGAACGTCGGACCGGAGAAGCCCCCGAACGAGCAGGTTGAACGCACGGGAGGGGACGCCACGTTTGGGCGGCCGGTCGGCCTCACGGCCCGGCATCCACCGTGATCCGGTCGCGACGTCGTAGTCGCCGGACCGGATCGATTCCACCAGCTCCTCGAGGTGGTCGAGATCCGTTGCCAGATCGGTGTCGAAGTAGACGAGGACGTCGCCGTCGGCCGCCCTGAAGGCCCGTTCGAGCGCCCCGCCGCGACCGAGCCGCTCGTCGCTGTGGACGTGTCGAACTCGGTCGTCAGCCGCCGCGATCCGGTCGGCAATCTCCGGCGTTCGGTCCGTACAGCCGTCCTCGGCGACGATCACCTCGAAGGCGTTCGGAGACAGAAACCCCTCGAGGGCCGCGATCGTCCGCTCGACGGTGTGTTCGATGGTGTCCTCCTCGTCGTACGCGGGGAGAACCACGCTGACGCGGGCCACACCGTCGGGATCCGTCATCACGGCCACATCGCCGCGGCCGAGGTAAGTACCTTCTGAAGCGTGCGACCCCCGTTCGGGGTCCACCCCGTCCGACCTGACGACTCCGATCGGAAATCGGGGACGGGTCGATCCGGTTCGACGACCGTACCCACGCCGGACGGATAACCGCGGGATCGGCACCCCGATCGACGATAAACCACCCGACTGCAGCCGATTAACCGATCCTACCAAACGGTGCTTATGCGACCACCGTGTAGGGGAGTGTATGAGCGCGACGACCACACGCTCCGGCGACGCGACGCTGACCGAGAAACAGCGACGCATCCTCACGTACCTCCGGGAGCGAGCCGACTCACGGACGTACTTTAAATCGCGACTCATCGCCGAGGACCTCGGCCTGTCCGCAAAGGAGGTCGGCGCGAACCTCCGAACGGTTCGCGAGGCGAACACGGACCTGTCGATCGAGAAGTGGGGATACTCCTCCGGGACGACCTGGATGGTCGAACGCTAACCTGGATGGCGACCGATCGGGTTTGAGGTCACAAACCGACCGACGAGTTTTCCACCGTCACCGACCGAATGGGATCCGTGAGAGCCGCATTGCTGTTCGATATGGACGGCGTGATCCTGTCGGGACCGGGGACCCATCCCGGAGTCTACCGGGCGGCCGCACACGACGCCCTCCGCGAGTTCGGCGTGGACGTCCGGACGCGAACCGGACTGTCGGATGACGTTGGACCGTCCGAGATCCGGGAAGCCCGTGAGGCGCTCGAGGCGGTCCGATACTCCCCGCCCGTCGACGAGGCGTGCTCGCTCCTTGGCGTGGATCGGGACGCGTGGTGGCGGGCGCGCGAACGATACGCCTCCCGGCGAACCAATGCTCGCGTTCGATCCGGTGATCGACCGACGTATCCGGACGTCGACGCGCTGTCGTCGCTGTCGGCCGACCGGTCGCTCGCACTGGTGACCAACAACCGAACGGCGACCGCGGAGTTCGTCGCGACCTACTGCGTCCCCGATCGGTTCGACGCCGTGATCGGCCGAAAGCCGACGATCGAGTCGTATCGTCGCCGAAAGCCGGAGCCGGATTTCCTGGAGCGCGGGGTCACGGCGCTGGAGACGGAGTGGGAGCCAGAGTCGGGGTCGGAGTCAGGGTACTACGTCGGCGACCGGGAGACCGACGTGATCGCCGCCCGTCGGGCCGGTCTCGAAGCGATCGTGATCGACCGACCACACGTCGATGTCGGGAAGTTCACGGTCGAACCGGACCACGTCATCGACTCCCTCCATCGGATTCCGGACGTCATCGACGACGACTGACCGGTCGGAACGCCGATGCCGGAGTCGAGACGGCGTTGAAAACGCTTACTTCGGGTCATAGCGGACGTACGCGGCCGCGTCGTCGGCAAACGACCTCGCATCGGGGCCGAACGAGTCGGCGTACCGAACCACGAGCGTGATGAGGCGCTCGGGCGACCGAAGCTCGTAGCCGTCGGTCCGGTCGAGGAGACCGGCGTCCTCGAGATCGCCGGCAGCAGCGCTGATCGTCGGTCTGGAGACGTCGAGCGCCTCGGCGATTCGGGAGCCGGTCGCGGTCGGTTCCCGGAGCAGGTGGAGGACGATGCCGCGGGGCGTGTCGCGTCTGAGGGCGCCGAGCGCTCGCTTCTCTACCGCATCGAAGCGGTCAGCCGGAAAGTAGCGGCGGAACTCGCCGTCCTTCGTCGTTTCGATGGCCGACGCATCGACCAGCTTCCGGAGGTGGTACTGCGTCTCGCCGGTTCCGAGCCGGAGGTCGTCGCGAAGCTTCGAGAAGTGCGCACCGGGAGTCGTGGCGACGTATCCGCGGATCGCCTCGCGGGTTTCGTTCGTCTCGGGCCGATCGCGGCTCCCCGACGACGTCTCGGCGTCGCGACCCGAGTCCGCCTCGGATGCCGCGCGTGCGCCGCCGACGAGCGGGCCGGCAGCTCCGATGGCGGCAAAGCGCCGGAGCGTCCGCCGTTTCCGTTCGTCGACGCCGTCACTCACTATCGAAGCCTGTCGCCCGGCGAATAAAAGCACGTCGCCCGCCACGATCGGAGGGTCCGACGAATCCGGCCCCGGGTTGGGTCCGCTCCGGAGCCGGTTCGGGTTTGGTCCGGGGCCGGTTCGGGTTTGGTCCGGGGCCGGTTCTGCACCGAGGGATGGATCCGGTCGAACTACTCTCGTTCGGTTTCGACGTCCGCCGGGGCCTCCTCGTCCATCTCCTGGATGACCTCGTCGGCCGACCTGATGCTGCCCGTGTCGCCCGACTTGATGGCTTCCGCCTCCTGTTCGAGCTCCTCGACGTTCATCTCCGCGGCCTCGTCGATCTGGCCGAGGATCTCGTCGATGTCGTCGAGTCCGAGCAGCTGCCGGGTCTCGGCGTCGAACTCCAGGGCGTCGAGGGGCTCGGCGTCGGTCGCGGCGTCGGAGCCGGAGAGGTGTTTGCCGTACCGGCCGACGAGGCTCGTGAGCTCCTGGGGAAGGACGAACGTCGTCGACTCGCCCTGGCCGATCGCCTCCAGCGTCTCCATCCCGCGTTCGATGATCGCGCGCTCGCCCATCGCCTCCGAGGATTTCGCGCGGAGGACCGTGGAGATCGCGTCACCCTGTGCCTCGAGGATCTGGCTCTGCTTTTCACCCTGCGCACGGATGATGTTCGACTGCTTGTCACCCTCGGCCTGCTCGACCGCGGAGCGGCGTTCACCCTGCGCCTCGAGGATCATCGCGCGGCGGCGGCGCTCGGCGGAGGTCTGCTGCTCCATCGCCTGCTGGACGTCCTTGGAGGGATTGACCTCCCGGACCTCGACGCTCTCGACGCGGATCCCCCACTCGTCGGTGGGCTCGTCGAGCTCCTTGCGGATCTTCGCGTTGATCTCCTGGCGTTTGTTCAGGGTGTCGTCGAGCTCCATGTCGCCGAGGACGGCGCGCAGCGTCGTCTGGGCGAGGTTCGAGACGGCCTTCTTGTAGTCGTCGACCTCCAGGAAGGCCTTCTTGGCGTCCATCACCTTGATGTAGACGACGGCGTCGGCGGTCACCGGCGAGTTGTCCCGGGTGATCGCCTCCTGGCGCGGGACGTCGAGGGTTTGGGTCCGCATATCGAAGGGATAGGTCCGCGAGACGAACGGCGGAATGACGTTGATCCCGGGCTCCAGCAGCTGCCTGTACTCCCCGAAGACCGTGAGCGCCTTCTTCTCGTAGGCGTCGACGATCTCGACGGACTGCCAGACGACCACGACCACCAACAACAGGAATAGGAAGCCGATCGGCGCGAGCCCGAAGACCGACTGGAGGGCCAGTGTTTCCATACCGATCGTTACCACAGGACAATCATAAGCGTTCGGCCCGCCGGGTGAATCGGCACGGGAAATCGCCGACCCTCACGCGCGTTCGGTTTCGGTGGCGTCGGCGTCGTCCTCGACCGTATCGGTCGCATCGATCGCGTTCGCCGCGTTTCCCGTTCCAGTCGGGCTCCGGTCGGCCGCCAGCGCGCGGTCGATGTCGTCCTCGACGCCCGCGAGCGACTCGACGGTGAGGACGTTTCCGCCGCCGGGATCGACGACGATCACCTCGGTTCCCTCCGGAATCTCGCCGTCGACCGAACGGGCGGAGTAGTGGGGGTTAAACCCACCCTGATCGAGTTTGACCTGTCCGTCCGTCTCGGTGACGCGCTCGGTCACCCGGCCGGTCTGCCCGGTGAGCGACCCGCTGTCTCGCGTCTGCGGTTGGCCCTTGCCGCCGTAGACGTCGAACTCGTGGTAGGCGTAGAAGGCGATCGCGCCGAACACGAGCACCAGCAGGCCGAGGGCGAACGGGCTCGCGAGGGGCGCGAACGCGAGCCCGACGAGTCCCGCGCCGAGCAGGGACGCCCCGACCACGATGAAGTTCGCGCCGGGGGCGATCGCCTCCGCGACCGACAACAGCAGCCCCGCGACCACGAGCAGCATCGGCAGGGTTCCCGGGTCGAGAACGCCGGCCTGGAACAGGAGTTCCATATCCGTCGTAGGGGTTCCAGCCGATTAAGTGATCCCACGGTGGAAGCTGTTGACGAGCCGCATCCGGAACCCGCCCGCGTCTCACAGCGCCGTCGCGAGCAGCCCGACCGTGATGACGACGCCGAGGGCGACGAAGACGGCGTGAACGGGATCGATCGGCTCCGGCTCGATCGGCTCCTCGGCCGGGGTCGTCTCCTCGACGATCCCATCGGGACCGACGTCGTCGATCGCAAACCGCCACTCGGGCTCCTCCTCGGGATCGTCCCCCTCCTCGGCCGCCGAACTCGCGTGTCCTCGTCCGCCGTCGCTCCGGCTCATACCCGATGGTTCGGCGGCGGCGGGTAAATGGCTGGTGGGTCGGCGGATCGGCGGGAGAATGGCTTGGATCTGCGGATCGGCGGGAGAATGGCTTGGATCTGCGGAGCGGCGGATGGATGACGGACCGACGGTCACCGGTGGCCGACGGTGGGGTGGAACGCTACCGACGCCGGGTCTCGGGAGTGACGTCGCCCTCGTAGACCACGCCCCGTTCGCCGTCGACGGTCACCACGTCGCCGTCGGCCACGTCCCGCGGGAGCGTGACGCCCGAGACCATCGGGACGCCGAGCTCGCGGGCGATGACCGCTGGATACCCGGTCATTCCCGGCCGTTCTCCGATGACGCCCGCGATCCGGGAGAGGTCGCCGGTGAACTCGCCGTCGAACGACTCCGGTAGAGCGACGATCGCGTCGGTCGACAGGGTCGAGAGGTCGCCGTCGGGCACCCTGACGACCGGCCCGGCGGCCCGGCCGCTCACGACCGGCTTGCCCGTGGCGATCGTCTCGGCGGCGACGTGAACCTTCAGGGTGTTCGCCGTGTCGGTCCCCTCGATCTCGGTCATCATCCCGGAGAGCACGACCAGCGTGTCGCCCGAGTCCGCGACGCCGGCGTCCATCGCGGCGTCCACGGCGTTGTCGAGCACGTGCTCGATGTCGGCCGCGTAGTCGGCGTACTGCGGGTTGACGCCCCACGAGAGCGCCAGTTGCCGGCGAACCCGATCGGTCGGGGTCGTCGCGACGACCGGCACCCCCGGACGGAACATCGCGGTTTTTCGGGCCGTGTAGCCCGACTCGGAGACGGCGACGATCGCGGTCGCGCCGACGTCGCGCGCGAGGTACCGCGCCGAGCGGGCGAGCGCCTCGGTCCGGGAGTCCTCGTCGGCCGTGGGAACGCGCTGGTCCCGGGTTTCGGCGTATTCGTCGCTTCCCTCGACTTGCCGGATGATCCGGTCCATCGTCTCGACGACGCGGACCGGATGGTCGCCGACGGCGGTCTCCCCGGAGAGCATCACCGCGTCGGTGCCGTCGAGCACGGCGTTGGCGACGTCGGAGGCCTCCGCCCGCGTCGGCCGACGGGAGTGAACCATCGAGTCGAGCATCTCGGTCGCGGTGATGACCGGCACGCCGGCGTCGACGCAGATTCGGATGATCCGCTTTTGGATCATCGGCACGTCCTCGAGCGGACACTCGACGCCGAGGTCGCCGCGGGCGACCATCACGCCGTCGGCGGCGTCGACGATCTCGGCGAGGTTCTCGACGGCACCGGCCCGCTCGATCTTCGCGAGGATCGGGACGTCGCCGCCCCCGGACGCGTCCAGGTGGTCGGCGATCGTGTACACGTCGGCAGCGTCGCGTACGAAGGAGGCGGCCACGAAGTCGGCGTTCGCCGCGGCCGCGAGCTCGAGCTCCTGCTCGTCGCCCGGCGTGACGAGGTCGACGTCGATGGCGACGCCCGGGAGGTTGACCCCCTTCCGGGAGCCCAGCTCGCCGCCGGAGTCGACGGTGGCGACGACGGTGCCGTCCGACTCCACCCGCCGGACGGTCGCCTCGATCCGGCCGTCGTCGAGCAGGACCGTGTCCCCCGCCTCCGCGGCCGCGATCGAGTGTGACAGCCCGACCGCGGTCGGCGTCACGGTCTCGCCCGGAGCGAACCGGACGTCGGTCCCGGCCTCGAGGACCACCGGCTGGTCGGTCTCGGCGGTTCGGACCTCCGGCCCCTGGAGGTCGACCATCACCGCGATCGGGGAGTCGGTCTCATCGTCGACCGCGCGGACCCGTTCGATGACCTCTCTTCGATGGTCCGTGGTGCCGTGGCTCGCGTTGAGCCGGGCGACCGACATCCCCGCGTCAGCGAGCGCGCGGATGGTTTCGACGTCGTCCGACGCCGGTCCCAGCGTACAGACGATCTTGGCGTTTCGCATACCTTCCGGTTGGCGGGGAGCTTCAAAACCCCTCCGCGACCCGGTTGGCGGGGAGCTTCAAAACCCCTCCGCGACCCGGCCGGTGACGCCACGCGGGCCGAGTCGAGAACGCGTTCTCGACCGCATCGCTTTTCTCGTCACCGTGTGGATCCGAACCATGCCGACGCTCGCGTGTTACGCCTGTGGCGAGACGGTCGAAGCGCCCGCACCCCCCCGCTGTTCCTGCGGCGAGCCACGGTGGTACGAGACCGACTCGGCCGTCGCCGAGTTCGAGTGGCCCATCGACCTCGCGGCCGGAACGTGGGCGTTCGCGGACCTGTTGCCGGTCGCCCCGCCCGCGGACGGACTCGCGACCGCCAGCGGGGGAACGCCGCTCGTTCGAACTCCCGCGCTCGACGAGTACGCGGGAGCGGCCGTCTCGGTCGCGGACGAGGGGCGGAACCCGACCGGCTCGTTCAAGGACCGCGGTACCGCGGTCGGGATCGAGATCGCCCTGGCGGAGGGCGCCGACGCGGTCGGGACCGTCTCGCACGGGAACATGGCGATGTCCGTCGCGGCCCACGCCGCGGCCGCCGGTCTCGAGTGTACCGTCTGCGTCCCGGACGACATCTCGGCGGAACGGATCCGGAACATCGGACGATACGACCCACGAATCCTCCGGATCGACGGCGACTACGGCCGGCTCTACTACGACGCGATCGAGGCGGGGGCCGAACGGGGGATCCGGTTCATCAACTCGGACTCGCCGGGACGCGTCGCCGGCCAGAAGACGACGGTGCTGGAGGCGCTCGACCAGCATCGTCGGCGAACCGGCGAGCTCCCGGACGCGATCGTTCTCCCGAGCTCCTCCGGCGGTCACGCCAGCGGCGCTTATAAAGGACTCTCGGATCTCCGGGCGGCCGGACTGATCGATCCGGACGCGGAGCCGGGCGCGGCGGACGCGATGCCCCGGCTCTACCTCGTCCAGGCGGCGGCGTGCGCGCCGATCGCCGAGGCCGCGGCACGCGGGGCGGAGACGGTCGAACGCGGCGACCCCAGCGATCGGGGCGAGACGATCGCGTACTCGATCGCGAACCCCGACCCGCCGAGCGGGACCCGCGCCCTGTACGGCGCCCGCGAGACCGGCGGGACGGCGATCGCCGTCCCGGACGACGCCATCCGCGAGGCGAAACGGCGGCTGGCGACCGCGGCGGGACTCACCGTCGAGGCGTCCTCGGCGACGTCGCTGGCCGGCGCCCGCCGGCTCGCTCGAGAGGGGGAGATCGACGCGGACGAGTCGGTCGTCTGCATCGCCACCGGATCGGGGTTCAAGGAGTCGGTCGGCGACCCGGACGACGTGCGGACGGAGACGGTGACGCTCGAGGCGTTCCCCGACGCCTTATAAGTGTGCTCGAGGCGTTGCCCGGATATTTATAAAGGATCGCAAGGCGTTCCTCGACGCCTTATAAACGACCGCGGGGCGTTCCCCGACGCCCTTATAAACAGTGGAGTCGATCCTCGATGCCGTCTTCCGAGCGGTCCCGGCGTTCGGTCGGCTACTTGACCTGCGTTCCGGGCTCGGCGTCGCCGTGGGTCGTGAGGAGGTCGGCCTCCTCGCCCGCGGCGAGCACCATCCCGTTCGACTCGACGCCGAACAGCTCCGCGCGCTCCAGGTTCGCGAGCACGATCACGCGCGTCCCCGGGAGCGACTCGAGGTCGTGGAGCTGCTTGATTCCCGCCACGATCTGGCGCGCCTCGACCCCCAGATCGACCTCGAGACGCGCGAGCTTATCGGCGCCCTCGATCCCCTCGGCGGAGACGATCTGGCCGACCCGGAGGTCGAGATCCTCGAACTCTCCGAAGCCGATCCGTTCCTCGGCCAGGGGTTCGAGGTCGCTCGCGGCGTCGTTACCCTCGTCGTCGGCGGCGTCAGCGGCAGTCTCGTCGGCGCTGGCATCGTCGGCGCTGGCATCGTCGGCGGCGGAGCCGTCTCCGTCCGCATCCTCGCCGTCGGCAGCGTCCTCGTCCGTGGCTTCGGCGACGCGGGCCTCGAGCTTCTCGTTCAGCTCCTCGACGCGCTCCTCGGGGATCTTCGCGAAGAGCTCGTCGGGCTCGCCGAAGGCACCCGCGGGCGGTTCCGTCGCCGCCTCGACGGTGACGTCGTGGACGGAGCCGTCCTCGCCGAGCTGGGCCCAGAGCCGCTCGCACTTCTCGGGGGCGATCGGCTCGAAGAGAACGGCGATCGCCTTCGCGATCTGGACGCAGTCGTAGATGACCTGCGCGGCGGCGTCGGGGTCGTCGTCGACGAGCGCCCACGGCTCGTTGCGCTGGATGTACTCGTTGCCGAACCCGGCGAGGGCGGTGACCGCGTCGCCGAGATCCCGGATCGAGTAGTCGTTGACCGCCGCGGCCACGTCGGCGACGGCCTCGTCGATCGCCGCCGCGACCTCCTCGCTTGCGCCCTCGACGTCGGCGGGGGCGCCGTCGTAGTTGCGGTGGGCGAACAGCAGCGACCGGTAGAGGAAGTTGCCGATCGTGCCCACCAGCTCGGCGTTCACACGCTCGCGGAACCGCTCCCAGGAGAAGTCGACGTCCTGCTGGAAGCCGCCGTTCGTCGCGAGGTAATACCGCAGCAGGTCCGGATGGAAGCCCTCCTCGAGGTATTCGTCGGCCCAGACCGCCCGGTCGCGGCTCGTCGAGAAGCCCTTGCCGCCGAGGGTGACGAAGCCGGAAGCCATCACGGCCCGGGGCTCGACGTGGTCGGTGGCGTGCAACATCGCGGGCCAGAAGATCGTGTGGTGCTGGATGATGTCGCGACCGATCACGTGGACGACCTGGCCGCCGTCGTGGTCGGCGTCGGCTTTCCAGGCGGCCTCCCAGTCGAAGACGTCCGCGCCGACCCGGTCGGCGTACTGCTTCGTCGAGGAGATGTACTCGATCGGCGCGTCGACCCAGACGTAGAGGACGAGGTCGGCGGCGTCGGTCTCGTCGGCGTCGGTCTCGTCGGCGTCGGTAGTCCCGTCGTCGTCGGACGGGTAGTCGATGCCCCAGTCCATGTCGCGGGTGATACACCAGTCCTGGAGGCCCTGCTCGATCCACTCCCGGGGCTGGTTACGGGCGTTCGAGGTCCCCTCGAGCCGGTCGAGGAACTCCGAGAGGTAGTCGGCGAACTCGGAGACCGCGAAGAACTTGTGGGTTCGTTCGCGGTACTCCGCGGGGTTCCCGCTGATCGTCGAGACGGGGTCCTCGATCTCGCCGGGCTCGAGGTGGCGCTGGCAGCCCTCGTCGCACTCGTCGCCGCGCGCCTGGGCCCCGCAGTAGGGACAGGTCCCCTCGACGTATCGGTCCGGGAGGTACTGGTCGTCGACGGGGTCGTACGCGACCATGATCTCCTTCTCGTAGACGTGGCCGCGCTCGTCGAGTTCCCGGACGAGCTCGCGGGTGATCTCGGTGTTCGTCTCGTCGTGGGTGTGGCCGTAGTTGTCGAAGTCGACGTTGAACTTCGGGAACGTCTCGGCGTACCGCTCGTGCCACTCGAGGGCGAAGTCCTCGGGGGAGACGCCCTCCCGTTCGGCGTTGACGGCGACCGGCGTGCCGTGCATATCCGAACCGCTGACGAACGCCGTTTGCTGGCCGAGTCGTTCGAGTGCGCGGGCGTAGACGTCGCCGCCCACGTAGGTACGGAGGTGGCCCACGTGGAGGTCGCCGTTGGCGTAGGGCAACCCGCAGGTCACCACCGCGGGGTCGTCCGTGGGGAAGTCTTCGTGGCTCATGGATGGGTGATGGGATCGATGGGTGTGATGGGTCGACTGTCGTGATCGCGCGTCGCGGAACGCAGTTCGTGGGTCGCGTCCGGTGGATCGCGGCTCGTGGGTCGCGTCCGGTGGATCGCGGCTCGTGGGTCGCGTCCGGTGGATCGCGGCTCGTGGGTCACGTCCCGTGGATCGCGGATCGCTCGCTCGTGTGATCGTTCCGGGCATCCGAACCTAAAGCCCGCCGATCCGCGGCGGCGTCCGCAGGGGCGGTCACGCTCCGTCCCGGTCCCGAAGCCTGTCGATCCGGTCGCCGAGGGGCGGCTGAACCTCGAACCAGACCCGCCAGTCACCGCGCTCGGGGACGACGCCCCGGCGGTCGGCCATTCGCTCGAAGGCGTCGGCCAGCCGCGACGCGCCGACGCGGTCGGCCGCCCGCGCGTCGGCGGCGTACTGCACCCGCCGGCCGGCCCACAGCGAGACGACGCCGACGATCGCCAGGGCGGTGAACCCCGCATCGAAGGGAACGAGCGTCGTGACGATCGCGGCGAGGATGGTCGTCACGCCGGCGACGCCGACCGCCCGAACCATCGTGTAGCGCGTTTCGACCCGGCCGGCCTCGGCCGCAAGGAGGGCGACCGCCAGGTCCTCGTCGACGCCTTCGAGCACGGTCTCGGAGACGAACAACACGCGTCTCCCGGGCGGACCGCGAACCGCGATCTCGACGGCGGCGGCCGTCCCGGCGTCCGTCTCCGCCCCGGATTCGAGGATCGCGACCGGCTCGACGTCGAGTCCGGCGGCCGACCGCAGTTCGTCGAGGCGAGCGCGCTCGGCGCGCGTCGGATCCCGCGTCTCCCGATACCTGTCGGCGACGTACAGCGGTCCGATGGTGACCGCAAGGACGGCGAGGATCGGAACGAGCGCGAGGACGAGGAGGACCCAGCGTCCCGCAGTGGCGAGGAGGACGGGTATGACGGATGCCATCAGAACTTCTCCAACAGGTCGTCGTAGAACTCCCCGCCGCGATCGTCGGCGAGCTTCTCGACGATGAGCTCGGGCGTGGATCTGGCGAGGTGGTTCTTCTGCGGCGAGCGGTTCACCCGGAGTTCGCCGTCGACGAGCCCGACCGCCTCGATGCCGTCGACGGCGACGTCGAAGTCGGCGGCGTCGCGGATCTCCCTGGCGAGGTGGGAGACGAACACGCCGGTGGCGTCCTGTCCCTCGAGCGCCTCGAGGATGCCGGCGATGATCTTCGCGGAGGCGCCGGGCTCGGTGATCGACTCGAGCTCGTCGACCAACACGAGCCGGCCGCTGGCTCCCGACACGAGGTCGCCGAACTCCCGGAGCGTGGCCTCGAAGGCGCCGGCGTCGAGGGTCCCCTGCGACTTCGCGTAGTAGTGGATCTCCTCGAACCGCTCGAGCCGTACCCGCTCGGCCGGGACCGGCATCCCCATCTGGGCGAGTATCGCCACGAGCGCGACCAGATCGAGCGTCGACGTCTTCCCGCCGGAGTTGACGCCGGAGAGCAGGGTCGCCCCGTCAACCGCGTAGTCGACCGGCTCGACGTCCGCGAAGTCGACGTCCAACAGCGGCGACCGGCCGCCGACGATCGCGAACCCGCCGTCCGCGGGGCCCCCGTCGACGTCGTCCGCGGGAGGCTCGGCGGCGGCGTCCGCGGAGGCACTACCGCCCGCGCCGCCCGCCGAGGCATCGTCGTCGCCGTCGACGAACGTCGGCAGCGTGCACCCGAAGTCGGCCGCGAACCGGGCGATCGCCAGCTCGACGTCACGCTCGAGCGCGTCGTGGACGAGGTCGGCGGCGGGCTCGCGGAGGTCCGCGAGGTCCGCGGCGAGCGTTTCCTTCAGCTCCGTCGCACGCTGGTCGCGGGCCGCGGTCAACTCCGTGCGAAGCCTGGAGACGGCCGCCTCGTCGTGTTCGACCGGGAACGTGGGATCGCCGCGGAAGATCCGGTCGGCGATCTCCGCCTCGCCGGGGTCCAGGCGGAGGCTCTCGACCACGTGCTCGGTGGCCGCCTCGAGGGCCGTGTCGTACTCGTCGGCGAGCTCCCGCGAGAGCAGCGAGTCGACGCGGGCGCCCTGTTCGACCAGCGAGAGGAAGTCCTGCCCCTCGATCGTCACGTCGCGTTCGCGGATGGCGTCCCGGAGGTGGTCGTTGGCGACCGACTCCGCGGTGCCGACCGCCGCGTCGAGGTCCTCGACGGCGACCGCCAGGCGCTCGTGTTCGTCGTCGCCGATCACGGTGCCGTCGTCGTCGAGCCGCGAGAGGGCGTCCCGAAGCGCCGCGGGATCGCAGGCCGGTTCCATCCCGGCCGCCTCGTGGACGTCCGCCGCGGCAAGCAGCCGGTCACGGTTCGTGGCGAAGAACGCGAGGAGCCGCTCCGGAACGGTCTCGGACGGCGTCTCGAGGGCGTCCGGTCGAACGCGCACGTCCCCCTCGACGTCGATCCCCGCGAACGACTCGTCGAGGACGACGACCGTCGCGTACGACCGGGCCAGCTCCGCGAGGTCGCGGCCGTCCTCGGCGATCTCCACCGAGAGCTCGGGAACCGCGTCCTCGGCCGCGGCGTAGCGTTCCGCGTCGGCGGTCGCGAGACAGCGCTCCCGAACCCGAACCGTCGGCGGCGACGAGAGCGGTTCGACGCCCGCGAGCGCCTCGAGGGTGTCGGGGTCCGGTTCGCGTTCCATGGCCGTCGAAACGACCGACTGCACCGACTCGATCCGGGACCGTGACGCCGACGGATAAAAGGTCTCGAGCCGCTGTGCCGCGTAGTCGGTGACCGTCCGGTCCTGCAGGAGGCCGACCGCGTCGCGGTAGATCTCGCGGGCTCGATCCGTGGCCAACACGCGGCCGTCGTCGTCGTGCCGGCTTCGGATCGCCCCGCGGGCGATCTGAACGGCGCGCCCGTGGGTCACGCCCGGCGCCCGCGCGATGGCGGCGACGTCGCCGTTGTGCAGCGCCGCCGCCGGGTCGTCGAGCTCCCGAAGGGCGTCGGCCGTCTTCGCCCCGACGCCGGGGATCGCCTCCAGCTCCATTCACTCCGGGGTATCGCGGGAACGGGCAAAAGGATGAGGGTCGGCGATCGGCCGGGAGGACGGCTGCGTCCGAAATGCCCGCGTCCGAAACGCCCGCGTCCGAAACGCCCGCGTCCGAAACGCCCGCGTCCGGAACGCCCCGGGAGTGACGACGCCCTTTTTTCCGCGCGGCACCCAGCGTCGGTATGGATTCGGCCACGGACACGCCCGGCTCACGGGAAGGACCGTCCCGGTCGACGACCGAAGCGACGACCGACGGCCTCGATCGCGACGCGCTCTCGCCCCCGCTCGCCCGAAAGGCCGATCTCGCCCGCGAATCGCTGGCCGCCCTCGACGGCGCCGTGATCGCCTTCTCCGGCGGCGTCGACTCCTCGGTCGTCGCGGCGCTCGCCCACGACGCGCTCGGCGACGACGCGGTGGCCTGCACCGCAAAGAGCGAGACGCTGCCGGCCGCCGAGCTGGACGACGCGGTTCGAGTCGCCGAGGAGATCGGGGTCCGCCACGAGATCGTCGAGTTCTCCGAGCTGGCGGATCCGGCGTTCGTCGCCAACGACGGAGACAGATGCTACCACTGCCGGACGATGCGGCTCGGGCGGATGTACGAAACGGCCGCCGAGATGGGCATCGAGACGGTCTGTGACGGCACCAACGCCTCAGACCCGGGGGAAGGACACCGCCCCGGCCTCCGCGCCGTCGAGGAGCTGTCGGTCCGATCGCCGCTTTTGACCCACGACATCGACAAATCGGAGGTCCGGGAGATCGCCGACGCCTACGGGCTGTCGGTCGCCGACAAGCCCTCGATGGCGTGTCTCTCATCGCGGATCCCGACCGGCCTCGAGGTGACCGAGGAGCGGCTGACGCGGGTCGAGCGGGCCGAGCGAGTGCTCCGCGACCGCGGGTTCAGCCAGTTCCGCGTCCGCGATCACGACGGACTGGCCCGCATCGAGGTCGCCCCCGAGGAGCTCGCGGACGCGCTCGATCCGGGATTCGCCGACGCGGTCGCCGACCGACTGCGGGAGATCGGATTCGACCACGTCACGCTCGATCTGGAGGGGTATCGAACCGGGAGCGTGAGTCCCGCCGACGAGGGTGAGAACGACGGGGATGAAACGGCCGATCGGGACGGCAGTCGGGACCGAACCGAAGCGGAAACGGACGGAACCGGAACGGACGCCGACGGGTCGGCCGGTCAGACGCTCGATCTCGGCCGCGAGTATCCGCGCGGCCGGTAGGGGCGTGCGGCGGCCGGGAGTATCAGAGGCGCTTCGAGCCGAGGAGTCAGCTTTCGTCGTCGCGGTCGTCGGGCAGCGATGACGGGTCGGCCTCGGATCCGTGGAGCGTGTCGTCGCGCTCGAAGGCGTAGATCGCGGGCCCCATGATCAGGATGACGAGCGTACCCGCGATCGGGACCGTCGGAATGAAGACGGGCAGCGTCAGTCCGACCGCGACGGTGAGGAAGACGAACGCCGCCCACAGCGGGGCTCGCGCGAGCCCGAGCCGGTCGGCGTCCCAGTAGACCGCGATCGCGGCCGCCGCGGCGAGCAACAGTCCGGATCCGGCGACGATCGGTGCCAGTGCCATACCCATCCTTCGTGCGGCCGGCGAAAAGCGTTCCGCGACGACGGCGCCGTGTGCCGGGACGGCGCCGTGTGCCGTGACGGTGCTACGGGTCGACGATCGGATCGTTCTCGAGCGGATCGGCGTCCCGCGAGTCGTCATCGAGGTCCGTCGAGTCATCCCCGGTATCGGCCGGACCATCGTCCGGATCCTCGGCCGAGTCCTCGTCCCGAACGGACCCCGGCTCGGGCTCCGGTTCGGTGACGTAGTCCCAGAGGTCGTCGGGATCGACGTCGATGCCCTGCCTGGAGAAGAATGCGGCGACGTTCCGGCAGTCCCGCTCGAGGAACGTCCGTGCGTTCGGGTGGTGAACGGTGGCGGCCTGTCCCAGATCGATCACGACGAGTTCCCCGTCGTGGATGATCAGGTTGTACTCCGAGAGGTCGCCGTGGATCAGTCCGACCCGGTAGAGTCGACGCATATACTCCCGGACGACCTCGTAGGCCGTCTCGGGGTTCTCGACGGTGACCTCCGAGAGCCGCCGCGCGCGGTCGTCGGCGTGGCCCACGAGCTCCATCACGAGCGCGTTCCGCTGGACGGCGATCGGCTCGGGGACCCGCACGCCGGCGCCCCGCGCCCGACGGAGGTTCGCGAACTCCTTTTTCGTCCAGGCCAGCACGGTCGCCTTCTTGTCCGAGGCGATGCCCTCGAACCGCGGGTCGCCCTCGAGGTACTCGCGCATCTGGGTGAAGTTCGAGGAGTTGATCCGGTAGATCTTCACGGCGACCTCCTGGCTTTCGTCCTCGCCGAACGCCTCGAAGACGTTCGCCTCCTTGCCGGTCGAGACCGGCCCGCCGAAGGCGGTGATGTAGCCGTCCTGGACGAGCTTGTAGATCGCCGCGAGCGTGGCGTCGTCGAAGACCGACCCGTCGAGTTTGAACTGGTCGGCGTCCTTCAGCCGCTTGCGGAACTCGTTGAACTCCCGGTCCTGTCGGCGGGCGATCCGGTCAGCCTCGGTGTCGGAAACGTCGAGTTCCTCCCACTCGTCGCCCGGCGACCCGTCGGACTCGAGCAGGTCGAACTCGTCGGTCATCTTCCGGAAGGTTCGGGGCGGACACGTATAGTGGTGTTGTCGTGACCGTCCGCGATCGGCTCCGGTAGCGGCAGCTCCATTGACGTCGTCGTCCGCACGCGGGTTCGACGTCGGATCGACCGGGAGGACTTTATCCGTCGCTGCCGGAGGTGGGGACAGTATGTCACACCTCGTCTCGACCGGCGTCGACGGTCTGGACTCGATCCTGGGCGGTGGGATCACCGCACAGTCGACGGTGCTCGTCTCCGGAAACCCGGGGACGGGGAAGAGCATCTTCGGGATTCAGTACCTCTACACCGGGGCGACCGAACACGGCGACCGGGGCGTGTACGTCTCGTTCGAGGAGAACGAGGAGGACATCCGGGAGGCTGCCGAGTCGATCGGGTTCGAGGAGTTCGGCGACCTCGTCGACGACGGCGAGATCGTCATCCTGGATAAACGTGAGATGCTCCGCATCGAGGACTTCACCGAGACGATCGACCGGCTCCTCGAGACGGTCTCCGAGGGCGAGTTCGACCGGCTCGTGCTCGACTCGCTGTCGATGTTCCAGCTCTTCTTCGAGGACGAGCACGAGAAACGGACCTCCCTCCTGAAGTTCTCCGACATCCTCAAGCAGAGCGGCCTGACCTCGCTTTTGATCAACGAACAGGGTGCGGTCTTCCCGGACACGGAGATCGGGCTGGAGAACTTTCTCACCGACGGGAACGTCTACCTGATCCAGACGCCGACCGAGTCGGGAGTCAATCGGTACGTGTGGGTCGCCAAGATGCGGAAACAGGACATCGACACCGACATCTTCCCGCTCGAGATCGGAGCGGGGGGACTCACCGTCCACGACCAGGCCGGCGGGTTCGCGATGATGGAGCGGTCGGAATCGCCCTTCTGAGCGTGCCGATCCCGGACGGGACGCTAGGCGTTCGAGAGGCTCCGCCAGGCCTCGTCGAGTCGGTTCGCGGCGCTGGTCCGCTCGGTGAGCTCTATCGAGACGCCGTCGTGAAACTCCACGACGACGCTGTCGACCCGCCGTCGATAGACCTTCACCCGCCGACGGTCGTCCGAGAGCGGCCGGTCGTGTAGCTCGATCAGGTCCGCCTCCTCCAGTTCGTCGATCCGGCGGTAACACGTCGCGATCGGGACGTCGAGCTCGTCGCTGAGCTCCTGTGCCGACTTGGGGTCGTCGGCGGCCGCGAGGATCTCCGTGTTGTACTTGTTCCCGAGCACCTCTATCAAGTCTTCCCCCGACATCCGATTCTCCGTATTGATTCTGCATCCGGGAGAGTATATACCCTTTCCTCCGATGCGGCGGCTCGAAGCGGCGGTTTCGGGACGCACTGCCACACGAACCGGAATACGTCCGACGCTCGGGGCGTCACATCCCACCCGGTTTCAGGACCGGTCTTGACCTCGCGGTCTCGCATAAGGGACCGAATCGAGTGCGGGCGTGGCGGCCCGCGCGCCGGGCGAGCGACGCGAGCTACTCGAAGTCGTCGATGAGTTCCGGAACGATCTCGAAGAGATCGCCGACGATGCCGTAGTCCGCGATGTCGAAGATGGGCGCGTTCGGATCGGTGTTGACCGCGATGATCGTCTCCGCTCCCTTCATCCCCGCGACGTGCTGGACCGCTCCGGAGATCCCGACAGCGAGGTAGACGTCCGGCGTCACGACCTTGCCCGACTGACCGACCTGCCGGTTCTTCGGCAGCCACCCGTTGTCCACGATCGGCCGCGAGGACGAGACCGTCGCGCCCATCGCCTCCGCGAGATCGAAGATCAGCTCGAGGTTCTCCTCCTCCTCGATCCCGCGACCGACCGACACGAGCACGTCCGCGTCGGCGATGTCGACGTCGCCGTCGCCGACCTCCTCGTACCCCTGGACGCGCGCGCCGGACTCGCCGGGATCGACGGCAGCGTCGAACGACTCAATGGTCGCCTCGCCGGCCCCCGTCGCGGCCGGCCACTCGCCGCCCCGGATCGTGATCGCGAACCGGTCGCCGTCGACCTCGATGGTCGTTTCGACCTTCGAGCCGTACTGCTCGCGGGTCACGGTCAGTGCGTCGTCATAGGCGACGTCGATCGCGTCGGTGACGAGCGGGACCCCGAGGCTCTCCGCGACCGCGGGCGCGTAATCGAGCCCGTTGACCGAGTTGGGAAGGAGAAGGGTCGTCGGGTCGTGTGCGTCCACCAGCGCCTCGACGGCGCCCTGGTAGACGGAGTGGTCAAACTCCTCGCCGACCGCGACCGTGTGGATCGCGTCGACGCCTTCGCGGTTGAGCGAGTCGGCGTGCGCCTCGACGTCGCCGGAGACGACCGCGACGTGGAGCTCGCCGCCGATGGCGTCCGCGAGCTCGCGGCCGGCCGTGAGTAGCTCGAGGGAGATCTCGCGCAGCTCGCCGCGACGGTGTTCGGCCACGGCGAGGACGGCGGGGTCGGCCATCAGGCATCAACCCCCTTCTCACGCAGGACCTCCGCAAGGCGACCGGCCGCCTCGCCGGGGTCGCCCTCGATGATCTCCGCGTCGGACTCGCTTTCCGGCTCGTACATGTTCGTGACGGTCAGCGCACCCTCGACGTCGTCGGGCGAAAGGCCGATGTCGGCGAGGTCCTTCGTCGCGATCTCCTTGCGCTGTGCCTGTCGGATCCCGCGGAGGCTCGCGTATCGTGGCTCGTTGATCCCGGTCTGGACCGTCAGGACGGCCGGAACGTCGACCTCGGTCAGCTCCTCCACGCCGCCCTCGAGCTCCCGGCGGACGTTCGCGACGCCGGCGTCGGCGTCGAGGTCGAGGTCGTTGACGACGGCGGCGTGCTCGAAGCCGATCCGATCGGCGAGCGCGACGCCGGTCGCGCCGAAGGCGTCGTCGGCCGCCTGGACGCCGGTAAGCACGAGATCGGGGTCCTCCTCGTCGACGACCGCCTCGAGCAGGTCGACCTTCGTGTCGACGTCGAGAAACGCTTCCGCGATCGCGTCGTCCCAGACCCGGACGGCGCGGTCGGCACCCTTCGCGAGCGCCATCCGGATCGTCTCCTCGGACCGTTCGGGACCGATCGTGAGCGCGACGACCTCGTCGGCGATCCCGTCCTCGGCCAGGCGAACGCCGGCCTCGATCGCGTAGTCGTCCCATTCATTGAGGTCGTACTCGAGGTCGCTCTCGGCGATCTCGGTTCCCTCGATCGCGAAGTCGTCGCCGACCTCGGCCACCTCCTTGACGGTTACCAGCACCTTCATAGTGAATACCTACCACCAGTCCGTGTAATGGCTTTCGAAACCGGTCGTCGTCTGGACATTCCGTATCGAGCGACGTGACGGAGGTCCCTGAGGACGTGGACGAGTATGTTCGGGATCGGTCACTCCTCGTCGCCGTCGGTCGGCGCGTGATCGGGGAGCGAGATGAGGTTCTCACGCCCCAGCCGAAGCTTCTCGATCCGGTCCGCCTCGGCCATCGCGGAGAGCAGCTGTGAGACCTTCGCGTCCGACCAGCCGGTCTCCTCGACGATGTCCGCCTGCCGCATCCGCCCCCCGTTCCGGTCGAGCAACGCCTCGACGCGCTCCTCATCGGAGAGCAACGACGGATCCGGCGTCGATCGGGTCGCCGCACTCGACCCGGATCCGTCATCCGACTCGCTCCCCGCACTCGACCCGGATCCGTCATCCGACTCGCTCCCCGCACTCGACCCGGACGCGTCCGCCGACCCGCCCTCGGCATCCGGTCCGAGCTCCTCGTCGCTCAGTCCGACCTCACCCACGTCACCCACGTCCGTACCGCCGGCGGAGTCCGTCCCCCTGGACCCCGCAGACGGGTCCGAGTCGTTCGCCGTGTCGGCGTCCGTCTCGCTCGCTGTCGCGCCGGCCGACTCGCCGGCGTCGGTCGACTCATCGCTGACCGGCGAGGCCCCGTCGTGGCGACGATAGCGGACCAGACCGACCGCGATGACCGCCGCGGCGAGAACGATCGCGCCGGCCAGAAGCAGCCAGGGCGGCCCGGTGATGGATCCGGGCGCCGGCGAGTAGACCACCTCGATGCGGTCGTCCGGTCCGAAGGTCCGCGGCCCCTCGATGACGACCGCACGGTCCTCGAGGGAGAGACCGATCCCGGGGAACGAATCGGCCTGGTACCCGTCGGGCGGATGGATCACCAGCCGCTGGTTCGCGTCGAGCGACCGGATCCACGTCCCGCCGTCCGAAGTCCTGAGGGCGTCGTCCAGAACGAGCTGCTCGCCGTCCTCGCGGAGGAACCCGGTCCAGGTGAACGACAGTCGGAGCTCGCCGACGGCGACCGTCTCCCCCTCGACGTTCTCGACCGTGTCGGGGTGTGACAGGTCGTCCGGGTCGACCCCCCGATCGAGCGCCGTCTCGCGGCCGACGTCGACGATTTCCATCTCCCGACCGGCTGCCTCCGACGCGCCCGCCGCGAGGTTACGATAGAGGTCGGCTGAAGGACCGACGTCGCCCGCCTCGAACCCGCCCGCGACGCGCTCGAAGGCCGCGGTCTCGTTGGCGTCCGCGAGGACGTATCGGACCGTGACCGTCCAGTCGGCCTCGCGCGTCGACCGGAGGTCGACGTCGAAGATCATCCACGCCGACGCGTCGAAATCGGCGATCCGTCCGGGATCGGAAGCGGAGACGTCAGCTATCTCGGCCGCTGACGAACGGTCATCGCCGGCGATCGACGGATCGGTCTCCACGGACCCGTCCGTCGCGAGACCGGCAGCGACGCCGGCGGGTGCTCCGGCGAGGAGGAGTAGGGAGGCGAAAACGACACAGAGGGCGAGCCACCGCATACAGGCGTGCAGTCACGTGCACGTGGCAAAATCCTTTTCATCGGCCGGGCCCCCCCACGACTGCGGGCGTTCGGAACCGAACTCGGGCGGGTCGACCGCCGGCGGGGACCGATCGGGAGTGGAACGATGATGGACTTTTTAACCGATGCCGACGGATCTCCGTCCGATGAGGGCCCTCCCCGTCCTGTTCGCGGCGCTGTTGCTGCTTGCGTCCGCCGCAGGCGGCGCCGTCCTCCCGCCCGCGGATGGAAGCGGCGGAACGACCGATGGCGGCGAGGAGGCCGGAAGCGACATCCCCGGCCTGCTTGCGGACGATGATGGGCCGGTTCCACAGACCGAGACCAACGACACCGACGGGAACGATACCGGGGAAAGCGGCACCGACACGCGCCTCAACGTGCTGGGACCGCCGATCGGCCAGCCGACGACGGTCTCGATCCGACACCACAGCGCGAGCCTCGGGCCGGCAAGTCGGCTCGAAACGGGCGAGACGACCGCCGCGATCAGGACCGAGGAGCTAATCGCACACGTCGAGGCCGCCGACACCGCGAGCGAACGAAACGACCGTCTCGTGGCCGCCGAGGACGCGATCAGACGGGCGGAAGCCCGCCTCCACGAGCGGCAACGCCAAGCGATCGCGGCACACTCGAACGGCGAGTTGAGCGACCAGGAGCTCCTGGTCGAGTTCGCACGGATCGCGGCGACGGCGGAGGTTCTCCAAACGAGACTCGAGGTGTTGGCCGCGCTGGCCGACGAGACGGCGGGGAGCTCCCTCCGGACCGAGTCGCTTGCCTTCCGACTGAACGTCTACTCGGGGCCGGTCCGCGAGTACGCGCTCGAGACGTTCCGTGGAGGGACCACTCCGGATCGGATCTACGTCGAAACGCGGGCCGACGTCGTCGTGCTCGCGGCGATCGACGGCGACCAATACCTCCGGGAAGTGTACCGTGGTGACCGCTGGGATCGAAGCGCGGACGGCAGCGGCCGCGATAGCCAGCGGGCGCTCGAACGAACCCTGTCCGCATATCCACGCATCGACGAACGGAGCGGGTCGGCGGACACGCTCGGAACGGGCGGCGTGACCCGCGTGACCGTCCCCTTCGATGGCGGCCGACTCAGAACGTTCGTCAGCGCCGGGGACGGCGACGTCTTCATCGAGCACCAACGACGTGACCTCGAGACGTTCGCCGACGGCGACGCGCTCACGACCACGCAGGACGGGATCGGTCTCACGGTCGATCGGAGCTATCCCGCCGGCCCGGTGCGGGTGACCGCGATCGACCAAGCGACGGGCGATCCGATCCCCAACGCCAGCGTGACGGTCGCGATCGGAAGCGACGACAGCGTCGAGGTCGGAACGACGAACGAGGAGGGACAGCTGTGGCTGCTCTCGCCCGCCCGGTCGTACCGAGTGACGATCGTCGACGACCCGCGGGTGGCCTGGATATCGGAGATACGTCCGACGGATCCGCCGCGCATTCCCGAGCCGACGGACGACGGCGAAACGGCCTCGTGAGCCCGAATCCCTCCGAGGGTTTTAGACGGAAGTCGACGCAGACGGCGTATGATCCCGTCCATCCGACTCACCGACGGCCGACGATCGGGACCGACTGACCGACCGCATCCGGCGGGCGATCGCGAACGACGAACGGAGGTGCGTGACGAACGACGAACGGAGGTGCGTGACGAACGACGGCCGAGCAGTGAGGGGCCGCGATCGCCGATCCGGTCCGATCGCGCGTTCGCCCCGATCGGCGTCGTCCTTCTGATACTCCTCACGACGGTGCTTGCCGGCGGCTCCGCGGTGCTCGTCACCGGCGCGGTCGACCCGATCGATCCCGCGCCGACCGCGACGCTGTCGCTGTCGGTCCAGGACCGGACGGTCACGCTGACCAACCGCGGCGGCGACGCGTTGTCGATTCCCGACCTGCGGATCCGGATCCGGGTTGACGGGGATCCCCTGCGGGAGCAGCCGCCCGTGCCGTTCTTCTCGGCAGCCGGCTACGAACCCGGACCGACCGGCGCGTTCAACAGCGCGGGAACGACGACGCTCGGGCCGGGGGAACGCGCGTCGTTCCGGATCGCCGGAACCAACGATCCCGTCCCGGAGCCGGGATCGACCGTCGAGCTACGGGTGTTCGACGGCGAACAACCGGTCGCAAGGCTGACGGCGACGGCAGCGTAAGGCTGACGGACCGTAGCGGCAGTACGGCTGAGACCGAGTACAGCGGATGGGTGGGGCGGCTGAGCCTATCGATCGGGGACGGTGGCGACCGTCGTGATCGCCTTGGGACTGCCGGGTTTGGCCTGCTGGATGTGGTGCTCGTAGGTCTCATAGCCCGCCTCCTCGAACATCCGGTCGGCCTCCTCTGCGTCATAGAAGAGCATGATCGCGTCGGCGAGCCGCTGGAGCAGCCGGGAGTTCGGGTAGTCAGGCCCGACGACGAGGACGGTCGCCCCGGGCTTGGCGACGCGTCGGATCTCCCGGAGTCCGGCGACCGGATGCGGCCAGTACTCGATCGATCCCGACGACCAGACGGCGTCGAAGGTGTCGTCGGCGAACGGAAGCCGTTCGGCGTCGCCGCGATAGAACTTCACGCGGTCGCGAGTGCCGAACTTGGCGAACGCCTTCTCCATCTGGTGGACGCTCTGGTCGAGCGCGTGCACGTCGTCGGTGCGCTCCAACAGCCCCTCGGTCCCGAAGCCGGTTCCGCACCCGACGTCGAGGACGCGGTCGTCGGCGGCGGGATCGAGCCAGTCGAGCGCCTCCGTGCGCATCCGCTCGTCCCACACGAAGGGGTTGATCCGGTCGTACACCGTCGAGAGATACTTGTAGAAGAGCCGCGCGCGACCCTTGTCCTCCAGAAGTCCCATTCGTGGCGACCCGTTCGACCTGCGCCCCCATAACGATGCGGATCCGGGCCGCGAACCGACGCGGCGGACGCCTGGAGCAGCAACACGCCCGGTCCCGGATCAACCGGCTTATCAGAACGGACCGGTTGGGTTCGGACATGGAACCGACGACGTCGGGACGGTTTCGCGTGCAACGACGCGTCGGCACGGGAAGCGGCGGCCCCGGGTCGGATGGTCCCGAGTCGGATGGTCCCGAGCCCGACGTGGGGGGCCCCACAGCGTCGTTCACCGTGATCGAGCTCCCGGACGACCCGGTCGCGCCGGACGACCCGGACGCGGCCGAGGCGTACGCGCCGTTGTTGATCGAGGGGGATCACGCAGCCGATACGACCGCTCTCGAGCCCGGATTCGTCGTCGACGCGACGATCGGTTGGACGGACGGTACCGCTCGGTTTCTCGAGTACGACGTCGTTCGCCGGACGCGGATCTACGTCGCCGACGACGTCACGGGGATGTTCGAGGCGGCGACGGAGGCGTGGGAGGGAGCGCGCGCCGCCGGCGAGTCGGTGGTGTCGACGACCACTCGCGGCCAGGACGGCGAGCCGAACGGCGCGCTCTACCTGTTCCCCGACGGGTCCGACCGGGACACCCTCGCCGAGCTCGAACGCGGCCGGGTCCCGATCGAACCGCTGATCGCCCGCGTCAACGAGCGCCTCGGCGACGGTGCCGCCAGAGGCGTGTTCCTGTTGCGGCCGACTGCGTACGCGTTCGTCGCCGTGCTCGTCGCGTTCGACGACGACGGCGTCCTGGCACGGACCGTCCGCGACACCTACGATCTCGGGTCGGCGCTCGCCGACCGGCTCGATCGGGTCGCCGACTCGACCGGGGTGTACGCCGACGCAGGCGCCGACACCGACGACGTGGACGGGAACGAAAGCCGGGACGACGGCACGTCCTCGCCGTTCTAGTCACGGGTGACTCGGGCTAGTTCGGCGGGGCAGCGTCCGCGAGGAACGCGGCGAGGTCGTCCGCCCCGCCGGTACGGTCGTGCGTGAGGTAGTAGGACGCGGCCGCGTTGCCGCAGGCGAGCGCCGTCTCGAGCGGCCAGCCCGCCCCGAGTCCGACCGCGAGTCCGGCGCCGAACCGGTCCCCGCCGCCCGTCCAGCGAACCGGTGGTCCCGTCTCGAGGTTGGGAACCGCGACGACCGACTCGCGGTCCGTCGTCGTCATAACGGCGCGGTCGGCCGCGTGCATCACGACGCCGGAGAGTCCCGTCGCGGCTCGAAGGGATCGGAGCTGGGTCTCGTCGTCGGCGGTGGCGATCTCGACCGATCGGGGATCGGATGGATCCGCCCGAACTCCGTCCTCCGACGTCCGAATCGGGGGATCGAGAACCGCTGCACACGCGCGGATCTCCCGACGGTTGGCGTTGAACACGACGTCGGTCACCGACTCGAGGGCCGCCAGGGCGTCGAACAGGTCCCGGATCGCGTCGGGATCGCTATCGACGAGATCGCCCGGGTCGACCAGGAGCGTTCCCGGCAGCGAGTCCCGTCGATCGGCGAGGGTCCGCAGGGTCGCGGTGGTGCGGGGAACGGACACCCAGTTACCCCAACAGACGACGTCGGCGGAGAGCGGTCGGTCCATCGCGTCGACCGCGGCCGATAGCTCGGAATATCCCCAGGACCTGAGATCGGGGGACTCCTCGGCCAGCATTACCGTCTCGTCCGCGAACTCGAGGAGGTGGACGGTCGCCGGCACCCCGAAGGAGTGGGTCGGGAACGGAAACGGGGGCATCCCCTCGGCGTCGAGGTGGCCGAGGAGGCGAACGTCGGCTCCGAGCGCGCGAGCCCCGAGCGCGAGGTTCACCGCCTGTCCGCCGGGGTCGCGGGCGGTCGGGACCAGGCGAGCCGACTTGTGGGCGCCGGAGGCGATCGCCTCGCCGAACCGTTCGCGGGAGCGCACGACCCCGCCGGCGCCGAACTCGACCCGGCAGCGGACGTCGATCGAGCCGTCCGGCAGCGCGGTGATCGAGACGCCGGGCGGCCCCCCGCGCAACCGACGGCGAAGATCTCCATAGGCTGATCGCGTCCCTGGCCGGTGACCCATCACGTGGCCGATTCGGCGGGCGACCACTTGGGTGGTGGCGCTCGACGTCGGGCCCACCGCACGGACGAGCACGTTCGTCCGCGGCGGCGCGGAATCGTCGACGGACCTATACTCGAGCATCGGGTAGGGCCGGACGTGAGCGAGAAACGACCCGGGGGGGCGTCGCTGTCGGCCTTCTTCACGGCGCTGGACGTTCGACGGAACGCCACGATCGGCGGCGGCGTCGGTCTCGCGGTCGGGATCGGGGCGTATCTGTTTCGGCTGCTCGAGCCGTTCGGCCCCTTCACCGGAACGCGCGAGTATCCGGTGATCGGACCGGAGGGGTGGTTCCTGCTGCTCGCGGTCGTGCTGGCGGTGACCTGCGGGATGCTCGTGACGATCGCGTTGACCGTCCGGTCGGCGGTCAGACGAACACGCGAGTTGAACGACTCCGAATAGATTCGTCTGTCACCAGACGGTGGGCGTATACTCGAAGGTAAGGTCATTAATTATCTCAGGCGGAAGCCCAATGTCGGAGAACATCTGTCGGAACACCCCCTGGTACTCGTCTTCGGGGATATCCTCCTGAGGCGGGAGTTCGATCCTGAGGTTGAACCCACCGAGTCGGTCGAGCTTGGTTGTATAGGTGTGTTCCCCACGGCGGTGGTTGATCTTCATGCTCTGGACGACGAGATCGATGGTCGCCAACCGAATTCCCTCGCGGACGAACGTCATTTTGTACCAGCCATCCCCGTAAGTTTCTGAACCACTACTCTCAGTGGCCTCGTCGGTCAGTGATTCATATGTGCGGGAAAACGCCGGCTCCTCTGTGACCTCGACCGATGGGATATCCGTGCCGTCGTTGATTGCGTCCTTGAGCATCTCGACATACTCGCGTGCCCGAGCATCATCCATCTCGAAGGCGAGGGTCAATCGCGGTACTAACCAGTCGGCGGGTGGCAAACTCGTGACGTCGAAATCGCCACTCATGGAACTGTCGTCGAAGACTGATGCTGTCACCGGCTCGTCTCCGGCTGCGAACCAGAGTTCGAGAAAAATCGGTTGTGTATAGAAGAACGTCGCGCCCATCACCCGGTAGTCGGGACCGAACCGGTCGTCAAGGTCAGGAAGACCAGCAGGATGGATCCCGCTTTCCGGCTCTTTCGTTCCGACGTAGTACGGCTCGTCAACAGTATACCCTGCATCCCGGGCTGCGTCCATAACAGTGTCATAGTCGACATCCAGTGACGGCCCGTATGCATGATAGTACGCGGAATTAGCGCCCGGTCCGAACGGACGTCCCTGGCAACCTGCGAGCGCGGTACTGGTCGCGACGGATAGCGTCGCTCCGACCGTTTTCAAGAAGCGGCGGCGGGACTGCTTATTTATGTTGACCTGGCTGGCTCGTGGCATCGGCATCTATCCAACTGTTTCGTTTGTCTGCTGTGTTCGCCGCCCGGCGAGGGCGCCCCCGATGGCACCGCCAACTGCGCCGACGATCACGAGTAAAATCGCGCTCGCGGCGATGATCGCGACGATACTATCCAACATGCCGAGTCCAAATCCACGTGCCCACGGACCGAGGACGACTGCTGCAGGGAACGCAGGGAGAACGGGCCCCAATATCTGGAGCACTACCCCGAGGAGAGAGAGAAATACGCCCATAAGTGCGCCTGCACCTGCGCCCTCTCGCAGCCCGGTGCGGTGGAAGTATCCCGCAACGCCGCCGCCAAGCAATGGTGCGACGAACGACACGAATGGCAGAAAGCCCGCGATGATCGAGACGACCGCGCCGAGAAGTACGCTACCGGTCGCTCGTTGTGTCTGCATACTGAATGATAGATGGCCTCCCACGGTAAAGTATGAGGGAGATACTAGTCCACGGCTCTGTTGGAATCCTATCCGACAGACATTTTCTTGACCGAAACAGCCGGTTAACGAGATCCACAGATAACAAGGCGAGTGCCTCGGGGCTTGACTCCGAGGCAGTTCACGTGTCACCTCCTCCGCACTCAAGGGCGGAGCTTGTCGGTGGACTCCCGTTCTGGCCGACCCTATCGGTCGGCAGGCGAGTGCCGTCATTCACGTTCAGCGTCCCCGACTTCAGGGCGAGGTGACGTATCCCCTCCATACGGAGACTTCTTTCAAGAAGGCTCGAAGAGTATCCCTTGCCGGTTTCGTCGCCCCGTGACCCGGTCGTTCCAGGGGGGACACGCTTTTGGTTCCCTGTCCCGTTCGTTCCGCCGTATGGACGAGAAAACCGCGGAGCTTCGGGACCTGTTCGTCGACGCGACCGGATCGGAGACGGTCACCGAGGGACGGACGGCCGACCGCGGATCCCTGCTCGACCGCGACGACGCGACGGTCGGGGAGCGGCTCGCCGAACTGATCGCGACGATGCGCGACCGGTACGACTTCTCGACGTCCCTTTCCGACGCCGCCTACGAGCACGTCGTCAGGGGCCACTTCACCGACGAGACCGACGCGGCCATCGCCGCCGCGGTCGTCGACGACGACTCGATCGATCTCGACGAGGGAACCAGTGCCGACATCGAGGTAGCCGCCGATGCCGACACCGAGGCGGACGCCGCCCCCCACGTCGACGGGACGGACGTCTTCCGTGCGCGGATGGATCTCCACCTCGTCACCGACGCCGATCGCGAGGCTCCCTTCGCGTACGACGAGCTGAAGCGGCTCGTCCTCGCAGGTGCCACGGACGAGGAGCTGGCCGCCGAGCTGTCGAGCGACCCCGAGACGGTCCGACGATACCGCCGCGTCGCCGCGGCCGACGTCGCCTCGATGCGGGCGAACCACCGCTTCCGCGACGAGTTTCGCGATCTCCTCACCGACGCGGACATCGAACGCTCGCTCGCCACCGACGCCCGCGAGGACGGACTGCGTGAGGCCGCCGAGGACATCGAGACCGACGTCTCCTTTTAATCGCTTTCCGTTCCGTCCTCCCCTCACGTCCTTCCGCCCCTTCCGAGCGTCTGGTCGGTCCCGTTCGAGGATTCGTTCGGTCCGACGGTTTATACCGGAATGCGCCGCAGACGGCCCGTGCCCGACACCGACCCCCCAGCCCCAACGGTCCCGGACGCCGCGACCGCAGCGCCGACGACCGACGCTCCGCAGTCGTCCGATGCCGCCGGTCCGACCTCGACGGACGCCATAACGTCGTCGCCCGACCGATCGCACCGCATCCCGTCGGGATCGGTCGCCTTCGGCGACCTGACGCGCGCCGCCTACTGCCCACGCCAGCTCTACTACGCGCGGCAGGAGCCGGACCGATCGATCCCCGACGCACAGCGGTCCCGGATCGATCTCGCGTTTCGGTATCCGGAGTTAGCCACGGCGGACGATGCGGCGCTGTCCGATCGTCCGATCGATCCACATCCTGCCGTCTACCGCGAGCGGCTCCGAGCGCTTCGCGATGGCGGACTCGCAGAACGGTTCGGGGTTCCGTGGCGATCGCTTGCGAACCCGGACCGAACGCGGGCGTTTCTGGTCGGCCGGTCCTGCCATGGCATCGCGCACAAGGTGCTCTCCGGAAACGACGTCACCGAACCGTCCGGTGCCGACGCCGCCGCCACTCCGTCCGGTGACCACGACGTCGGCTCGTCCGTCGATGACGCCGGCGATGCCGACGCCGGTGCTCCGCCGATCCCGTGTCTCGTCTCGCCCGGAACGCCGCCGAAACAGGGCGTCTGGGAGCCGCAGACCGTTCGCGCGGTCGCGATCGCCAAGGCGCTCGCCTGGGAACGGGAGCGGGAGATCCCCCGCGTTCTCGTCGAGTATCCGGCAGTCGGCGTGGTCCGTGAAGTCTCGCTGACGGTCCGGACGAAGGCTGCCTATCGACGCGCTCTGCGGACGGCTCGCGGGATCGACGGACCGCCGCCGCGGGTCTCGGACGACCGGTGTCCGCCCTGCGAGTATCGGGACCAATGCGGCACCGAGACGCGGTCACTGCGCTCCCGGCTGGGGTTGTGATCACGGGGGCACGGAGGCGCTCCGACCGTCCCGCTACCGGTCGTCGAGCCACGCCGCGATCGCGTCCGCGTTGGCGCCGCGCCGGTGGATCGTCCCCGTCTCGGGCTCGACCACGGTGCTTTCGGTTCCGGGCGTCTCGCCGCCGTCGATCAGGACCGCCGCGGCGTCACGGATCTCCGGACTGAGCTCTGAGAGCCGGCGAACGCTGCCCGTTCCCGACCGGTTCGCGCTCGTGGCCGTGATCGGTCCGGCCGCGGCGCACAGCGCGAGCGCGATCGGGTGATCGGGGACTCGGATCCCGACCCGGTCGCGGCCGGCCGTGAGCACGTCGGGGACGGTTGCCGCTCGCTCGACGATCACCGTGACCGGGCCCGGGAGGAACTCGCGGAGACAGGCGGCCTCCAACTCGGTCGGCCGCGTGTGTTCGAGCGCCGCCTCGACGCTGCTGACGCCGAACGAGAGCGGCTTCGACCGGTCTCGCCCCTTCGTCTCGAAGACGCGCTCCACGGCCTCCGGGTCGAGCGCGTCGGCGCCGAGCCCGTAGACGGTCTCCGTGGGATACACGACGAGGTCGCCGTCGTTGACCGCGGTCTCGGCACGGTCGATCGCCGACCGGACGTCCTCGGGAAGGGTTTCGTGTGCCGCCGCGTCTCCCTCGTCCGGCGGTCGTGGCTGGTCGTTCATCGGCGAACTCAGGCGGTCAGGTCGTCGATCGCCTCGCCGATCGCGTCGTAGGGCGGGAACTCGGGATGCTCGTCGGCCACCCACGCGTAGCGGACGGTTCGGTCCTCGTCGATCGCGAAGACGGCGGGTCTGGCGTCGACGATCCCCGTCATCCCGTCGAGGTCGTTCGCGACCCCGTACTCCTCGAGGACCGACGCGGCGGGATCCGAGAACAGCCGCGCGTCGACACCCCGCTCCGCGAGCAGCGTCCCGTGCTCGTAGGGCGTCGAGATACCGATCCCGACGACGTCGATCGCGTCGGTCCAGCCGCGGTCGGCGATCTCGTTCCAGACGTACGTCGCCGGGAAGGCGCCGTCCATCGGGTACGCGACGAGCAGGACCGGGCCGTCCGCGAGGAGGCTCGACAGCGATCGGTCCTCCCAGAACTCCGTGTTCACGAGCGGGCGGGTGAAGTCGGGGGCAGTCTCGCCGACCGCGACGTGGTCCGTCTCCGGCAGCTCGACGACGTCGAAGTCAACCATCTCAGGCGCCTCCCTCGCCGTAGGTCGTCTCGAGGTACTCGACGATGTTTGCGCTCTCGGACATCGTCACGCCCGTGGTCTCGTCGACGATCGCGGGGACCGTTCGCGCGCCGGTGACGCGCTTGACGACGTTTCGCTCCGAGTGCATCGGCTCGATGAACCGCGAGCGGTACGACAGATCGAGTTCATCGAGGGTTCGGACGACCCGCTCGCAGAACGGGCACGCCTGCAGCCGATACAGCGTGATGTCGGTCGTCTCGTCGGGCATACCTCCCGATAGGAACGCCGAAGGGGTAACCGTGTCGTCCTCGGATCGCGGGCAAACTGATCGTGGCGCGCGATCGCGTCGCTCCTCTTCGCGTCCCGATCTCGACGGTCCGATCTCGATGGTCCGATCTCGATGGTCCGATCTCGATGGTCCGATCTCGATGGTCCGATCTCGATGGTCCGGTCGTCAGACGTAATCATTTAACCGTTGCCTCCCTCAGGTGTAACGAGAATGGGCTTGTCGCCGAATACGCCGCTGGCCGCCGGGCTTCTCCAGGTCGGGCCGGTCAGCACGACGACGTGGACGATCCTCGGATGCCTCGCGATCGTCGTGCTCCTGGGACTGTCCGCCTTCTTCTCCTCCTCGGAGATCGCGATGTTCTCGCTGCCGAAACACCGCGTCGACAACCTGGTCGAGGAGGACGTTCGTGGGGCACGGACCGTCCAGAAGCTCCGCGAGAACCCACACCGACTGTTGGTGACGATCCTCGTCGGCAACAACATCGTCAACATCGCGACGTCAGCGATCGCCACGTCGATGTTCGGCTTCTACCTCTCGCAGGGGCAGGCGATCGTCGCCACCACGTTCGGGATCACGGCCATCGTGTTGCTGTTCGCCGAGACCGCGCCGAAGTCCTACGCGGTCGAACATAGCGAGTCGTGGTCGCTGCGGATCGCTCGACCGCTGCAGTACTCCGAATGGCTGTTGCTCCCGCTGGTGATCCTCTTCGATTACCTCACCCGCGTCATCAACCGGATCACCGGCGGTCGGGCGGCGATCGAGTCGACGTACGTCACCCGCGAGGAGATCCAGAACATCATCCAGACCGGCGAGCGCGAGGGCGTCATCGAGGAGGACGAACGGGAGATGCTCGACCGCATATTCCGGTTCAACAACACGATCGCCAAGGAGGTGATGACGCCGCGGCTCGACGTCACCGCCGTCCCGAAATCGGCCAGCGTCGAGGAGGCGATCCAGACCTGCGTCCAGTCGGACCACGAGCGTGTCCCGATCTACGAGGGGAACCTCGACAACATCGTCGGCGTCGTCACCGTCCGTGACCTCGTTCGTGAGCTCCGGTACGCCGAGGGTGAGCCCTCCCTGGAGCGCGTCGTCAAGCCGACGCTGCACGTGCCCGAATCGAAGAACGCGGACGAGCTCCTCGAGGAGATGCAGGACAATCGGCTCCAGATGGTCATCGTCATCGACGAGTTCGGCACGACCGAGGGGATCATCACCCTGGAGGACATGGTCGAGGAGATCGTCGGCGACATCCTCGAGGGCGACGAGCCCGAGCCGATCGAGTTCATCGACGAGAACGTCGCGATGGTTCAGGGGGAGGTCAACATCGACGAGGTGAATGAGATGCTCGGAATCGACCTCCCGGAGGGGCAGGAGTTCGAGACGCTCGCCGGCTTCGTGTTCAACCGCGCCGGCCGGCTCGTCGAGGAGGGCGAGTCGATCGCCTACGACGGGATCGACATCCGGATCGAGCGCGTCGACAACACGCGGATCATGAAGGCTCGCGTGACCGTCACCGACGAGTACGGCGCCGAGACGGCCGCCGAGATCGAGGGGGAGGACGCGGCGGTCGAACAGACGCCGGAATCAGACCCGAACTGAGGACGCTACACGACGCCAACCGTCGACAGCAGCCAGTATGTACCGAAGCCAACCGCCAACGAGACCGTCAGCGAGCCGATCCACGCGAACACCGTGTAGCCCATCTTTTGCTTGCTGACGCCGGATCCGCCGGCCGCATAGCCGGCGCCGACGATCGCCGAGACGATGATCTCGTTGAACGAGACGGGGATCCCGAACGCGACCGCAGTCTGAGCGATCGCGAACGACGGGATGAGCGCCGCGATCGACCGCCGTGGCCCCATCGACGCGTAGTCCTGGGCGATCGCCTTGATCATCCGTGGTGCCCCGGTCCAGGACCCGATCAACAACCCGGTCCCGCCGCCGACGAGGACTGCCCACAGGGGGACCGCGGCGTCGTCGAGTATCGGAACCAGCGGTCCGATCGCCAGGCCGACCTGGGACCCGCCGGCGGAGAACGCGACGAGGCCGCCGAGCGCCAACAGAAACCGCCGCTGGCCGCCGTCCCGGTCGCGCCCGATGTCGAGATAGACGACGCACCCGACGACCACGGCGCAGGCGAGCGTCAACAGGACCGGGCCGAGGTCGATCCCGATCCACGACCCGACCGGCAGCTTCGTGCCGAACGTTCCCGCGAGGGATCCCTGTTGGTTCGCCGGTCCGAGGAACGCGAACCCGATGTTTCCGAGGATGACGCCCACGATCCCGGCAAGGACCGCGGTCAGAGCCCGTTCGGATCCCCGGTCGCTCTGCAGTGCGCGCGCCGCGACGTACGCGCTCCCGCCGCCGACGAACGGAGTGAGCACCCAGAGCGTGGCGATCTCGGTGTACTTCGCCCACGCCGGTGCCCCGCCCATCGCGAGACCGACGCCGACGACGGCCCCCGTGACGGTGAACGCGGTCGCGATCGGATAGCCGGTGAAGACGCCGATCGCGACGAGCGCGGCGGCCGTGAGCAGCGCCACGATCGCCGCGCCGGCGGTAAGCGTGACGCCGCCGATCAGCTCCGTTCCGACCGCCTCGGTGACGTTCGCTCCCTGCAGCACCGCGCCGAGGAAGCCGAGGACGCCGACGACGAGCCCCGCCCGCATCACCGAGATGGCGTTGGCGCCGACCGCCGGCGCGAACGGCGTCGACCCCGACGACCCCGCGCCGATCGCCCACGCCATGAACAGGCTCGCGAGTCCCGCGACGGCGAACGTGGCGGCGGTTTCCAGCGCCATCGCTACCGTTGTCCGTCCTCGTAGCCCTTCCGCAGGCTCAACAGCGTTCGCCGGACGAGGAGATACGCGAAGAGAAAGAAGGCCGCCAACGCGATCAGCAGGCCGACGAACAGCGGATCGGGCGAGTCCATGTCTGCCCCGGGTTACTTCCGGCGTGGTGTTAGGCGTTTCGGCGCGCCGTGTCGTCCCGAGACTCGCGGTCGGGCCGAGCGTCGCGGTCCGTCGTCGCGGGCGTCGCGCTCCCGAGGGAGCCGCCGAGGGCCGAGGCCGAACGACGTAGCTAAAATCGCCGTTTGTGCTTAACGCGGGTATATACTCCCGGGGGCCGTTGGTTCACCCGCGACACCCGCTTCGGCCCTCCGGTCGCGGTCGTGACGCCGCGGCGCGTTCTCGCGTCGCCGAATTCGTCCGCCGCGATCACACCCACGAACCACCACCGTCGCGAGCACGCCACGATCCACATCCCCCATGTGCGTCGTGTGCCGACGACGCGTCCCCCGTACCCATACCGTGGTCGGGTCGGACCGATTCGGGTCGGTGTCCCCCACCCACCCACCCACCCACCCACCACCGACCCGCCCAAGCATCCGATCCGGTCGGGCCCGTGCTCCGTCTCGACCGCCGAGCGCGGTGTCGTCACTTCTCGACGTGTTGGTCTCCGGAGCGTCGTCTCCGCCTCGGTTCTCCACCGACCCCACGTGTCGCCGGCCTGCCGTCGAGTCGGTCGAGTGTCACTCCTGACGTCTCACCTCGGGCGTGTCACTCCCGTATCGAGTCCCCGTGAACCCGAAACCGCTCGAAGACGTCCCCGGCCGGCGTCACGAGCCGCCCCTCGAGGACGCCGTCGCCGTCGACCGGCTCGAACTCCGCGTGTGCCGCCCGGTTCCCACGCGGCTGTGCGTGACTCCCCGGGTTGACGAGCGTCACGTCGTCCGTCTCCGTGACGGTCGGTCGGTGGCTGTGGCCGAAGACCACGACGTCGGCCGCACGCTCGCGGCCGAACAGCGCGAGCGCCGTTTCGCCGCCGCGTTTGGTGTGCGTCACCGCGAATCTGAGGCCGGCATACTCGACGGTCCGATCGGCCGGCAGCCGGTCGCGGATCGCGGCGTCGGCGTTGTTTCCGGACACCGCGCGGAGGGTGGCCGCCTCCGCGGCGAACGCGTCGAGGACCGGTTCGCGGTGGAAATCCCCCGCGTGGATCACGACGTCCGCCTCCCGAACCGCGGTCAGCGTGCGTCCCGTGAGGCGATGACCGTCCGTGCTATGGGTGTCGGAGACGACGGTGAGCATCGCGGACGTTCAGGCCCCCTCGTCGTGTCCGTCCCGGCGTTCCGGTTTCGGTTCCCTCTCCCCCGCCGTCGCCGTCCCGTCGTCTTCCTCGGGCAGCGAGAGCGCGGCCAGCAACGCCTCCAGTTGCACCTGCTCGTTGGCGCCCTCGGTGATCCGGTAGTCGGCCTGGCCGATCCGCTCCATCAGCCGGACCGCCTCGCGCTCGGAGAGGTCGAATTCCCAGACCGACCGGTGGAGCTGGTCGATCACGTCGCCGCCGGCCATTCCGGTCTCTGTGAGCAGCGTGTCCAGGGTCGCGCGCGCCCTCGAGAAATCGCCCGAGAGCGCGTCCGTGACCATCGACTCGATCTCCTCCGGTCTGGCGGTCGCGGTGATCGCGTAGACGGCCTGTTCGTCGACGACCTCGCCGGTCGTCGCGGCCGCCTGCAGGGAGTTGATCGCGCGACGCATGTCGCCGTTGGCCGCGTACACGAGCGCGTCGACGCCCGCCTCGGTCACCTCGATCCCCTCTGCGGCGGCGATCTCCCGAACCTGGCTCGCGATCGCCTCGTCCGACAGCGGCGAGAACCGGAAGACGGCACACCGCGACTGGATCGGGTCGATGATCTTCGAGGAGTAGTTACACGAGAGGATGAACCGGGTGTTGTCCGAGAACTGCTCCATCGTCCGCCGAAGCGCTGACTGGGCGTCAGACGTCAACGAGTCGGCCTCATCAAGAAATATGATCCGGTGCTCGTACCCCCCGAACGACGACCGCGCGAAGTTCTTGATCCGGTCCCGGACCACGTCGATCCCGCGCTGGTCGGAGGCGTTGAGCTCGAGGAAGTTCCCGCGCCAGTCGTCGCCGTAGATCTCGCGGGCGATCGCCGTTGCCGAGGTGGTGTTGTGCATCACCGTGGGAACGTTTCCGGCGACGTAGTTTCGCGTCCCGGGAACCGTCAGATCGTAGACCCGCTCGTCGGCGTCGGTCCGTTCGACCGACTCGACGCGGTCGTAGTACAGGTCGGCGTTCGCGATCCGTGCGGCCTCCTCGAGCAACTCGATCGTCTCGAGCGTCAGCCGGTCGAGCGCGACCTCCCGAAGTCGGTTGGCGACGGTTTCGAACCGCGTCACGACGCGGACGGCGTGTCCGTCGGCTTCGAGCAGGTTTCGCAGATCCGACGGGCCGAACTCGAGCCCCTCAGTGATCTCGACGTCGGTGGCGCCGATCAGGTCGCGACACGTCCGAAGTTCCAGTTTGACCGTTTGCAGCATCGTTCCGTCGAGCCGGTCGGCCGTCGAACCACCTGGCTGATCGGCACCGATCTCGATCGGCTGATCGGCGGTGACCTCGATCGGCCGATCGAGTTCCTCGAGCATCGAGAGCGCTCGTGAGGAATACGGCGTCCTGCGGCCGTCGCTGCACTCGAGCAGCCGATCGGAACGCACGCCGGTCGACTCGGCGATCTCCGTACGCGTCTCGATTGGCGCCAGCGCCCCGCGTGACTCGACCCACGCCGCCGGCAGGCTCGTCGTGGCGTCGAGCAGCGGCTCCATCCGGTCGAGCCGTTCGAGCGCGCGTTGACAGTTCTCGATCCGCTCCGTCGCCGCGTCGATCACGTCGTTCAACGCCGCACAGTAGCGTTCCCGTCCGGGGGTGTCCGGATCCAGCGATCTCGGAAGGTGGTCCGTCACCCGGAGGTCGAGACGGTCACAGAGCTTCCGGAGCACCGCCTGGCGCGGCATCGTGTCGTGGTTCGGGTTCGACGTCTTTTCGGCGTGATCGGCGAGCCGGTCCGCCTTCTCGTCGATCGAGAATCCGATCGTCGACTCGAACCGCTGGAGGACCCGTGACCCGGAGACGTATATCGCGTGGTAGGTTCGTTCGATCCCCGTTCCGTTCGTGGCGGCTTTCTCCATCGTCGCTCGCCGGCTCGGGATCCCGAACGTCGCGAGGAGGTAGGATACGAGGGTGATGTGGTCCGGGTTTCGCTGGATGAGTTCGATCGTGCCGCCCGTATCCACGTGTGCTTCCGCATCGAAGACCGCCCGCAGGAACGCCGCTCGGGAGTCCCGATCCGCGGAGACGATCGCGGACCCGATCCCCGACCCGCCGGCTGCGCTCGCGAAGACGTCGACGGTCGACTCCAGGTAGTGGGTGAGCGTTTTCGACCCGAGCCGGACGAACGGGACGTCGTGCTGGCGACCGCGGACCGTTTCGACGTCGAAGACCGCCTTCGCCGCGGCTTCGAACGCGTCGAGAAGTCCCTCGTCCGTGTTGTAGAACTTGATCTGCCCGTTATCGATGCTCGCCTCGCTGATGGCGAGTCCGACGAATCGTGCAAGTATCGGCGTCATCGTGGTCGGCGGCGTGATGGGGCGGGCCCGACGGCCGTTCGCCGCGACGTACTCGATCTCCTCGACCCCGGGGATCCACTGCCCCGGTTCGAGGTCGCTCTCGTGGAGCCGGGATAGCGGAACCGGCTCGTCGATCTCGGTCCCGATCGTCGCCGCGTGATCTCCGAGTGCATCGGCCGAGAGCCTCACTTCGGTCCGGTCCGGATCCATCGAGTCGAACCACCGAAGCGACGGGGCTGGAGTTGGCGATGAAGACGAGGACGGAGACGAGGGCGATCCATTCGACGTCGGGGAGTCGGCTGGCGTCGAGGTATCGGCTGTCGAGGGTTCCGGAGGTGCCGTGGGATCGGGTGCTGGAACCGATCGGGGGCGTGCGATCCGGTCGTCGGCCGACAGCGACGCCGCCTCGACCCACTCGAAGCCCTCCTCGGTGATGACGCGGAGCTTGTGCTCCGGCGTCACCCGAAACTCGCCACCGTCCCGCGTCCGGATCGTCACGAGCTCGTCCGCGTCCTTCGCGAACACGTCCGAGGGCGAGACGTACTCGAGATCGTTTTCCGCCGTCAGCGTGGCGACCATGAGATCGCTTCCCGGCGCAGCGAACCCCTCGACGTCGCCGACGACGTCCTCGATCCGACGGACGCCACTGCCCGTCAGCACCGGCGTATCTCCGGTAACGCACTTCCCGACGCCGGCCGGCCCCGAGAAGAGCAGGTGCGGCAGGTCGTCCTGCTCGATGTAGCTCTCGAGCCGCTCGACGATGTCCTCGTGGCCGTGGATGTCCGCAAGCGTCTGCGGTCGATACTTCTCGATCCAGATCTCCCGGCCGGTCGCGGTCGCGGCGGCCGACGTCTCCGCCTCGGCGTCCACGTCCGACGTCCCCGCCTCCGCGTCCGTCGGCTCCTCGGGCTCGCTCATACGAGAGACCACCGTCGGCAGGGTCATAAACGAACCGAGACGCCGGCTCGGCTGGCCGTCGATCGGTCGTCGCAGCCTGACCGATCGTTCCGTCACGACCTGGTCGATCGTTTATACGTACCGCCGGGACGGCACTGAATCTACGTCCCGACGCGGAACCAGACCTCGATCCCGTCCGGTCCCGTGACGGAGACGCCGTCGTCCACCTCGGTGACGGCATACTCGCCGTCCGCGAGCCGGTCCGCAAGCGCCTCCAGCGCCGCCGCGTCGGGAAGCACCACTTCGAACCACGACAACCCCCTGCCGGCGACCGGACCGGACCGGTGGTTCCACGTGTTCGCGCCCAGATGGTGGTGGTAGCCGCCGGCGGAGACGAAACGCGCGGCCGGCATGGAGGTTTGCGTCTCGAACCCGACCCGGTCCACGTAGAAGTCCTGAAACTCCGCAAGCGATGACACCTCGAGGTGGACGTGTCCCACGTCCGTTTCGGCGGGCAGGCCCGCTTCGCCTGCGGCGGCGGCCACCACCGGCTCGAGATCGAGGGGATACGTGCCCATTCGAACGGTCCCGTCGTCGCTGCGGGGCCACTCTTCCCGTGGGTAATCCCGGTAGATCTCGATGCCGTTGCCCTCCGGGTCCGAGAGGTATAGCGCCTCGCTCACGCCGTGGTCCGACGCGCCGCCGAGCTGCCAGCGCTCCTGCACGCGGGTTAACGCGTCGCCCAACGCCTCGCGTGAGGGAACCCTGAACGCGTTGTGAAAGAGCCCCGCACTCGACCGGTGTCGGGTGAGCGCATCCGGGTCGTGCTCCAATACGAGTAGCGGAGTCCCCTCGACGCCGAGAACTGCGGTCGAATCGGAGTCACTGAGCACGGAGAGCCCGACGACGTCCCGATAGAAGTCGACCATCCCCGTGAGATCCGACACCGTGAGCGCGGTCCGTCCGATGTGCGTCTCCGGGGGTACTCCGTCTATCTCCGCGGGCATCGTGGATCGAGCGTCACGGTGGTTTCGAGTGCGAGCAGCGTCGCGTTTCGTAGTTCCATTACGTTACCTAGTTTGGTACCAAACCTACTTATAGATACGGTTATAATTATGTGACCAGGTTATGGCGACCCAACCACCGGAAACTGACGCGGAGGGGCAGTCCGACGTCGAACGGCGCAATGCCGACGTCTGTAACGTCGTCGGGGCGGTCGAAGCGGTGGGATCGAAGTGGACGCTCGTCGTCCTCAACGACCTCCGGGAAGGAGAAAAGCGCTTCAACGAACTCAAACGCTCGACCGGAGCGAGCTCGTACACGCTGTCCCGCGTCCTCGAGGACTTGGAGGACGACGGCTTCATCGACAACCGCAAGGAGCTGGAGTCGCCGGTCGCCAGTTACTACACGCTGACCGAGAAGGGGAGCGAGCTCTGCCCCGTGTTCGACGCTTTGGACGAATGGGGTGCGGACTGGCTCGAGTGACGTTCCCCTCCCGGCCATACGGAGTGAGTGGCGGGGTCCCGATCCGCCGTTCGAACCGATCGGTTCAACCCGATCCGGGCCCGAGCACGGGTATGCACGTCACCGTCGAGGTCGTCGGCGAGGGGACCCGCGAGCTCTCCTGCGAGCCCGAGGACACCTACGCCGACCTGATCCGGTCGGTGGGCTACAGCCCCCAGGAGGCCGCCGCGCTCGTCGAGGGGTCGCCGGTCCCCGAGGACCGGGCCGTCGACGCCGACCGCGTGACGGTCCTCCGGCTCATCAAGGGCGGATCCGGGCGCGTCCACGCGCCCGAGACGGTCGACTTCGAGGGCGCGAACGTCGGTTCGGGACCGGACCCGTTCGTCCTGTCCGGCCTCGAGTCGGACCTCGCGGTCCTGCTGTTTCACCGCGATCACCTCTGCGGGAACTGTCGCACCCAGGTCAAGACCGTCGTCTCGAACCACGATGCCCTCCGCGAGGCCGGCGTCGAGGCGGTGTCGATCCTGCCGGAGAACCGCGATCGGGCCGCCGAATGGGTCGACGAGTACGACGTTCCATACCCCTTCATCGCGGATCCGGAGACCGAGATCGCGAGCCAGTACGGCCAGTCGCGTCGGTTCGGGCCGATCGGCCGGCGGGTCGACCTGATCGGCCGGATGCCGGAGGTCGTCCTCGTCGACCTGCGCCGGGAGCCCGAGGTCCTCTGGCGGTACACCGGATCCCACCCCGGCGACCGACCCGGGATCGACGCGATCCTCGAGGAGGCGGCGAAGTTCGCGTGACCCACGCCACCAGCGAGCGACTCGTCACCGACGGCGGCTCGTGGTCCCCACCGAACGATCTGCCCGCAGGGATCGGGGTCCGCCGCGCCGGGGCGGACGACGCGGTCGACGTGATCCGCGTCCTCGAGGGCGCCCTGCTCGAGGTCGACGCCGAGATTCTTCGGTCCGGGATCGACGACGGACGCGTGCTCCTGGCGGAGACCGACCCGGCGGCCGAGGGCGAGCGGACGCGAACCGTCGTCGGCGCGCTCTCGCTTGAATATCGTGACGACGAGGTCAGCCACGTGGCGGACGCTGACCGTCATCTGGCGAACGAGCGTCGACTTCACATCGACGCCGTGGCCGTCACGCGCCACCGACGCGAGGCCGGGATCGGGTCCGCGCTCGTGCGGGCCGCGATCGACCTGGCCGCGACACGTGGCGTCGACCGACTGACGGCCGCCTTCGAAAGCGATCTGCGGGAGTTCTACGCCGACCTCGGGTTCCGGATCGAGCCGGTCGAGGGGCCGGATCGGCTGCGTGGCGTCGTCGACGTCGAGGCGTCCGACCGCGGATGATCGCCCGCCGTTCGCCGGCCACCTTTTATACTCGACCGTGAGACGAGGGCGCCGACGCCGGATCGACGGCCATCCGACGTGCCTTTCCGGGTCGACGACGTCAGGATCGGTATGAACGCGCGTTCGTCGGCGACCGGTTCCCGGAGCGACCTCCGGGAACCGGGGAGGAATCCATGACGGGGAAGGACGAGTACTACAATCGATCCAAACAGGAGGGCTACCGCAGCCGGTCCGCCTACAAGCTTCGGCAGCTCGACGAGACCGCCTCGCTGTTCGACCGGAACGACACGGTCGTCGACCTGGGCGCGGCGCCGGGCGGCTGGCTACAGATCGCCGCCGAGCGAGTCGGGGCGGGCGGAACCGTGGTCGGGGTCGACCTCCAGCGCATCCGGGATCTCGATCCGGAGGCGGACGACTGGGGCGACGGGGACGTCGCGAGCGTCGAGACGATCCGCGGCGATATGACCGAGGAAAAGACCGGGGACCGGCTCCGCGAGACGATCGGCGAGCGCGGCGCCGACGTGGTCGTCTCGGACATGGCGCCGAACATGACCGGCGAGTACGGCCTCGACCACGCCCGCTCGGTCCACCTCGCCCGGCAGGCGTTCGAGGTCGCGTTGGACCTCCTGGCGCCCGGCGGCGACCTCGTCGTCAAGGTGTTTCAGGGGCGGGATCTGGAGGCGCTTCAGGAGGACATCGAGGCGGAGTTCGAGTACGTCCGCGTGGTCTCGCCGCCCGCCTCCCGCGACTCCTCCTCGGAGGTGTACCTCGTCGCGAAGGGTCGGATGACCGCGCCCGTCGAGGCTGGCGACCGGCTCGCGGTCGAGATCGAGGACGTCGGCGGCGAGGGCGACGGGATCGCCACGGTCGACGGCTACACGCTGTTCGTGCCCGGCGCCGAGACCGGGGAGACAGCCGAGATCGTCGTCGACGACGTCAAGCCGCGGTTCGGCTTCGCCGAGCGCGTCGACTAACCGCCGCACGCGGTCTCGGGGCCGGGACCGGTGTCAATCCGGAACCGGGACCGCCGCCGTTTCGGGACCGCCGTTTCGGGACCGCCGCCGTCCCCGACCGGGGGGAGCGCTTTTATCCCCCGCCTCGGTGGGTCGGGTATGCGCTCGTTCGAGAAGGCGATCATCACGTGTGCAGTCACGGGATCAATCCACGTCCCGACGATGTCGCCGCACCTGCCCATCACGCCCGACGAGATCGTCGAGGAGGCCGTCGCTGCCGCCGACGCCGGGGCGAGCATCGTCCACGTTCACGTGCGGGACCCCGAGACCGGCGAGCCCTCGCCCGACCTCGAGCTGTTCCGCGAGGTCGCAACGCGGATCGGGGAGCGCCGTGACGTGATCGTGCAGCCGACCACCGGCGGCGGGTCGAACATGACCCTCGAGGAACGGGTCCAGGTCGTACCCGAGCTCGAGCCGGAGATGGCCTCCTGTAATATGGGGTCGATCAACTTCGGTCTGTACCCGATCCTCGAGGCGTACGACGAGTTCGAGTACGAGTGGGAGCGCCCGTTCCTCGAGAACACCCGCGAGTTCGTCTTCCGGAACACCTTCGCGGACCTCGAGCAGATCATCCCGCTGTTCGCCGAGCACGGGACGATGCCCGAGCTCGAGTGTTACGACGTGGGCCATCTCCACAACGCGAAACACTTCCTCGACCGGGGGATCCTCGACCCGCCGCTGCACCTCCAGTTCGTGATGGGGATCCACGGCGGGATCGGCGCCGATCCCGAACACCTCACCCACATGATCCGGACCGCGGAGCGACTGTTCGGGGACCGGTACTCCTTCTCGGTGGTCGGGGCGGGCCGGATGCAGTTCCCGCTCACGACCCAGGCGATCTCGGCGGGCGGCCACGCTCGGGTCGGGATGGAGGACAACCTCTACCTCCGGAAGGGCGAACTGGCGGAACGGAACGCGGACCTCGTCGAGAAGATGGTCCACCAGACCCGCGAGATCACCGGCCGCGAGATCGCATCCCCCGACGAGGTTCGGGAGTTCCTCGGCCTGAAAGGCGCCTCGAACGTCGCGTTTTGACGACCGTCCCCCGGCGCGTTTTGACGACCGTCCCCCGGCGCGGTCGACGTATGACGGCGTCCGGCTTTCGGCTCGGGGGCCCACGATCGGACCCCGTTCGCCTCCGGCTGTTCGACCCCGGAACCCTTTTGGCCGAACGCCAGCCACACAACGGTAATGAGCACGCTCGAAGCCGAATATCGCCTCGATTACTTCGAGGAGGAGGGCTTTCATCGTCGGGAGTGTTCCTCCTGCGGCGTCCACTTCTGGACGCGCGACCCGGACCGGACCACCTGTGGGGAGCCGCCGTGTGCGGACTACAGCTTCATCGACGATCCCGGGTTCGACGAGGCGTATACGCTCGAGGAGATGCGGGAGGCGTTCCTCTCCTTCTTCGAGGGCCACGACCACGAGCGGATCGACCCGTATCCGGTCGCGGCGAACCGCTGGCGCGACGACGTCCTGTTGACGCAGGCGTCGATATACGACTTCCAGCCCCTGGTGACCTCCGGACAAACGCCGCCGCCGGCGAACCCGCTCGCGATCTCCCAGCCCTGCATCCGGATGCAGGACATCGACAACGTCGGCAAGACGGGCCGGCACACGATGGCCTTCGAGATGATGGCCCACCACGCGTTCAACGTCCGGGAGGACGCCGACGAGGAGTACGCCTACGAGGGCGAGGTCTATTGGAAGGACGAGACGGTCCAGTACTGCGACGAGTTCTTCGACTCGATGGGGGCGAACCTCGACGAGATCACCTACATCGAGGACCCCTGGGTCGGCGGCGGCAACGCCGGCCCGGCGATCGAGGTCATTTATAAGGGTGCCGAGCTCGCCACGCTCGTCTTCATGTGTATGGAGCAGGACCCCGACGGCGACTACGAGCTCAAGGACGGGAACACCTACTCCTACATGGACACCTACATCGTGGACACGGGGTACGGCCTCGAGCGCTGGACCTGGATGAGCCAGGGAACGGCCACGGTCTACGAGGCGATCTACCCCGACGCCATCGAGTTCCTGAAGGAGCACGCCGGGATCGATTACACCGACGAGGAGCGGGCGATCGTCAACCGGGCGGCGAAGCTCGCCGGCCGGCTCGACATCGACGACGTCGACGACATGGAGGCCGCACGCGGCGACATCGCCGAGAAGCTCGACGTCGACGTCGACGAGCTGGTCGACCTCCTCGAGCCGCTCGAGGACATCTACGCGATCGCCGACCACTCCCGGACGCTCGCGTACATGTTCGGCGACGGGATCGTTCCCTCGAACGTCGGCACCGGCTACCTCGCCCGGATGGTGCTCCGTCGGACCAAGCGGCTCGTGGACACGGTGGGGGTCGACGCCCCGCTCGACGAGCTGGTCGATATGCAGGCCGAACGCCTCGGCTACGAGAACCGCGACACGATCCGCGACATCGTCCGGACCGAGGAGCGGAAGTACCGGAAGACGCTCGAGCGCGGCGCCCGGAAGGTCGAATCCCTTGCCGACGAGTACGCCGGCACCGGCGACCCGATCCCCACGGAGACGCTCATCGAGCTGTACGACTCCCACGGTATCCAACCGGACATGGTCGCCGAGATCGCGGCGGATCGCGGTGCGACCGTCGACGTCCCCGACGACTTCTACGGGCTCGTGGCCGACAGGCACGAGGAGACGGTCGACGAGGAAACGGCCGAACGCGACGACCGGATCGCGGACCTGCCCGAAACGGAGAAGCTGTATTACGACGACCAGGACCGACTGGAGTTCGAGGCGGTCGTCCTCGACGTCCTCGAGGTGGAGGCGGACGACGACGATGGGCCGGAGGACGGTGACGCCTACGACGTCGTCCTCGACCAGACGATGTTCTATCCCGAGGGCGGCGGCCAGCCCGCCGACCACGGCACCCTGACGGCCGGCGAGACGACCGTCGAGGTCACCGACGTGCAGGCGGTCGACGACGTCGTACTCCACCGGACGGACGGGGATCCCGGGAAGGGCGAGTTCGTTCGGGGACAGGTCGACGGCGATCGGCGGCGGCGCCTGATGCGGCACCACACGGCGACCCACCTCATCGGCCACGCCGCCCGCGAGGTGCTCGGCGACCACGTCCGACAGGCCGGTGCCCAGAAGGGGCTCGACTCCTCCCGGCTCGACGTCCGCCACTACGAGCGGGTTTCCCGCGAGGAGGTGAAGGCGATCGAGCGCGTCGCCAACGAGCTCGTCATGGAGAACATCCCGGTCGACCAGGAGTGGCCCCACCGCCACGAGGCGGAGGCCGAGCACGGCTTCGACCTCTACCAGGGCGGCATCCCGCCGGGCACGAACGTGCGGTTGATCCACGTCGGCGACGTCGACGTGCAGGCCTGCGGCGGAACGCACGTCGGACGAACCGGCGATATCGGGGCGATAAAGGTCCTCAAGACGGAGCCGGTGCAGGACGGCGTCGAGCGGATCGTCTTCGCGGCCGGAACCGCCGCCCTGGAGGCGACCCAGCGCACGGAGGACGCCCTCGACGACGCCGCCGACGTTCTCGACGTCGACCCGCTCGACGTGCCGGAGACGGCCGAGCGGTTCTTCGAGGAGTGGAAGGAACGGGGCAAGGAGATCGATCGGCTCACGGACGAGCTCGCGGCCGCCCGCGCTTCGGGGGGCGCCGACGCCGAGGAGATCGACCTCGACGGGGTGACGGTCGTCGTCCAGCGGCTCGACGCGGACGCGGAGGAGCTCCGCGCCACCGCGAACGCGATGGTCGAGGAGGGAACGGTCGCGGTGTTGGGATCCGGACACGACGGGTCCGCCCAGTTCGTCGTCGGCGTCCCGGACGACGTGGACGTCAACGCCGGCGAGATCGTGAGCCGGCTGGCGGGGAAGGTCGGCGGCGGCGGGGGCGGCCCGCCGGACTTCGCGCAAGGCGGCGGCCCCGACGTCGACGCGCTCGACGACGCGCTCGAGGCGGCCGGCGAAACGGTTCGGTCGCTCCGACGAGCGTAACGGGGCGCTTCCGTGGTGCCGGCACCGCCGTGACGGACCCTCGGCCGTCGGTCACCGCTTTCGAAGCGTTCCCTCGCAGGCCGGGCAGCGGTCGTGCGTCGACCCGGCCAGCTCGAGCGTCCGCTCGTTGAAACAGTCCGAACACAGCAGCGTCCCGCAGGTCGAACATTCGTACCCGTCGAGGCTCCCGATCCCGATCCGCGCGAGCAATCCGGCCCCCGCCTCGAGTTCCTCGTCACATCGGGCGCACAGTGGCATACGCGGTCGATATGTGTGGTCGTGTCAATGAACCCATCGATCGTCGCGACCGATCTCCGTAACCGTCAACACGCGCCCGGACCGATCGACGTTCGTGCCATCTGCCGTCAACGGGTCCGTGTCGATCCGGTACGAGATTGCGGGGGAGGGACCGGCGGTCGTGTTCGTCGGCGACGTCGGGCTGGGCGTCTGGCAATTCGCCTGGCAACACGGCGCGATCGCCGGTCCGTACGCCGCGGTGACGCCCGAGCCCCGGTGGATCGATCGGTCGGACGAGCCCGCGGGCCCGTACGCCTTCGACGACCTCGTGGGCGACCTGGAGGCCGTCATCGCCGAGGTCGGCAGCCGATCGGTCCACCTCGTGGGGTACGGGTTCGGCGGTCTGATCGCGATCGCGACCGCGATGGATTCCGCCCGCGTTCGGAGTCTGGCCGTCATCGGCACGCCGGCCGACGGCGACGCGCTGGATCCGGACTCCCTATGGACCGACCCGACGGACCGTGCCGCGGTCGAGGCGTCCACGACCGCGCTGTTATCCGACCGGTTCCGCACGGCGCACCCCGACGCAGTCGACCGGATCGTCGACTGGCGGATCGCGGAGGACGCGCCGCCGGAGACGGCTGCGGCCCAGCGAGCGGCGTTGGCCGACGCCGACCGATCCGACCGGTTGTACGAGCTCACCGTGCCGACGCTCGTGCTTCACGGAACCGCCGACGCGGTCTGTCCGGTCGAGCACGGCCGCCGGCTCGCCGACGGGCTTCCGCGGGGAACGTTTCGGCCGATCGAGGACGTCGGTCACCTCGCCGGGATCGAGGCCTCGGGCGCGCTCAACGACGCGCTCCTCGGCTGGCTCGCCGACCACGCCGACCGGGACGAGGACTGACCGTCCGGAGTCACGGCAGCGTTCGGAACGGACACAACCGTTTTCACCCCCAGGCAGCTACGCGGATGCAATGACACGACTCCGCGTCGCACTGCTCAACGCGGCCCACGACGCCGCGAACACCCGTCGGAACTTCCGGCGGGAGCTGGACGCCGACCTCGTCGAGTTCCACGCCGCCGAGGGGGAGCTGCCCGACGGGTACGACTTCGACGCCGTCGTCATCACCGGGTCCCGTTCCTCCGTCTACTGGGACGAGGCGTGGATCCCGCCGCTGGTCGAGTACGTCGCCACCGCGACCGACCGGGGGATCCCGACGCTGGGGATCTGTTACGGTCACCAGGTGCTCGCGGAGGCGCTCGGCGGGCGGGTCGCCGGGATGGACGATTTCGAGCTCGGCTACTCGGAGATCACCCACCACGGCGACGAGATCTTCGCGGGGATCGACGAGGAGTTCACCGTCTTCACCTCCCACGGGGATGCCGTCGTCGATCTGCCGCCCGGCGCCGAGCTCCTCGCGGAGAACGAGTACGGGGTGCACGCCTTCCGTGCCGGCCACAACTGGGGGCTGCAGTTCCACCCCGAGTACGATATGGAGACCGCGGCCGACGTCGCCGACGGGAAGCGCGACCGGATCGGCGACGCCCGCGTCGACGCCGCGATAGCGGAGATCACGCCCGAGAACTACGAGGCGGCCTGTGAGGCCAAGCAGGTCTTCGAGAACTTCACCGACCACGTTCGGCGGGTCTCCGAGGACGCCGGTCGCTCGCGGCGAACCGAGCGATCGGTCGCCGGATCGAGCGCGGACGACTGACTCCGGTTCTCGAGGTGTTCCGGTTCTCGAGGTGTTCCGGTTCTCGAGGTGTTCCGGTTCTCGAACGTGTCGCCACTGGTCCCCCCGTCGTGTCGTCGGGGCCCCTGGTTTCACAGACGATCGATCGTGAAGGTCCGTGTGACTCGTTTGCAAACATCTTTTGCCGTCGTCGCCGTGAGTTCGAACAATGCTCGATTACGTGGGACTCGAGGCGGAGCTGGGCGAGGAGGAGCGAATGATCCGGGACACGGCCCGCCGCTTCGTCGACGAGCGGGTCCGCCCCGAGATCGGCGATCACTTCGAGGAGGGAACGTTCCCGACCGATCTCATTCCCGAGATGGGGGAGCTCGGGTTCTACGCGCCGAATCTCGAGGGATACGGCTCGCCGAACGTCTCGGAGACGGCCTACGGGCTGTTGATGCAGGAGCTCGAGGCCGGCGACTCGGGGCTGCGGTCGATGGCCAGCGTTCAGGGCGCGCTCGTGATGTACCCCATCCACGCCTTCGGTAGCGAGGACCAGAAGGAAGAGTGGCTTCCCGACCTCGGCACGGGCGAGGCGGTCGGCTGCTTCGGACTCACCGAACCCGAGCACGGGTCGAACCCGTCGAACATGGAGACGCACGCGGAGCAGGACGGCGACGAATACGTGCTCAACGGCACGAAGACGTGGATCACGAACTCACCCATCGCGGACGTCGCGGTCGTCTGGGCACGGGACCGCTCGGCGACGGACGGCGACGCCGATGACGCCCCGGTCCGCGGTTTCCTCGTCGAGACCGACCGGGACGGCGTAACGACCAACAAGATCACGGAGAAGCTGTCGCTGCGGGCGTCGATCACCGGCGAGATCGACCTGCAGGACGTCCGCGTTCCCGAGTCCAACGTCCTCCCCGACGTCGAGGGGATGAAGGGCCCGCTGTCGTGTCTCACGCAGGCCCGCTACGGCATCGCATGGGGTGCCGTGGGCGCCGCGCGCGACTGTTTCGAGACGGCTCGGGAGTACGCGACCGACCGCGAGCAGTTCGGCGGCCCGATCGCCAGATTCCAGCTGCAACAGCAGAAGCTTGCCGAGATGGCCACCGAGATCACGACGAGCCAGCTGCTCGCCCATCGACTCGCCGAGCTGAAGGAACGCGGCGACCTGCGTCCGCAACACGTCTCGATGGCGAAGCGGAACAACGTCCGGATGGCCCGCGAGCAGTCCCGGGTGGCCCGCGAGATGCTCGGCGGCAACGGGATCACCACCGACTACTCGCCGATGCGGCACCTCGCGAACCTGGAGACGGTCTACACCTACGAGGGAACCCACGACATCCACACCCTCATTCTGGGCCAGGATCTCACCGGGATCGCGGCCTTCGAGTAGCACGCCCGATTCGCTTGCGCGCTCGTGGTCGTCCGTTTTCGCACTCGGGTCAGCGGTCTCGAGTCGTCCGCGTTCTCGATCCGGCCGGACGAGCGAGCCCGACGGCGTCCGGCCGCCGAGTCCGACGTCTCCCCGTGGTAATGACACACATACTTTTATCACCCGGGGTTCGTAGTGCCCCACGATGACGACATCAGCTCACGAGGGGTCGACGACCCTCGACCTCTCCCGGAAGGGGGCATGGGTCGCACACGCCGCGCTCGTTCGCTCGGGACGCGAGGCGACTGAGGCGGGTGAGACCCAGCCGGTCGAACGTCGGCTGCTCGAAAAGATCGAGGACGACGAGCCGTTCGATGCGGCCGAGCTCTCCGCGCTGCGTGACGCGCTGGTGTCGTATCTCGGGGATGCGCCGGTCCGGGACCGGGCGCCGGGTCGGGACGTGTTGCGGACGGTTACCGCCGCGATCGGCAGGGCGTCGGGCGTGTGACCGCGACGACCGCTTCCTCGACTACCTCTCCGTTCGCCGTTCCCCCGGCTGGTCAGGATGGAAGAGGTTTTAACCGCGCCGCGGAAAGTACGGGCCACTATGGGTAAGAAATCGAAGGCCAAGAAGAAGCGTCTGGCCAAGAAGGAGCGCCAGAACCAGCGCGTCCCGGCGTGGGTTATGATGAAGACGAACATGAACGTCACCCGCAACCCCAAGCGGCGTAACTGGCGGCGCAGCGACCTCGACGAGTAGGTTCCGATACATGAGCACCAACGACTTCGAGGAACGCGTCATCACGGTCCCGATCGGCGGCATCTCGGACAAGCCCGTCCAGCAGCGCGCCGACTACGCGATGCGGACGATCCGGTCGCATCTCGCACAGCACTTCTCGGTCGAGGAGGACGACGTCCGCCTGGACCCGAACATCAACGAGGCGGTCTGGGCCAACGGTCGACAGAACCCGCCGAGCGACCTCCGCGTCCGCGCCGCACGATTCGTCGAGGACGAGGAGCCGATCGTCGAAGCAGAGCACGCGGAGTAACCGTTCGTGCTACGGACGTCCTTCGTCGGGTCGTCGTACGTCGGCGTGTTCGCACGGGTCACGGACGACGTCCTCCTGGTACGACCGGACATCGACGACGACCTGCAGTCGGATCTGGGCGCGGAGCTGGAGGCGACCGTCGTCCCCACCACCGTGGGCGGGTCAAACACCGTCGGCGCGCTCGCGACGGGCAACGAGAACGGCGTCGTCGTCTCCGAACGGGCCACCGAGCGTGAGCAACGACGCATCGAGGAGGGTGCCGACCGCGAGGTCCGTGAACTCCCCGGCACGCTCAACGCCGCCGGCAACGTGATCCTGGCGAACGATTACGGCGCGTACGTTCACCCCGATCTCGACCGGGAGGCCGTCCGGCTCGTCCGCGACGTCCTCGAGGTTCCGGTCCAGCGCGGCGACCTCGGCGACGTCAGGACCGTCGGCACCGCGGCGGTGGCGAACAACACGGGGGCGCTGTGCCACCCGAACTCCCGGGAGGCGGAGCTCGAGGCGATCGAGGAGCACCTCGACGTCTACGCCGACCTCGGAACGATCAACTACGGCGGCCCGCTGGTCGGGTCCGGACTCGTCGCCAACGACGCCGGCTACGTCGTCGGCGAGGACACGACCGGCCCGGAGCTCGGACGCATCGAGGACACGCTCGGCTTCGTCGAGTGACGCCGCCATCCCCGTGACGTCCTTTAGGAAGATACTTCCCTGTCCCTCCCGGATTCGTGGATATGAGTCACTTCACGGTTAGCGGACGGTTCCGAACGCGCCACGGCCACCAGGAGTTCACCAAGACGGTCGAGGCCCCGAACGAGGACGTCGCTCGCGACCGCCTGTACACCCTGATCGGGAGCCAGCACGGCGTCAAACGAACGAAGATCCAGCTCGACGGGATCGAAGCCGCCGAGGAGGCCGCAGCATGATGGGCGGCGGCGGACAGCAGGAACTCCAGCAGCTCTCCCAGGAACTCCAGGCGCTCGAGGAGCAGATCACGGCCCTGGAGGAGGAGGTACAGTCCTACCGCGAGGAACAAACCGAGATCGACGAGGCGGTCGAGGCCATCGAGACCCTCGAGACCGGCTCGACGATCCAGGTGCCCCTCGGCGGCGGGGCCCACGTCCGTGCCGAGGTCCAGGACATCGACGAGGTCGTCGTCTCCCTCGGCGGCAACTACGCGGCGGAACAGGAGCAGGACGCGGCCATCGACTCCCTGCGAACGAAGCAGGACGCCCTCGACGACCGCATCGAGGAGACGCAGGCGGAGATCGACGAGCTCGAGGACGAGAGCAGCGAGCTCGAACAGCAGGCCCAGCAGATGCAACAGCAGATGCAACAACAGCAGATGCAGCAGCTGCAGCAGCAGGCCGACGACGAGTAACCCGCCGACCGGTCCCGATCGACGAGGCCGACGGGACGGTCACGTGACGCTCGAATCCAAACGCCGACCAGCCAGGAGCGATCATCGTGTTTGACGGACTGAAGGACAAGCTGAACGACTTCCGCAAGGACGTCGAGGAGACCACGGAGGAGGAGAGCGATGCGGCCGCCGACGCGTCGGACTCCGCATCGGCCGACGCGGCTGCGGACCCAGCCGCGGGCGAGGCTGCCGACGCCACGGACGCCACCAGCGCTACCGGCGCCGCGAGCGACGACCCGGCAGCCGAGACGGACGCGTCCGCCGACGGGGCGGAGCCGAGCACCTTCCAGCGCGCGAAGGCGTTCGCGACCGGCCGCATCATCATCGAGGAGGAGGACCTCGAGGACCCGCTGTGGAACCTCGAGATGGCGCTGCTCGAAAGCGACGTCGAGATGAGCGTCGCGGAGGCGATCCTCAACACCGTTCGCGAGACGATGCTCGGCGAGACGCGCAAGCAGGTCGAGACGACCGGCGAGCTCGTCGAGGAGGCGCTGCACGACGCGCTGCTGGACGTGATCGCGGTCGGCCAGTTCGACTTCGAGGAGCGGATCGCCGAGGCCGACAAGCCAGTCACCATCGTCTTCACCGGCGTCAACGGCGTGGGCAAGACCACCTCGATCGCGAAGCTCTCGGAGTGGCTCGCCGACCGCGGTTACTCCTCGGTGCTTGCCAACGGCGACACCTATCGGGCCGGCGCGAACGAACAGATCCGCGAGCACGCCGACCGGCTCGACCGCAAGCTCATCAGCCACGAGCAGGGCGGCGACCCGGCGGCCGTGATCTACGACGGCCTGGAGTACGCGAAGGCCAACGACGTCGACGTCGTCCTCGGCGACACGGCCGGCCGGCTCCACACCTCGGACGACCTGATGTCCCAGCTCGAGAAGATCGACCGCGTCGTCGATCCCGACCTCACGCTGTTCGTCGACGAGGCGGTCGCCGGACAGGACGCGGTCACCCGCGCGGAGGAGTTCAACGAGGCGGCCGAGGTCGACGGCGCCATTCTCACCAAGGCCGACGCCGACTCCTCCGGCGGGGCAGCGATCTCCATCGCGTACGTCACCGGCAAGCCGATCCTCTTTCTCGGCACCGGCCAGGGCTACGACGACCTCGAGCGGTTCGACCCCGAGCGGCTGGTCGATCGGCTCCTCGGCGACGACGAGGCGTAGCGTCCGTTCGCCGCCGCCGGATGACCGTCAGCGCGGCCTCGCCGGACGACCGCGACGAACAAAGCCTTTAGCGTCCGGGTCTCCTACTGCGGGTAAATGGTACTCGACGATCTGGGGAGTTCCCTCCGTGGCACGCTCGACACGCTGCAGGGGAAGTCCCGATTGAGCGAGGACGACGTCGAGGAGATCGTCAAGGAGATCCAGCGGTCGCTCCTGTCGGCCGACGTCGACGTCTCCCTCGTGATGGAGCTGTCGGACGCGATCGAAACGCGCGCGCTCGAGGAGGAGCCCCCCGGCGGAACGACCGCCCGCGACCACGTCCTCAAGATCGTCTACGAGGAGCTCGTGGATCTGGTCGGCGACTCCACCGAGCTGCCCCTGGAGTCACAGACGATCCTGCTTGCGGGCCTGCAGGGGTCGGGGAAGACGACCTCCGCCGCCAAGATGGCCTGGTGGTTCTCGAAGAAGGGACTCCGTCCCGCGGTGATCCAGACGGACACCTTCCGTCCGGGCGCCTACGACCAGGCCAAGCAGATGTGCGAGCGGGCGGAGGTCGAATTCTACGGCGACCCCGACGGGGAGGACCCCGTACAGATCGCCCGCGACGGCCTCGAGGCGACCGCCGACGCGGACGTTCACATCGTCGACACCGCCGGTCGCCACGCGCTCGAGGACGACCTCATCGCGGAGATCGAGGCGATCGAGACCACCGTCGACCCCGACCGGTCGCTGCTGGTGCTCGACGCGGCGATCGGTCAGGGTGCCAAGGAGCAGGCGCGCCAGTTCGAGCAGTCGATCGGCATCGAGGGCGTCGTCATCACCAAGCTGGACGGGACCGCCAAGGGTGGAGGCGCCCTCACCGCGGTCAACGAGACCGACTCCTCGATCGCCTTCCTCGGGACCGGCGAGACGGTCCAGGACATCGAGCGGTTCGAACCCTCCGGGTTCATCTCCCGGCTGCTCGGGATGGGCGATCTCAAGCAACTCTCCGAGCGCGTCGAACGCGCGATGGCCGAGACCGGCGACGAGGAGGAGGACTGGGACCCCGAGGACCTCCTGGAGGGGAACTTCACCCTGAAGGACATGCAAAAGCAGATGGAGACGATGAACAAGATGGGGCCGCTCGACCAGGTGATGGACATGATCCCCGGACTGGGCGGCGGGATGATGGACCAGCTGCCCGACGACGCGATGGACGTCACCCAAAACCGGATGCGTGACTTCGAGGTGGCGATGGACTCGATGACCGACGAGGAACTCGAGAACCCGCGGATCATCGGCCAGTCGCGCGTCGAACGCATCGTCCGCGGCTCCGGCATCGAGGAGGAGACGGTCCGGGAGCTGCTCGAACAGCACAAGATGATGGAACGCACCATCTCGCAGTTCCAGGGGATGGGCGACGGCGACATGCAGCGGATGATGAAGAAGCTCGAACAGGGCGGCGGTGGCGGCGGCCTCGGCGGGATGATGGGCGGCGGCAAGGGGCCGTTCGGCTGAGGCGTCGCGAGGCAACCGGCCGTTACCTCCGTCGCGGAGGGTCGTTCTCGTTTCAGACTGAGTAGTAGTACTCGCCCGTCCGCTTCTGCTCGCGGTCCTTCTGTGATTCGGGTTTGTTGATGCGCGGGCGACCGGTTCGCTCGTCGCGCCGGAAGGTGATATCCAGGTCCGACAGGAAGTCGTTCATCCCGGCGCGCATCTCCTGTGGCGACTTCGCGTGGCCGTGGTCGGCGGGCGCGCCGTCGAAGACCATCAGGCGGTCCGCGAGCAGGTCCATCACGTAGATGTCGTGGTCGATGACGAGCACGGTCGCGTCGTGGTTCTCGGCGTAGCGGCGGATCGCCGAGGTCGCCTGCACGCGCTGTTCGACGTCGAGGTGTGCGGAGGGCTCGTCGAGGACGTACAGGTCGGCATCCTCGGAGAGGCACGCGGCGATGGCGACGCGTTGGCGCTCGCCGCCCGACAGGTCCGTGAGGTTCTGCTCCATGATCCGGTCGAGCTGGAGCGGGTCGGCGATCTCCGTGTTCCAGTAGGAGGTACCGACGCGGTCGGTGATCGACGAGAGAAACGCGTCGACCCGGATCGGCTGGTCGATCTCGATGTACTGCGGCTTGTAGGCGATGTCGAGCGCGAACTCCAGGGATCCTTCGTCCGGCTCGAGCGATCCCGCGAACAGCTTGGCGAGCGTGGACTTCCCGATCCCGTTCGGCCCGACGACGCCCAGCACTTCGGACTCGTAGATGGTTCCGCCGTCGACCTCGAGCGAGAACTCGCCCGCGCCGTAGGACTTCCGGAGATCCGGATACTCCACGAGCACGTTCTCCTTCGAGGAGACCCGCGGGGCGTGCTCCTCGAAGGTGATGGAGTCCGGACGGATCCGCATGTTCTCGTTGTCGAGGTAGCCCTTCAGGTACTCGTTGATCCCGTTTCTGACCGACTTCGGGTCCGTGATCACGCCGTAGGCGCCGGGCTCCCCGTAGGCGACGTGGAGGGTGTCCGCGAGCAGATCCAGGATCGCCAGATCGTGTTCGACGACCAGCATCGACCGGTCGTCGTCCGCGGCGAGCTCGCGGATGAGTCGGGCCGCGGTCATCCGCTGGCCGATGTCGAGGTAGGGCGTGATCTCGTCGAGGAAGTAGAAGTCGGCGTCGCGGGCCAGACAGGCGGCGATCGCCACGCGCTGGAGCTCGCCGCCGGAGATCGAGTCGATGTCCTGGTCCATCACGGGCCGGATCTGCAGCCGGTCGATGAGGTCATCGAGCGCCCCGCGCTCGTCGGTCCGTTCGAGCAGGTCGCGCGTGTTGCCGTCGAACTGCTTGGGGATCTGGTCGACGTACTGCGGTTTCCGTGCGACGGAGATCGAACCCCCCTGCAGCGTCTCGAGGTACGTCTGGAGCTCGGTGCCCCGGAACCGGTCGATGACGGCCTCCCAGCCCGGCTCGTCCTCGCCGTGCTGGCCCAGGTTCGGCGTCAGCTCGCCGGCAAGCGCGTGGACCGCCGTCGATTTCCCGATCCCGTTCGGACCGAGGATCCCCGTCACCGATCCCGACTCGGGGACCGGCAGGCCGTACAACGAGAAGGCGTTCTCGCCGTATCTGTGCACGGGGTCCTCCGCGAGCTCGGACGGGAGGTTGATGATCTCGATCGCGTCGAAGGGGCACTTCTCGACGCAGATTCCGCAGGTCTCGCCCAGGCAGATCTCCTCGGAGATGTGGACCTGGTCGGGGTCGCCGTCGGCGGCGTCCTCCCCGCGCAGCGTGATGCACTCCTTGCCCGTCCGGTTGGGCGGGCAGTAGTTCATACACTCGTAGTTACACCGGTCGGGCTGGCAGCGGTCCAGGTCGACGACCGCGATGCTGTCGTCCGCCATACCGCTACAGTTGCACCCCCGCGTTCAGAAGGATCGCGTACGAGATGAACCACAGCGTGAAGGTCATAAACGCCACGTAGAGCGTGTCCTTCACGCCGAAGTCGGTGACGTCGACGCCGATCACCTTCAGGATCGGGAACTGCACGAGCACGGTCCCTGCCAGGACGATCAGTGCCGTCGTCGATCCCCCGTCGGCCGGGGACGTCCCGACGTAGCCGGCCGAGACGATCGCCGCACCGATCCCGGCCAGGCAGGCGATCGTCGTGACGACCACGCCGCGGGCGTGACCCGTGATCCCCGAGTCGTCGCTCATAGGTACGCGTCCGCTGGCGGCGGTGAAAAGCCGTTCGTTCCCGCGTCGCGTTCGTCTCCCGGCCGTGACCGTATCAGTTGGCGGCCGTGATCGTATCGGCGTGGTGATCGCGTCCGTTCCTGTCCGCGAGCCCCATCGGTCTCCGGCCGGGTCGGCCGTCCGCGTCGGAGTCCGGCCCGGTCGAGCGCGCGCGAGCCGCGACGCTGACTGATCGGTCAGTCCACGGGGCGTTCTCGACCGTTTTATAGGAAAATATTACCTGTATGATCCCCGATCCGGGGGCTGATCCGGCCGATATCCGGTCGATATCGCTCGTCCGCATCAAGCTTTATGACGATGTACTTTTTCGAGACGAACAATGGCTGAAACCGAACAGGACGCGCTCGACGACGTCGAGACCCTTGAGGACCTCCCGCCGAGCGCGAAGCTCGTCTTCAAGGTGCTCGAATACAACGGCGCGTTGACACAGAAGGGGATCGTCGAGGAATCGATGCTGTCGGCTCGGACCGTCCGGTACGCCCTCGAGCGGCTCGAGCGGATCGGGGTCGTCGACGAGGACGTCTACTTCGCGGACGCCAGGCAGAACCTCTATGAGCTCACCGAGCCCGCGACGGAGGTCACGGCCGAGGAGGGCGAGGCCTGCTGTTGTGCGGACTGATCGGCGCTACGCGCCACGATCGTTTTCTTATGTCGGGACGAAACTGGGTCAACTACCCCACCTCTCGGACGACCCGTATTTAAGTCCCTACTGGACACAGACCGGCCTATGACTACGGCACGGTGGTCCTCCGGCTTTGGGTTCATTTTGGCGACGGTGGGAGCCGCCGTCGGCCTCGGGAATATCTGGCGGTTTTCGGCAGTCGTGGGCCAGAACGGCGGTGGTGCCTACCTCGTTCCCTACCTGCTCGCGGCGTTCGTCTGTGCCGTCCCGATGCTCGTCCTCGAACTCGCCATCGGCCGACGGCTCCGGATGGACGTCGTCTCCGCGTTCCGATCAGTCAATACGGAGTATACGGCGCTCGGCTGGCTCATCCTCGGCGGGGTGCTCCTCATCCTGAGCTATTACCTCGTGCTCACAGGATGGGTGCTCGGGTTCTTCCTCTCGTGGCTCGCCGGCTCACAGACGACGTTCGGGCCGTTCACCGCGAACTGGCTCCCCGTTGGGTACTTCGTCCTCGCAACGGTGATTACGGGGCTCGTTGTCTCAATGGGCGTTCGTGGCGGCATCGAACGGATGTCGAAGATTGTGATGCCGACGGTGTTCGCGCTTCTCGTCGCGCTTGCGTTGTACGCGACCACATTATCCGAGTGGGAGCAGGCCGCTGCCTTCCTGTTCACCCCGGATTTCTCGGTGCTCACGGAGCTGGGAATCTGGAGTGCGGCCTTTGGACAGGTCTTCTTCTCGATGTCCGTCGGCCAAGGGATCATGCTCACCTACGGAAGTTACGTCGACGAGGCAACGGACCTGTTCAGATCGTCGTTGCTGGTCACGATCGCCGATATCGGGGCGGCCATCATCGCTGGCCTCGTCATCTTCCCGATCGTATTCAGCTTCGGCCTCCAGCCGACTCTTGGGACGGAACTGGCGTTCACGACGCTGCCTACCGCCTTCGCGACGATGCCGTTCGGTCGAGTCATCGCGGTCGCGTTCTTCGGACTGCTCTTTTTCGCCGCGCTGTCGTCATCCGTCGCACTCCTCGAGGTCGGCGTCGCCGCCGCAGAGAACACGACGCGGCTCTCCCGTCCGCGTGCGACACTTCTGTTGACGGGAGGGGTGTTCGTGGCCGGCGTTCCCTCGGCGTTGAGTTACAGTCCCGTCGATCTGGCTGTCGCAGGACGGCCGGTTCTGGACGTAATCGACGAGTCGGTCGGGACGTTCGCATTGCCCATCTCGGCGCTGTGTATCGTGTTCGTCTTCGTCTGGGTTGCTGATCTCGAGACGATCCGCGAAAACCTCGGTCGGCTCTATCCCTTGGTTCGGTATCTGATCCCGGTCGTCCTCGTCGTCGTCACCGCCGCCCGGGCTGTCGGCATCGCTCGCCCGGCATGGCGACTGGTCGTCGATCACGCTCGAACCGGGCCGCTCGGGTTGCTGGTCGCTGTCGGTCTCCTGCTCGTCTTTGCGGGAGTGGGTTGGGAACTCCGGAAGCGAACCCGGTGATCCGTGGGATTGCGCCTGTTCAGCATATAACCTCGATCGGAGCTCAGATACGCACCTACCAAAGGACCTTGACTATTCCAGATCAAACTCAAATGTGAAGAGCTGATGACTACTGTCACAGCACTTGCGATCTTCTTGCTCCAGAGCGCCATTTTCGGTCTCTTCATCGTGGCAGTTCGACGCCGGAACGTCGCCGCAGCCATTAACGCAATGGCAGCGTTTGTTCTGGCTCTGCTTCCAGTCGTCGTCGAAATCGTACTCCCGGTGATTCTCACTCGAAGTGTGCTATTTGGATCAGTACTCCCAGTATGGCTTGCAGCCGCTGGATTCCTCCACTCGCTTGGCATGCTAGGCCTATACGAATCAATATGGTGGTGGGATCACCTCACTCATACCGTTTCCGCTGCACTCGTCGCAGCACTACTCTATGCTGGCGTTATCGTCACTCTTCCGGATATAGCCGGAATCGGTAACTCATCTGGACTAGTCGTCACTGTGACTGTCGTGTCCACCTTCGCAATCGGTGTCTTCTGGGAACTGATCGAACTGGTTGCACGTGAAGTCGGCGAGCGATTCGACATCGAGCCTGTACTGATCCATTACGGCTGGCGCGACACCGCCGTTGATCTCGGTTTCGACGTCGTGGGAGCACTCTTGGTAATCGGTACTGACCTGCGAATATTCGTCCCTCTCATGGAACAGTTCCCGGGCGTAACTGGAGCTGTATTGGTTGGAAGTGGTTGGATAGTCTTCGTTGGCTCCGTATTGATGGCTCTCTTGGTTGGACTCGGGAGTTCGATGAGATCCTAATCGGGGGGTCACCGTCCATTGAGACAAGAGGGAGATACCGTTTGTTCGCAGTGACGACAACGAAGTACCCGGGAAGTGTGACGGCAAGTACAGTACCAAGAAGTAGCCAGTCGGCGAGGCCCAGCGATACCGTTCCAAAGTACTGATTGAGCGAGGTATCCAGAACGGCCAGCTGAAGCAGCACCGAAACGCCGACCGCGAATGCGAGCCACGGATTCGAGAACGTCGGCGTTTCTCGGAGCCAGCGGATGACGTACAGCTTCTCGAATTCAAGGGCGACAAACCCCGTGAACACCATCGTCATCACGTACGGCGTGATTGCGGCCGCCCCACCGAGAGTGGAGAACATCAACCCGAGCACGACCACCGTCGATACTGTACCGGCTCCCCCAACGAGCCCGAGCATTCGGCGATCGACGATACCCTGGTCGGGATCGCGTGGCGGTCGCTCCATCACCGGATGCCAATCAGAAAAACGGTTATATTCCTGCCCGAGAGCGACGGTGAGGAACGGAGCGTTTTTAATTTCTTGCCGAAGATATTCCTACAAGAATACTATGCGAGTATTTAGACAGTCAGCACCGACCGCCGTTGTTCAGGTAGCAAATAATAGAGTCTCTAGAAGGTGAGTAACTAATGCCCAAGGTGAGCGTGGACATCCCGGAGGAGCTGTTGAACGACCTCGATCGACACGTCGGCGACGACGGGAAGTTCGTGAACCGCAGCGACGCGGTTCGGGCGTCGATCCGAAAGACGCTGGACCGGCTCGACGAGATCGACGAGCGACACGGGCGGCTCGAGGCGGACGCCGATTCGGGAGCCGCTGACGCGAACGCCGATCCGGACTCGGCCGATGCGAACGTCGATGGTTCGGACGACGGAGCGAGCGATGCGTAACTCGGGGTCGTCGTCCGGCGTGGCCGGCACGACCGTGGATCCGACCAGCACGGCGGCGATCGGACAGGTCGGCCTCCTGGCGCTGTTCGTGACCGCGCTCGTGACCGCACAGCTGACCGCCGCGAAGATCCTCGCGATCCCGCTGCCGGTCACGCTGCCGGTCGTGGGGCCGGAGATCGCGCTACCGGGCGCGGCGCTGGCGTACGCGCTCACGTTCTTCGCATCCGACTGTTACGCCGAGTTGTACGGGCGGCGGGCGGCGCAGGTGATGGTGAACGTCGCGTTCGCGATGAACTTCGTCGTGCTGGCGCTCGTCTGGTCGACGATCGCCGCCCCGGCGGACGACCCCGAGTTCGCGGCGACGTTCGCGGCGGCGCTTGCCCCCGCGACGAACATCGTGGCCGGCAGTCTGCTGGCGTATCTGGTGAGCCAGAACTGGGACGTGATCGTCTTCCACGCGCTCCGCGACCGGACCGACGGCGCCCACCTCTGGCTGCGCAACCTGGCCTCGACCGCGACGAGCCAGGCGATCGACACCGTGATCTTCGTCGGGGTGGCGTTCGTGTTCGCGCCGACGGTCCTCGGGATCGGGGTCACGCTGCCGACCGCGGTGGTCGTGTCCCTGATCCTCGGCCAGTACCTGCTGAAGCTGCTGATCGCGGTCGTCGACACGCCGTTCGTCTATCTCGTCGTCCGCGCGGTTCGCGGGTGACGGCCGGTTCGGCACCCGCGTCCGACTCGAGGAGCGAGGTCGACGACGGGCCGGTTCTGACCCAAAGCGCCAAGCCGAACCGCAGCCAACCTGCCGGTATGGCGACGCCACGCCTGGTCTACGACGACGACTGCGGGTTCTGTAAGTGGTGCGTCCGGATCGCGTTGCGCCACGGCGAGTTCGAGCCGGTCGGGTTCGGGGATCTCTCGCCCGACCAGCGAGCCCGGCTCCCGGCGGAGTTCGAGTCCTGTATGCACCTCCTGACCGACGAGGCCGTCTACTCCTGCGGCGAGGCGCTCGAGCGCGTGGTCGCCCGGTTCGGCCCGGGCTGGCGGCGCGCCATGAACGCGGCACGCCGGCTCCCGTGCTGGCGGCGGATCCGCGAGCGCGGGTACCGGTTCGTCGCCGACCGGCGCGCGATCTGGGGCCGTGTCCGGTCGTGCTCGGACGTCGAGTGAGTCGGTCGTCGAGTGAGTCGGTCGTCGAGTGAGTCGGTCGTCGAGTGAGTCGGTCGTCGAGTGAGTCGGTCGTCGAGTGAGTCGGTCGTCGAGTGAGTCGGTCGTCGAGTGAGTCGGTCGTCGAGTGAGTCGGTCGTCGAGTGAGTCGGTCGTCGAGTGGCCGGTACGTCGGGTGCGTCGGACATCGATCGTGTCAAGAAGTTGATTCTCTCGGCCGAGGCGAATCCGGCAGCCCGACTCGATCCGATCCCGTGGCCGGCACCACTAAGCCCGTGTATGCGAACCGATCGATATGGAACCGAAACCGGATCTCGACGTCGACCTCCGGTCGGACACGGTGACGCGTCCCTCCGCGGCGATGCGTGAAGCGGCCGCGACCGCCGAGGTCGGGGACGACGTCTATCGCGGGGACCCGACGGTGAACGAGCTCGAGGGCCGCGTCGCCGAGCAGCTCGGAACGGAGGCGGCCCTCTACGTTCCATCGGGGACGATGGGCAACCAGATCGCCGTCCAGGTTCACACGAACCCGGGCGACGAGGTGCTGCTCGAGGCGGAGTCACACATCTACCGGTGGGAGCTGGGCGGCGCGGCGGCACTCTCGGGCGTCCAGACCCGGGCGATCGACGCCGGGGAACGGGGCGTTCCGACGCCGGAACGGATCGAGACGGGGCTCATCGACCGCGACCTCCACCGTCCCGGAACCGGTCTGCTCGCGCTCGAGAACACGCACAACTACCGCGGCGGCAGGGCGATCCCGAAGGCACGGATCGACGACGCGGCGGCGGTCGCCCGCGACCACGACGTTCCCGTCCACGTCGACGGCGCACGGCTGTTCAACGCGGCGGTCGCGCTCGATACGCCCGCGTCCGATCTGGTGGAGACCGTCGACAGCGTGATGGTCTGTCTCTCGAAGGGGCTCGGCGCGCCGGTCGGTTCCGTGCTCGCCGGGACGGCGCCGTTCATCGAGGAGGCACGCCGCGTCCGAAAGCTGTTCGGCGGCGGGATGCGCCAGGCCGGGCTGATCGCCGCCCCCGGGCTGTGCGCGCTGGAGAACGTCGACCGGCTGGCTGACGACCACGCGAACGCGACCCGGCTGGCACGCGGGCTCGACGACCTCGAGGGACTGGCGGCGGCCGATCCGGAGACGAACATCGTGGTCGTCGACGTATCGGGGACGGGATACACCGCCGCGACCTTCCTCGAAGCGTGCACGGACGCGGGGATCGGCGGCGTCGAGTTCGACGAACACACGGTTCGATTCACGACGCACCTCGACGTCGACCGCGAGGCCATCGACGCCGCGATCGACCGGATCGCAGCGATCGTCGAAGGATCGTGACGATCAGTACGGTCGGCGGCGACCGGACGAAAGCAGTCCGCGACGGTTAGATCAGTCCGCGACGGTTAGATCAGTCCGCGGCGGCCGGACCGCCGTCGGCGGCCCCGTCGCCGGCCGAGACTTCATCCGAGGACGCGTCGGGAAGTTTTCCCGCGGTCTCGAGGGCCTCGATCAGGAGTTCCGCGACGTCGACGACCTCGATGTCGTCCTCGAAGTTGCCGGTCTTGCGGCCGTCCTCGAACATCGTGGTACACATCGGACAGGCGACGACGAACTTCTCGACGGCGGCGCCGGCGTCGGTGTCCTCGAGCGCCTCGCGGAGCCGCTCCTCGCTCGGCTTCGTCTCCTCGTCGTGTTCCATCCAGAGTCCGCCCCCGCCGCCGCCACAGCAGAACGAGTCCGACCGAGAGCGCGGCATCTCCCGCAGGTCGGCGCCGGTGGCGCGGATCAGCTCGCGGGGGGCCTCGTACTCGTCGTTGTACCGGCCGAGGTGACACGGGTCGTGGTAGGTCACCGTGTAGTCGAGCTCGTTACCCGAGAGCCCGAGGCGGCCGTCGGTGACGAGCTCCTCGACGACCTGCGTCCAGTGTTTCACGTCGATCTCGCCGTCGGCGTTCCACCGTTCGTCGTACTCGAAGGGCATCATCGGGTCGTCCGCGAACTCCTCGAAGTCGAGCTCGGGATACTCGTTTTTCATCGTGTTGTACGAGTGCGGGTCCGTACAGACGATCGTCTCGAACTCGCAGTCCTCGAACGTCTCGACGTGGTGGCCGGCCAGCTCGAGGTAGAGGAACTCCTCGCCGATCCGGCGGACGTCGTTGCCGTCGTACTTCTCGTCGTCGAAGAGGATCCCGAACTCGACGCCGGCCTGCTCGAACAGCTTCGCGAGCGCGCGGGCGACCTTCTTGTTGCGGTCGTCGTAGCTCGGGTAGTCGCCGACGTACCAGAGATACTCCACCTCGGTCTCGCGGGCGTCGTCGACCTCGAACGCGAGGTCCTCGGTCCAGTCGCCGCGGGCGTCCGGGGAGTCGCCGAAGGTGTTGCCCGTGCTCATCACGTCCTGGAAGACGTCCTGGAGGTTCGAGTCGAGCGCCCCCTCGTCGGTGAGCTGGCGGTTGAGCCGGGTGAACGAGGTGAGATGCTCGATGTCGACGGGACAGGCGTCCATACAGGCCATACAGGACATACACGACTCCATCGACTCCGCGGCGATCACGCCGCCCTCCTCGGCGACGATCGGGACCGTTTCCGCGGTCGCGCTGCCGCCGTCGGCGACCGCGCCGCCGTCGAGCTCGTCGGCCCGGGGCGGGACCGCGTCCGGCGACCGGCCGACGACGGGGTCGTCCGCGACGGATTCGCGGTACGCCTTCAGATCGAGGATCACGTCGCGGGGATCGAGGTTGCGTCCGGACGCGTTCGCGGGACAGACGGAGGAACACCGGCCGCACTTCGTGCAGGCGTCCTGGTCGAGCAGCTCCTTCCAGGTGAAGTCGTCGAGCGATTCGGCGTTCGTGTGGTCGAGGTCCGCGGGGACGTTCGGGAGACGGGCGCCGGCGTTCTCGTCGCGGGCCACCACGTTCGCGAACGAGGAGAGCATATGGAACGGCTTGGCGTAGGGGATCCACGCGACGAACGCGAGCGCGAGCAGCGCGTGTTGCCACCAGATGACCGGATAGATCGCGGCCGCCAGATCGGGCGTGAGGCCGGCCGTCTCGAGCCCGGTCGCCATCGTGAGGCCGATGAAGCTGACCGACTCGGTCGCTCGGTCGGGCTGGCCGATGATCGCGACCGCCTCCGCGAGGAAGCCGCCGATCCCGAGCAGGAACAGCGACCAGACGAAGGCGTCGTCCTCCAGGGAGGTGTGCTTGCCCCACAGCCGCGCGTTGTGCGTCCAGTAGCGCCGCCACAGGGCCATCCCGACGCCGACGACGAACAGGAGTCCGAACGCATCGACGACGAACTGGTAGGCGAGGTAGAACTCGCCGGTCCAGAAGGAGTTGCCGGTGAGCGGACCGTACAGGTCCATGTCGATGAAGAGGATGGTCGTCGCCATCAGCAGGACGAGAAAGCCCCAGAGGACGAAGGTGTGCATCACCCCGGCATAGCGGTCGCGGTCGAACTGCTTGCGGTTGGTCGCCACGATCCGCGTCGCCGCCACGATCCGTTCGGGGAGGTCCGAGAGCCGGTCCACCGAGGCCTCGCGCCCGGCGGCGTACCGGGCGAAGCGCGCGTAGACCCCGTACGCGAGCACGAGGATCGCAACGGTCGCCAGTACGTAGAAGACGGCTTTACCCGTCGGTGAGATCGTCCAGAACGTCTCGCGAGTCGCCTGCAGCGGTAGCATACTTCAACCGACCGTCGATCGGGTGTTAAATCTTGCCACTATCCGGCGGCCGTCGCACGACTGACCACCGCCAGTATCCGAAGTGACCACCGCCAGTATCCGAAGGAGTCACGCGACCGCGACGATCGCGGCGATGAACAGCCCCGTCGCGAGCAGCACCACCGGGACGTCGGCCCGCGAGAACCGAAGCGGGGGAAGCGTCGGGTTCCACGCGAAACACCGCGCCGTCAGCGCGGTCGCGAGACGGTCCGCCCGCCCGAGCGCGCGAGCGATCCCGGCGACCGCCACGATCCGCATCCGGTGATGGACCGGCCGCTCCGCGCCGCACCGCGCGTGGACCGCCGCGTGCGTGCTCGCGAGGTCGTGACGAAGCAGCGGCAGAAACCGGAAGACGAGTGCGACGCCGACGCCGAGGACCCGACCCGGCCGTCCGGGAACCAACCATTGCAGGGCCGCCCGCGACTCCCGGACCGGTGTCGACCGGACGAACGAGCCCGCGACGAGCAACACGATCCCGACCCGGTAGCTGGCAAGCCCGGTCGTCAACGCGTCCGCGGTCCGGATCCAGGGCGGCCCGACGGTGATCCCCGCGACGACGGGCGCCACGAGAAGGAACGGGGCGCTCCAGCGGTAGCCCCACGCAACTTCCCGGACGGTTCCGCCGGCGGCCCACACGCAGCCCACGGCGAGAGCGGAGAGGACCGCCAACCCCTGCGGCGTGGTGTACGCGTACGCGGCCGCCGCGAAGGCGACCTGCAGGAACAGCTTCGACCGCGGATCGAGTCGGTGAAAGCGGGAGTCGTCCGGAACGTACGCGACCGTCATTCGGGATCGACGTGGAGCGACGAGCCGATGTCGACGTCCCCGTTCTCGACGGCCGCGATATCGCCGTCTGCGAGGACCACGATCCGGTCCGCGAGATCGCGGACCGATCGCGGGTCGTGGGTGACGATGACCACGCTCGTCCCCTCCTCGTGGAGGGCCGCGAGGCGGGATCGGACCGACCGACGGGCGGCGGCGTCGAGGCCGGTGAACGGCTCGTCGAGCACGAGATGGGACGGATGCATCGCGAGCGCACCCGCGATCGCGAGCCGTTGACGCTGCCCGCCCGACAGCTCATCCACGCGGCCGTCCCGCCGGTCCGAGAGCCCGACCGCTTCGAGGGCGTCGTCGACCCGATCCTCGATGGTCTCGCGGTCGAGACCGAGGTTCTCCGGACCGAAGGCGACGTCCGCGGCGACCGTCGCGGCGACGATCTGGTCACGCGGGTGTTGAAACACCATCCCGATCGCGCGTCTGGCGGCCAGCGGATCCGCCTCGACGGGAGTCCCGTTCACGCGAACGGTACCCGAATCCGGCGTGACCAGTCCGTTGAACGTCCGAACGAGCGTCGTCTTGCCGGCGCCGTTCGCGCCGGCGAGGATGGTACACTCGCCGTCCGGAATCGTCAGCGAGACGTCATCGAGGGCGCGAACGCCGCCGCGGTCGAGCGTCACCGCGTCGACCGCTATCATGCCGCGGCCAGGGAGTCCGAACGCACGACCCCCACCGCGGCCGCGATCTTGGCGGCCTCGGCCGGGAGGAAGACGAGCGCGCCCTGCACGACCGCCTCGACGGGGTCGAGCCCGAGCACGAGCGCGAGCCCGGTCACGCCGACCGCGTAGATGACGACCGTCCCGGCGATCAGCCCGCCGACCAGCGTCGGAACGCCGACCGTCTCGAGGTCCCGAAGCGTGGTTCCGCGGTGGACGGCGAGGCCGACGACGCCGGCCGCGACCGGATACGACCAGAGGTAGCCGGCGGTCGCGCCGACGAGATGGCCCAGCCCGCCCGCGCCGCCGGAGAAGACCGGCGCGCCGAGGGCACCGGCAGCCAGGTAGATTCCAAGCGCCGCCGGACCCCAGACCGGGCCGAGCAGCACCCCGGCGAGAAAGACGCCGAGGACCTGCAGCGTGACCGGCGCGGGGGAGAGCGGGACGGGGAACGAGACGTACGCGAACGCACCGACGAGCGCCGCAAACAGCGCCGCGCGGGCGAGGTTTCGTGTCGATTCGTGACCGACGAGGTCGACCGACTCCGTGGCGGTTGACATACGCGACCGTTTTCGTAAACCCACTTTAGAATTCTGGTTTACGAAACGATCGGGGAATGGGTGTTCGACGATCGACGATCCCCGCGGGCGCACCAATACGTGCGGGATGAGTGGCGTATGCGGGGCGAGGACCAGCACGCGATGGTCGGGTGTTGCCGTCACGCGATCACGGAGACCATACCGTCACGCGATCACGGAGACCACGCCGCCGCCGACGATCGCGAGGGTTCCGAGGGCGACGCAGACGGCCCAGAAGGGAACGCGCTCGACGACCCGCATCAACGCGTCGATCGTCAGGTAGCCGACCACGGCGCTGACCGAGAGCGCGACGGCCGCCGCCACGGGACTGATTCCGGGGAGACCCCCGGCGCCGGCGACCGTCAGCGCGGCTGCGGCGAGGCTCGCGGGAATCGACAACAGAAACGAGAGCCGGAACGCGGCCGGGGGCTCGTAGCTACGGAACAACAGCGCGCTCGTGGTGACGCCCGACCGGGAGACGCCGGGGAGGATCGCGACGCCCTGGACGCCGCCGACGAGCAGGGAATCGAGGAGCGTCGGGGTCTCCCGTCCGCCCATCGCGACCGACTCGGAGGCCAGCTGGAGCGCGCCGGTGAGCAACAGTAAGACGCCGATGGCGGCGATGAAGACGCCGCCCGTGAGCTGGCCCGCCAGATCGACGGCGAAGATATATAAGGGGATGCCGACGAGTCCGGTCATCAGACAGGCGACGATCACGTACGAAACGATCGCGTTGTCCGCGTCGTACGCCGATCGAGGCCGCCACCCCGGTGCCGCGGCGAACGCGGTCGCGATGTCCGACCGGTAGTAGGTCGCCGCCGAAAGGGTCGTTCCGACCTGCAGGAACAGCGCGAGTTGGAGGGCGACCTGTGGGTCCGTCCCGACGGCGGTGAGCACCAACGCGAGGTTGCCCTGGCTCGAGACCGGGAGCCATTCGACGACCCCCTGGACTATCCCGGCCAGGACCGCCACGGCGAGTTCCGTGAGAGTCACTATCGGGAGAGGGGACGCGGCGACACTTAAGCGGCGTCGATCCCGGCGGCGAGCCGGAACGGTTCGATCACCGGCGCTCGTCCGAGGCGTGATCGACGTGGTCAGTGGCAGCGGCGTGGTCAGTGGCAGCGGCGTGGTCAGTGGCAGCGGCGTGGTTAGCGGCGGGTTCGTTCGCGGCGGTCTGGTCCCCGACATCGTCGGTACCGGCCGGCGGGTCGGGCGGTTCGAGCGCGGCGACGAGCAGCTCGACCGGTTTCGTCTCCCGGAGCGCCGCCCACGACCGGTCGTCCCGGAGCGCGAGCGCGCCGCCCGCGACGAGCGCGAGCGCGAGGACGGTCGAGGCGCCGACGACCGGTCCGCCGCCGATCGTCGACGCGCCCAGGGTCGCAATGCCGGCACCGATGGCGACGATCCCGGCGACTTGGAGGGGTGCAGCGCGGAGTTCGGCGTGAACCGCGTTCGCGAGCGCGACGACCCGCGAATCGGTCACGCCGCCCGCGAGGCGGTCGAACAGGTAGTCGATCAGGCGAATGACCGGTCCCACGGTCCACGTCTCCCGGAGGTCGATCACGATCACCTCCGGCTCGGGCTCGGCGGTGAGCCACCGGAACAACCACGATCGCCGGGTCGCCCGGACCAGAAACCGACCGCCGTCCGCGAGCGTCGAGTCGGTCGCGGCGTCGCCCGCACGGTCGAGTCCCCGACGGGCGACGCCGAGGATCGCGGATTCGTCGGCGGCGGCCGAGAAGCGGGCCGCCGTGCTCGCAAGCGCGCGACCGATGCGTGACTCGCCCGGGTCGATCGACCGGGACGCGGCGGCGTCGGTGTCGGATGACATACGCTGGGTCGACCTCTTGGGTGTGATCACGGATACGTCCATAAAGAGATACGCGATCCCGGTCGGGAAGCGAAACGTCCCGGCTCGGATGCGAAACGCCCCGGCTCGGATGCGAAACGACCTCGGATCGGATGCGAAACGACCTCGGATCGGATGCGAAACGACCTCGGATCGGATGCGAAACCTTCCCGATTCGGAAGCGGAACCGGCTTGACTCCGGTTTCCATATGCCGCGATATGACCGATCGATCCGACGGAACGATGTCAAACGAGGACGCCGCGGCACGCGGCGACGACACGGCTTCGAACGACGATGACGACACGATCTACTTCGAGGACGTCGAGCCCGGAACCGTCACACGATGCGGGTCGACGACGATTTTGCGTGAGGAGATCCTCGAGTTCGCCCAGGAGTACGACCCGCTCGACATTCACACCGATCCCGAGGCCGCCGCCGAGAGCCCCTACGGCGACGTCATCGCCAGCGGCTACCACACGCTGTCGCTGTCGGTCCGCCTGCTCGTCGACGCGGCACGTGGCGACCGGGCGGTCATCGCCGGGCTCGGGATCGACGACGTGCGCTGGCACGCACCGGTTCGACCGGGCGACACGCTCTCGGTCGCGTTCGAGATCCTGGACACGCGCCCCTCCGAGAGCAACCCCGCTGCCGGGATCATCCACGAGGCGATCACGGTGACCAATCAGGACGGCGAGACGGTACTCACGCTGGAGAACAACGAACTCGTCGAGCGGCGGGAGCCGGCCGACGGAGCAGAGTGAGGAAGCTCGGTCAGCTCGCGAGTCGCCGTCCTACCGGACGGCGCCGGTTCCGTCCCCCTCCCCGTCGGTCGGCAGCGGTTCGGTACACCAGTGGCAGAAGTCGAGCTCCGCGTCGGTCTCCTTGCCGCAGTGCGGACAGGTCACCGCCGGAGTCTCCGTCGGCGTCGCCGGGACCGCGTTTCGCGTCGGGGGGCGTTCGGTTCCGGTCGTGGTCGGTCCGTTGCCGGACGAACGGTCGGACGTCCCGGATGGAGGATCGGCGGGACCGTTCATCGACCGGTCGTCCGTTCCGTCGCCGACGACGGCGGCTCGGGCCTGAGTCCGAGCACGATCGCGGTCCCGTCGTCCCAACACGTAGGCGTCGATGGCGGACAGGAGGACGAGGGCAGTGATGGGAATCAACACGACGGCAGGGACGCCCTCGGGGTTCGTGAGCGGGTTCACGGGCTCCACGTCGTTGACGGAGTGGAGGACGACGGACGCACCCACGACGGTGAACAGCCAGACGAGTCCGCGGCCCCACCGCCGCAGATACGCGTGGCCGAGCCCGACGATCGCGAGCGCCAGCGCGGCGGCGATCCACGGCCGCAACCGGTGCAACATACTCGGACGTTATGGGCGCGGCGTACTGAAACTTCTGGGTGGCGGAGTCAGCGTCCCTCCGGGTGGCGGAGTCGGAATCAACGTCTTTTAAGCCTTCTCCCCGGAACGGGGAGGTATGCACGGACTCGAAGACCGCACGTACACGTCCGACGCCGAGCCGGGCGATCACGTCACGGTCGCCGGCTGGGTACACGAGGTCCGGGACCTCGGTGGCATCGCGTTTCTCATTCTCCGGGACACCGAGGGCCGGATCCAAGTCAAGTTCGAGAAGGACGAGATGGACGACGAGCTCGTCGAGACGGGCCTCGGGGTCGCACGCGAGTCGGTGATCGCGGTGACCGGCGCCGTCGACGAGGAGCCACGCGCGCCGACGGGCGTCGAGATCACCCCGGACTCCGTCGACGTGCTCGCGGAGTCGGACACCGAGCTGCCGCTCGACCCCTCCGGAAAGGTCGACGCGGAGCTGTCGACCCGGCTCGACAACCGGACGCTCGACCTGCGGAAGGACGAGGTCAAGGCCGTCTTCGAGATCCGCGGCGAGATCTTCCGCGCGGCGCGGGAGGCCTTCCGCGAGGCGAACGCCACGGAGATCACGACCCCGAAGATCGTTGCGACCGGCACCGAGGGCGGCACCGAGCTCTTCCCGATCACCTACTTCGGCGAGGAGGCGTTCATGAACCAGTCGCCGCAGCTGTTCAAGCAGCTGACGGCGGGCTCGAGTCTCGAGCGCGTCTTCGAGATCGGGCCGATATTCCGCGCCGAGGAGCACAACACGCCGCGACACCTCAACGAGGCCACCTCGATCGACTTCGAGGGCGCCTTCTGTGACCACGAGGACGCGATGGACGTCTGCGAGTCGGTCATCCGGTCGGCCTACGAGGCGGTCGCCGAGAACTGCGGCCCGCAGCTCGAGGCCCTCGGTCTCGAGGACTCCTTTGCGCCGCCGGCGGAGGCGTTCCCGCGGCTCACCTACGAGGAGGCCATCGAACGGATCAACGCCACCGGCGAACTCGACGACCAGCTCGTGTGGGGTGACGACCTCCCGACCGAGGGTGAACACGCGCTCGGTGAGGACGTCGGCGAACACTACTTCATCACCGACTGGCCCTCCGAGATCAAGCCGTTCTACATCAAGGATTACGACGGCGACGAGACGCTCTCGACCGGCTTCGACCTGATGCATCCGCGGATGGAACTCGTCTCCGGCGGCCAGCGTGAACACCGTTACGAGGAGCTCATCGCCGGCTTCGAACAGCAGGGGCTCGATCCCGAGGAGTTCGAGTACTACACCAAGATGTTCAAGTACGGGATGCCCCCACACGCCGGCTGGGCCATCGGCGCCGAGCGTCTCGTGATGACGATGCTGGGCCTCGAGAACATCCGCGAGGCGGTGCTGTTCCCGCGTGACCGCCAGCGGCTCAGCCCCTAGCCCGTTCGAATGACCGACGCTGATCCGTTCGAATGACCGGCGATCCGTCGAGCGCGTTCGTCCCCGGACACGTCACGGCGTTCTTCAGCCCCCATCCGGACCGGAACGTCCACGCGGCGGGTTCCCGCGGCGCGGGACTCACGGTCTCGGACGGCGTGACGGTCACCGTCGATCCGGTCACGGAGCCGGACGCGACCGCGAGACAGACGGTGAACGGCGAGTCGACCACGATCGATCCGGTAACGCTCGTCCTCTCGACGCTGGACGTCGACGCACGCGTCGCGATCGAGACCGATCTCCCGATCGGCGCCGGGTTCGGCGTCTCGGGAGCGGCGGCGCTCGGAACCGCCCTCGCAGCAACCGACGCGCTCGGGATCGGACGGTCGGAGAACGATCTGATCCGGATCGCCCACGCCGCCGAGGTCGAGGCCGGAACCGGGCTCGGCGACGTCGTCGCACAGGCCCGCGGCGGGGCCCCGATCCGTCTCGAGCCGGGTGCACCGGGCTACGGCACGCTCGACGGGATTCCGGCGACCACACGCGTCGAGTACGTCACCTTCGGCGAGCTGCCGACCGAGTCGGTCCTCGAGGACGACACCGCGGACCTCTCGACCGCCGGCGAGCGCGCGCTGACGACCCTGGAGGGAGAGCCCACGCTGTCGACGTTGATGGAGGCCTCGAGAACGTTCGCGCGCGAGGCCGGGCTGCTCGTGCCGGCGGTCGCGGAGGCGATCGACCTGGTCGACGACGTCGGCGGCGAGGCGTCGATGGCGATGCTCGGTCGGACCGTCTTCGCGCTCGGAACCGGCCTGTCCGACGCCGGCTACGATCCGACGGTCTGTCGCGTTCACCCGGGTGGATCGCGGGTGTGCGGGAGTGACGAAACCACGGAGTGAAGCGATCGGCGCCCTCACCGGGCGAACCACGCGCCGACGTCCGAGGACTCGACCGGCCCCTCGTGGACGACGAACTCGACCGCGTTGATCACATAGTGAGCCACGGCCACGACGACGAGGGAGCCGGTGACGACGAAGAGACCGCCGAGAACCGTTCCGAGAACCGCGGTCACGGTCACGCCCAGGGGGCCCTGTGCGCCGTGTCCGAGGCCGAACGCGAGCGCGGATCCGGCGACGAGCAGCCACGGGGTGATGCCCAGCCCAGCCGCGAAGGCGCCGATCAGGACGCCGCGAAACAGGAGTTCCTCGAAGACGGCGATCGTGGGCAGAACGACCACGAGCAGCACCGCCCACTCGACCGCGTCCGTCGGCGCCAGCGACTCACGGAGTCGTTCGGGGCCCGGCAGTCCGACCCGACGCCCGATCCCCGCGCCGAGCTCGTTCAGAACGGCCACGGCGGCCCCCGCGAGGACGCCGTCTCCGACCGAGCGGACGACGAGCAACTCCGGCGGAAGGCCGAGCGTCGACATCGGCACGTCGTACCACCACACGAGCGCCACGACCGCGACCAGGAACAGGCCCTGTGAGACGACGACGTTCGCGAGGAGCAGTCGCGTGGTGATCGTCGGAGCGCGGTCGCCCGCGGACGAGCCGTGAGCCGAGCCCGTGTCGTGGGGGGAAGCGGACGCCGACGTCGCGTCGGTCTCCGAGGTCGCGTCGGCCGCCGACGCCGTGGCTGCCTCCGAAATCTCGCCGGCGTTCGAACCGTCCTCCGTCCGCGAGTCCACGTCGTCGACGACCCGGAGATCCTTCAGGACGGCCTGCGACCGGCGGGTCAACGCCAGCAGAACGAGGGTGAGACCGACGCTTGCGATCGTGAATCCGGTCCAGTTCGGCATTCGAAAAACCAGCGCCCCTCGGGGACGAGCCCTACTGCGGGCTCGGGTTGGAGGGGTTCGCGACGCCCTGTTCCTTCAGCGCCGAGCCGGTGATCGACTTGAGCCGGGAGACGAGCGAGTCCTTCTCCCCCTCGCCCTCCAGCGCGATGTCGAGCACCTCGCTGATGTGGCTGACGGGGATGACCTCGATCATCTCCTCGTACTCGTCCTCGATCATCACGTCCTGCTCGTTGGCGGCCGGGATGATGACGCGGTCACAGCCGGCCTTCGCCGCGGCCTCGATCTTGTGGGTGACCCCGCCGACAGGGAGGACGTCTCCCCGGACCGACAGCGACCCCGTCATCGCCAGGTTCTGATCGACGCCGACGTTCTCCAACGCGGAGATGACGGCGGTCGCGACCGTGATGGACGCGGAGTCACCGTCGACTCCCTGCTGGCCGGTCTGGACGAACTGGATGTGGATGTCCTTCTCCGAGATGTTCTCGTCGGAGAACTTCTTGATGATCGCCGAGACGTTCGAGACCGCCTCCTGCGCCATCTCCTTGAGCTGGCCGGTGGCGATCACCTCGCCGGGGCCCTGGGAGGGCGTGACTTCGGCCATCACGGGCAGCATGATCCCGGAGTCCTCGCCCATCACGGCGAGACCGTTGACGCGACCGACGACGTGCCCCTCCGAGACCTGCAGCTCGTAGTCCTTCCGCCGTTCGATGAAGTCGTCGGCGAGCTGCTGCTCGATCGAGCGTGAACGTCCCTTCGCCTGGAGCACGTGATCGCGGGTGGTGTATTCCGCACCCTCGCCGCGGGCGATGTCGCCGGCAACGCGGACGAGCCCGCCGAGGTTCCGGAACAGCAGCGTCAGGTGGCCCTTCCGGCCGGCGCGGCGCTTCGCTTCGAGGATGATCTCCTCGATCGCCTCCGCGGTGAATTCGGGGAGCCGACCGTCGTTGGAGACCTCCTGGGCCACGAAGCGGGCGTACTTCCGCCGCATCTCCGGGGTGTCCTCGATCGTGTCCTCCATGTACACCTCGTAGCCGTAGCCCTTGATCCGGGAGCGCAGCGCCGGGTGCATGTTCTCCATCGCGTCCAGGTTCCCGGCGGCGATCATCACGAAGTCCGTGGGGACGGGCTCGGTCTGGACCATCGCGCCCGAGGAGCGCTCGGACTGGCCGGTGATCGAGAACTCGCCCTCCTGGATCGCCGTCATCAGGTGCTGCTGGCTGCGGATGTCGAGGGTGTTGATCTCGTCGATGAACAGCACGCCCTTGTTCGCCGTGTGGATGGCTCCGGCCTCCACGCGGTCGTGGGAGGGGGTCTCCATCCCGCCGGACTGGAAGGGGTCGTGGCGGACGTCGCCCAGCAGCGCGCCGGCGTGGGCACCGGTCGCGTCCTCGAACGGGGCGGTCTTCGTGTCCGCGTTGTTCACGAGCAGGTTCGGGATCATCGCGTCGGACCCGCGGTTCATGTACCGGAACGCGAGCCAGATGACGCCGGCCGCGATGATGCCGAGGAGGATCTGGCCGGCGATGATGAGCGCGTAGCCCAACACGACGGCGATGATGATCCACATCAGGAAGCTGCGCATCTGGTTGCGCTTGCGCGCCTCCTCCTTGTGGGCGTCGACGATCTGTTCGCCCTTGCCGGCGGGAACGGTCCGGACCTTCGGGTTGTTCCCGTCGTCGGGGTTGTGGTAGACGAGGACGTCCTGTAGCTCCTCCTTCGGGAGCATCTCGGCCATCGCCTTCGCGAGCATCGACTTGCCGGTTCCCGGCGAGCCGATCATCATCACGTGGCGGCGCTGCTTGGCCGCCTTGATGATGACGTCGCGGGCGTGTTCCTGCCCGATGACCTGGTCGACGAGCCGGTCGGGGATCTCGATGTCCTCGGTCGAGTCGACCTTGAGGCCGCCGAGGAGATCGTCCTCGTCGGGCTCCTCCTCGACCTCGGCGCCGTGGACCTCCACGTCGCTGCCGAGCTCCTCGATCGACGGTCGATCGTCCTCGGGCTCCCCGCGGTCCCGGGTCGCGTCGGGTGTTTCACCCTCCGTGGGGGCGTCCTCCGATATCTCGGTCGTGAGCGCGCCGTTCGAGTCCGGGCCGGGATAGATCATCCCGTCGGGGTCCTCCTCGGAACCGGTCCCGTCCGGGTCGTCGTCGATCCGGTCGGCGGCGGGCCGATCGCCGGTAGCCGACCCGTCGTCGGCGGGGCGATCGTCGGCCGCAGTCGGATCGCCGTTTCGGCCCTGATCGGTCGATTCCTCGGATGTGTCCCCGTCCGCGTCCGGACGTCCGTGGTCGTCACCGTCGCTCTCGCGGTCGGCCGGTGCCGCCGGATCGCCCGCCCCGGAGGGGGGTGCCCCGTGCTCGGTGGGGCGCTCGTTCTCGTCCTTCTCGTTGCTCATAGAATCGTTCGTCGCTGTTTGGATCGAGGTGACGGCGATTGATATACTTTCTCCCCTCACCGTTGTCGTCGAAGCGGTCGAGAACGGCCACGAGAGGCGCTATCGAACGCCATTACGGCAGCGGACTGAACTCGCCGTCTTTAATACCCATCCCGCCGGTAGGTCCGGATATGCGGGGGTTCTACATCGGCCGCTTCCAGCCGTTTCACGACGGCCACCTCCATATGGTCGAGGAGATCGCCGAGGAGGTCGACGAGCTCGTCCTCGGCATCGGGTCCGCGGGCGACTCACACTCCACGCGGAACCCCTTCACCGCGGGCGAACGCGTGATGATGGTGACGAAGGCGGTCGAGGACCTCGACCTCACGACCTACGTCGTTCCGATCGAGGACCTCGAACGCAACTCCGTCTGGGTCAGCCACGTCCAGAGCATGTCGCCGGCGTTCCAGGTCGCCTACTCGAACAACCCGCTCGTCATCCGGCTCTTCGAGGAGGCCGGCGTCGAGGTCCGGCAGTCGCCGATGTTCCGGCGCGACGTTCTCGAGGGAACCGAACTGCGCGAGCGGATGATCCACGACCGCGACTGGCAGACCCTCGTGCCCGACGCCGTCGTCGAGGTCATCGAGGAGACCGACGGCGTCGACCGGATCCGGCGGATCGCCGAAACGGACTCGAACGGCAGTTCGCTTTAACGGTGCCGCATTCGGTCCCCCTCGCGTTCGGCGCTCACCGTCCCGGTCGTCTCGTTCGAGGGCGACCGGCCAGTCGGTGCGTCACGCACAGTTATCATCGTTCACGGCGTAGTCCCGCCGTATGACCGACGTCACGATCACGACGACGGACGGCCTGGAGAACCGCGAGATAACGACGTACCACGGCGTGGTGTCCGGCGAGGCGGTCATCGGCGCGAACGTCGTCAGCGACATCGCCGCCGGCATTCGGGACGTCGTCGGCGGACGCAGCGGGTCCTACGAGAAGAAGATCGAGACCGGACGGATCGAGGCGATCGCGGACCTCGAGGACGAGGCCGCCGACCGCGGCGCCGACGCGGTCGTGGGCGCGTCCTTCGACTACGAGGAGATGGGCGAGGGAATGCTGTGGGTCAATCTCTCCGGGACGGCGGTCAGCACCCGCCCGCGCTAGCGTGGCAGGTCACTTCCCGTTCGCCTCTTCGTTCGACGCCGATCCGTCCCGATCCAGCCGCCGTTCCCACTCCGCGGCGGGATGTGACTCGCGGGTGACCCCGCCCGATCCCTGCGCGAGCAGCCTGGTCGCCGCCTCGTCCATCACGTCCGGTTCGAGGACGTCGTCCCGTTCCCCTTCGGGAAGGTGATCCCAGAAACGCGTCCCGACCCGGCCGCCGGGGTCGAGACAGTTGACGTTCACGCCCGCGTCCGCGATCTCGTCGGACAGCGTGCGGCTGAACCCCTCGAGTCCCCACTTCGAGGCGACGTAGGGGCCCCAGCCGGGCGCCGCGCGTCGTCCCAGCCCGGAGGAGACGTTGATCACGTTTCCGCCGCCGGCGTCGAGCAGCTCCGGAACGGCGTGTCGAACACAGAGGAACGAGCCCGTCAGGTTGACCTCGAGGATCCGACGCCAGTCCGCGGACTCGGTCTCCAGGACGGTGCGTCGCTCGTCGTGCAGGCTCAGCGTTCCGATCCCCGCGTTGTTCACGAGCCCGGTTACCTCGCCGAACGCATCCACGGTCGCCTCCACGAGCGCGGCGACCGCCGCCTCGTCGGTCACGTCGGTGGGGACGACGATCGTGTCGCCCGGCGCGTCGGCGACCGATTCGGCGACGGTGCGGAGGTCCGACTCGCCACGCGCGGTGAGCGCGACGTTCGCGCCCTCACGAACGAACTGCGTGGCCATCGAGGCGCCCAGCCCACGACTGGCGCCCGTGAGGATCACGGCCTCATCGTGGAGTCGTCCGTCGCCGTCGCGTTGGGCGTCGCCGTCGTCCCGTCGGTCCCCGCCGTCCTGCCGGTCGTCGTCGGATGTTCCTCGCGTCATATCCGGTCCTCGCCGGCGACCGGTAAAAAAAGGGCCGACGACCGCAGAGGGCCGACGACCACAGCCGCTAGACCGCCTCGATCGACTCGATCAGCCGACACTTCCGGCAGACCTCGCGGCTCGTCGTCGAGCCACACTCGGCGCACTCGCCGAGGTCGGCGTCGTCGTCGTCACCGTCCTCGCGATAGCGGTCGGCGACGATCCCCGCGATCTCCTCGTAGCCGGCCATGATCGAGTGACGCGTGCCCGGGTGAGACTCCTCGAGCTCGTGGAGGATAGACTTGATCTCGCCGCGATAGGCCTCCGCGGCGTGTGGACACTCGGCCATGTGCGATGGGAGATCGCGAAGGTGACAGTAGAGTGCGACCTCCTTCTCGGGGACGTCCCGGAGCGGCTTCGCGCGCGGAACGAAGTGGTCCGATTCGGCACGGGCGTCCGGCTCCGGCTCGTCGGCCGGTCCCGAGTCCCGATCGCCGAAGGGCCCGAGCGAGGCGTCGAAGTGTTTGGCGATCTGGCGGACGTCCCCCTCGAGGACGTTCATCAGCGCCGTCTGCGCCTCGTCGTCGAGGTTGTGGCCGGTCAGGAGCTTGTCGGCGTCGAGCTCCTCGGCGTACCGCTCGAGGAGGTCGCGCCGGAACACGCCGCAGTAGGCGCAGGCAGCCATGTTTTCCGGGTCGGTCTCGACGACGTCGTCCATCTCGACGCCGAACTCCTCGGCGTAGGAGACCACCTCGTGGTGCATCCCGAGGTCGTCGGTCAGCTCGCGACAGGCAGCGAGGCTCTCGTCGCGGTAGCCCTCGATCCCCTCGTGGATCGTCAGGCCGAGGAGCTCGACGCGGGGGTCCTGACCGAACGTCTCCTCGAGGATCGTCGCGAGAACGACGCTGTCCTTGCCGCCGGAGAGGCCGATCACCCATCGATCGGGGTCGTCCGGGGTGGCGTCCGGAGCGAGCAGGCCGTCCTCGCGAACGCGTCGTCGGACGCGCTTCTCGACCGACCGGCGAAAGTGCTCCCCACAGAGATGGGCCCCGGAGTAGGCCGCGTGGGTCACCGCGTCGGCGCCGCACTTGTCACAGTCCATCGCGCGTGAGTTGTCGACCGGAGGGGATACGGGTTTCGGGCTGAACGCACACCGGACTCGGACCGCGCCGCACACCGGACGGGCCGAGCAGTTCCGGTTTCGGGACGGTTTTGCGCTCGGTTCGTCCGCCGCCCGTCGGACGCCGACGGCGACGTTTTTTACGTTCGGACCGCACAGGGCACGGTAAATGGGACTCAGGTGTCTGCTCGGACACGACTTCGGGGAGCCGGAACTCGAGCGTGAGCGCGAGGAGGAGGGGGAACAGGTCGTCGTGACCGTCCGCGAGGTGAAGCGGTGTGACCGCTGCGGCGAGTCGCAGATCGTCAGCGAGAACACCGAGGTGACCTCCCTTGACCGGCTCACCGAGGAGGCGGATCGCGTCGATCGGGAGGAGACGCCCGCCGACGCGGGAGCCGGCGATGCGGTCGAGACGCCCCGGTCCGGTCGAAACGACGAGCCGGACGCCGCGGTGACCGTCGACGAGGAGGAAACGGCCGGATCGCCGACCGAATCGAGCACGGGCGTCGGAACCGGATCGACGGCGGACGACGCGGAGATCATCGGCACGACCACCCGCGACACCGCCGCCGGGACGGAGACCGACGTGGCGAACGCCGACGCGATCGAACCGAGCGAGAACTCGCCGACGGACGACCACGGGATCACGGTCGAAGGGGACGGCTCCGCGGAGGTCGACGTCGATCCCGATGCTGGCGGCGGGGAACCACCGATCGCGGACCCGATCGAAACCACCTCGTCGGACGAGGATCCGGGCGACGCGGGCCCGGACGACGGTGCCGAACTGATCGGCGCCGACGAGCCCGACGACGACCCGGATGGCGGGACGAGCGCCGCCGACGAGACGCCAGGAGCGACGGCGACGCGATCGGACGCGTCAACGGACGATCCGGACGCCGCCGACGGCGTGACCGACGACGGCGTCATCCTCGACGCCGACGCCGGCGACACGGGCGAGGCTCCGACACGGAAGCACGGGGAGTGGCCCGCGGAGGATTCCGCGCGGACGAGCGCGGATGAATCGTCGATCGAGGGGACCAATGGGGCCGAAACGTCCGAGACGCCCGACGCAGCTGGCGAGACCCGATCCGGAGCCTCCGGCGACGCGTCCGGCGAGGACGCGAACGGAACCGCAGCCGACCTGCACACCGGCCACGGCGAGTGGCCGGAGCAGCGCGGCGAGGACGAGGGATTCAATGCGAACCCCGACCCGGACGCCGGCGACCCCGTCGAGTCCGCGGTCTCCTTCGAGGGCGGGTTGACACCGGAGGCAGACGACCCGGCCGACTACGAGGAGGCGACTGACGTGCTCGATCGCTCTGCGGGGGCAGACGCCGCCGTCGTGTCGGGGCCCCCGGACGAGGGCGGAGGAAGCATCGACGTCGAGGACCCGGGTATCACCGCGGTGCGCGAGGCCGACGTCGCGGCCGAGCCGGAGGAATCGGCGACCGAATACTTCTGTCCGGAGTGCGACCTCGTCCAGCCGGCGGGCCGGAGTTCGATGCGGGCTGGCGACATCTGTCCCGAGTGCAAGCGTGGCTACATCGCGGAACGGCCAACCTCGAAGTCGGCCTAACCTCGCGGTGTGTTCCGACGTTCCGAGGGTCCCGGTTCGCCGTGCATCACGTTCGCCGTGCACCACGTTCGGGAGCCGCTCACGCGCGTCGCTCGTGACGAAACTGGTTTACCGCCCGCTTTCGAACGTCGCGGCAATGAAGGAGTACAAAATGCGCCGCGGCGAGTACCTCGAGGAGCGAATGCCGGATCTGAAGGGATCGATCGAGGAGTACTTCGGCACGGTCTCGGGCACGGAAGAGGTCAACGGCCACGAGCTATACGTCGTTGAGGAACCGGAGAATCCGGTCTTCGAACGGATAGTCGCCGGCGCGGCGAGCTACGACGGCAAGAAGGACAAACTCGCAGTCCACTTCGAAGAGCGGCCCGCCGAGGAGGTCATCGCCGACGGGGACGCGGAGGCAGCCGCCGATGCGGTCGACGCGAAGAACGACTTTCTCCTCGAGGCGACCGGCCGCGACGCCAAGTCCCGCCGTGACTCGATGAAACGGGCCGTCGAGGACGAGTCGCCCGACTACTGACGGGAGCCGACCTGCCGATCGCGGATCGCCACGGAGCGATCCGAAACGACCGCTGCGTGCTCGTTATCCTCTCATCGTTTCTGAGCGTCCGCCGTTTCCGGTACCGCCGTGATCAGAAACCGGCTCAGAATCCACGATAGCTATCCCTCGCCGGATCTGAGTCGGTTTCACCGCTCCGGAAAGCGGGCGCTTAAGTAGCTCCGTTCGGAAGGGTGGGTACGATGGCGAACGGTAAGTACGCGGCCCGCAAGCTCAAACAGGACCGGCAGAAGCGGCGCTGGTCCGACTCCGAGTACGCTCGACGAGAGCGCGGGCTCAAAAAGAAGTCAGACCCGCTCGAGGGCGCGCCGCAGGGCCGCGGCATCGTCCTGGAGAAGGTCGGTATCGAAGCCAAACAGCCCAACTCCGCGATCCGGAAGTGCGTCCGGGTCCAGCTCATCAAGAACGGCAAGCAGGTCACGGCGTTCTGTCCGGGCGACGGCGCGATCTCCTTCATCGACGAGCACGACGAGGTCACGATCGCCGGGATCGGCGGCGCGAAGGGTCGCGCGATGGGCGACCTCTCCGGCGTCAACTACAAGGTCGAGAAGGTCAACGGCGTCTCGATGATCGAACTGGTTCGCGGCAACGCGGAGAAGCCCGTCCGATGAGCGAGAGCGACGACGCGGAGGCGGCCGAGGCACAGACGCCCGAGCCAGACGCGCCCGCCGACAGCGATGCTGCCACCGAGAACGCCCTGCTGTTCGGCGTCTGGGACGTCTCGGAGATCGCCTACAGCGACCCCTCCACGAAGCGGTACCTCAACGTGACGCCGATCGCCCACACGATGGGCCGTCACGCCTCCAAGCAGTTCCAGAAGTCGGAGATATCGCTCGTCGAGCGGCTCATCAACCGGCTGATGCAGAACGAGGAGAACACCGGCAAGAAACAGCAGGCCACGCGGATCGTCCGTGACGCCTTCGATCTCGTCCACGAGCGGACCGACGAGAACCCGGTGCAGGTCCTCGTGACGGCCGTCGAGAACGCGGCCCCGCGTGAGGAGACCGTCCGCCTGAAGTACGGCGGCATCTCGGTCCCGAAAGCCGTCGACGTCGCGCCCCAGCGCCGCGTCGACCAGGCCCTCAAGTTCATCGCCGACGGCGTCGAGTCGGCGACGTACAAATCCACCACCACGGCCGCCGAGGCGCTGGCCAGCCAGCTCACCGGCGCGGCCGACTACGACGTCGAGACGTACGCGATCTCCCAGAAGGAGGAGCGCGAACGCGTCGCGGCCGCGGCCCGCTAAACCGGCCCGCACCTTCTATCTCCCGTTCTCCGCCCGGATCAGCGCGGCGCTCGGCGATCCGAACGTCGAGGTCACCAACCGGCACTTGAGCTTGAGAGCTGCCTCTCCAAGACACTTGAAAGCCTCTAGACCGCGTACGCTCGCGTCGCGTCGACCAACGCCTTCCGATAGTCGCTTTCGGAGGGGTTCGGTCCGAGCGCGAGGAATCGACGCTTGAAGTCCGGAACGTCGATCGCGGGTGCATCGCTGCCGGCCGCCCGTGCGAGGTCGTACAGCCGGTGGTCGCGGTCGGCGAGGCCGTGACGCTCGACCAGCGCGAGGGCGAACGCGGCGTTGACCGCCGTTATTTCAGGGTCGGCCCCGGGCGTGACCGGCGTCGATCCCGGGCGTGGCGGGACCGGTCGGTCCGCAATCGCGCCCGCAAGGGTCGACTCCAGGAATCCGAGGAGCTTGTCCGCCGGCGCGACCGAGAGCGTGATGTCGTCGGCGTAGATGTCCTTCATGTGATTCGCGATCTGATAACAGTGAGTGAGTTTGCGACGCTCGATCGACTCGCCGGCGAGTCCGAGATAGAGCGCCTCCTCGGTGGACTGGGTGTGTGACGGGTGCGACTCCTCGTGACGAACCATGTGGGCGAACTCGTGAATCGCCAACTCGCGGGCCATCGCGCTCGTCGCCGCCCGCCGCGAGATGTTGAGCACGTGGTGGTCCGGATAGTGGGCGGCCCACGTGCGCTCGTCGGGGTTCTCACGGACGCGAACCCGAACCGGGTCCGCCACCGTGAACTCCGTCTCGAAGAGGTCGGCCGCGCTCAGGAACGGGTCGGGAGCGACGTCGCCGTGTACTCGGAGGTCCATGCGTATCAGTATCACGGCCTACCGCCCTAAAGCGCTTTCGTGGTATCCGAGCCGTCGAGAAGACGGTTGTGAACCGCCGGTTTCGGTCTCGGACCGCGACGTCCCCGTCGAGCTTCCGCAGGGTTCGTTCCGCATCCTTCCCGTGGGTCGGATCAACACGAAACGTACCGAAACGGGCCGAGACGTCCGTCTCCGGCCGACGTGAAACACTACCCTTTTGACCCCGCTGGCGGTACAACGCATCATAATGGGCCGACGCAAGAAAATCGTCCAGGAATGTGAACGGCTGATGGACAATCCGGAGCACATCCGGAACATCGCCATCGCCGCTCACGTCGACCACGGGAAGACGACGCTCTCGGACAACCTCCTCGCCGGGGCGGGGATGATCTCCGAGGACACGGCAGGCGAGCAGCTCGCGATGGACACGAAGGAGGACGAACAGGAACGCGGGATCACGATCGACGCGGCGAACGTCTCGATGACCCACGAGTACGACGACACCAACCACCTCATCAACCTCATCGACACGCCGGGCCACGTCGACTTCGGCGGCGACGTCACCCGTGCGATGCGCGCGGTCGACGGCGCGCTGGTGGTCGTGGACGCCGTCGAGGGCGCGATGCCCCAGACGGAGACGGTCCTTCGGCAGGCCCTACGCGAGGGCGTCAAGCCGACCCTGTTCATCAACAAGGTCGACCGCCTCATCTCCGAGCTCCAGGAGGGCCCCCAGGAGATGCAGGAGCGCCTGCTCGCGGTCATCAGCGACGTCAACGAGCTCATCCGCGGGATGGCGGAGAACATGGACGACATCCCGGAGGACTGGACGGTTTCCGTCGAGGACGGGACCGTCGGCTTCGGCTCCGCGCTGTACAAGTGGGGCGTCTCGATGCCCTCGATGCAGCGGACCGGGATGGACTTCGGCGACATCATCGACCTGGAGCGGGCCGACAAGCGCGAGGAGCTCCACGAGCGGACGCCGCTTTCGGACGTCGTGCTCGACATGGTCTGTGAGCACTTCCCGAACCCGGTCGACGCCCAGCCCCGCCGTGTCCCGCGCATCTGGCGCGGCGACCCGGACTCCGCCCTCGCGGAGTCAATGCAGCTCGTCGACGAGGACGGCGAGGTCGTCTTCATGGTCACCGACATCTCGATGGACCCGCACGCCGGCGAGATCGCGACCGGCCGCGTCTTCTCCGGTACCCTCGAGAAGGGGCAGGAGCTGTACGTCTCCGGGACGGCCGGCAAGAACCGCCTCCAGAGCGTCGGCCTCTTCATGGGGTCGGAACGCGAGGAAGTGGAACGCGTTCCCGCCGGCAACATCGCTTCGGTCACCGGCCTGCGCGACGCGATCGCCGGTTCCACGGTCTCCTCGGTGGAGATGACGCCGTTCGAGTCGATCGAACACATCTCCGAGCCGGTCATCACGAAGTCCGTCGAGGCGAAGAACATGGACGACCTGCCGAAGCTCATCGAGACGCTCCAGCAGGTCGCCAAGGAGGATCCGACCATCCAGATCGAGATCAACGAGGACACCGGCGAGCACCTGATCAGCGGACAGGGCGAGCTGCACCTCGAGGTCATCACCCAGCGGATCCGCGACAACCAGGGCATCCCGGTCATCACGGGCGAACCGATCGTCGTCTACCGCGAACAGCCCCAGGAGGAGTCCCGCGAGGTCGAGGGGCAGTCGCCGAACCGACACAACAAGTTCTACATCACGGTCGAGCCGATGGACCAGGACATCGTCGACGCGATCCAGCTCGGCGAGGTCTCGATGGACATGCCCGAACTGGAGCGCCGTGAGGCGCTGCAGGAGGCCGGAATGGACAAGGACACCTCCCAGAACGTGGAGGACATCCACCGGACCAACATCCTCATCGACGACACGAAGGGTATCCAACACCTCAACGAGACGATGGAGCTCGTTCTCGAGGGGCTCCAGGAGGCCCTCGACGACGGCCCGCTCGCCGCCGAGCCGGTCCAGGGCGCGCTGTTCCGCCTCCACGACGCCAAGCTCCACGAGGACACGATCCACCGCGGTCCGGCACAGGTCATCCCGGCGGTGCGCGACGCGGTTCACCGTGCGCTCATCGACGGCGAGGTCCGCCTGCTCGAGCCGATCCAGGACGTCCGGATCGACGTCCCCTCCGAGCACATGGGCGCCGCCTCCGGCGAGATCCAGGGCCGCCGCGGCC